>JBEKPQ010000024.1:0-39652 GCA_049520575.1 Thermodesulfobacteriota bacterium | reverse complement strand
TATTACTATTACTATTACTATTACTATTACTATTACTATTACTATTACTATTACTAAAGATTATTTTTTAACAGCCCGGTAATTCATTACAAGTCATAGAAAGGAGCAGGGAGATGATATTAAAAAAGGGTTTCAAGGTATTGGGATGGATGGTCGTCTGTTTTGGATTAATGGGACTCATGCTGGGCTGCGGCAGTGTCCTTAAGGAACAAAAGAAGGAATCTTCTACCTCAGTGACAGTCCCCCAACCTCAGGCCGACAAAAAGCTGGACCGTCCGGATGCCAGATATTATGACTTTGAAGATATTCAAATCCCCAACGAACTGAAATTGGACACTAAAAAATCCAGGGTTTTTCAGGCCCCCAACTTGATAGCCGGGGTTTTAGTTTTAGACGGTAATGTGGTAGTGGAATCCTTGAGCAATTTTTTTAAAGTCGCCATGGCCCGTGACAACTGGCAAGCCAAAGGGAATTTTAAACTGGCTCCCAAAACGGTCTTGTTGTTTGAAAAAAAGAACAAGCGTAGTGTCTTTTTTATTGAAGAGAATATGTTCAACACCCATGTTGAGATTTGGATGATCCCAACCCAGGATGGCCAGTAGGGGAATCTACACCCTTTTTCCTTCCTGCTTGGCTTATATTTATTTTTAAAAAAGATTCGATCTGCGTAGGATGACAGGCTAAAGTCAAAGCCTAATTGTGATGAGTTCTATGCTTAAAGACAAACACATTGTTTTGGGCATCAGCGGCGGGATTGCAGCCTTTAAGGCCGTTGAATTACTTCGCCGCCTTTCCGATGGTCAGGCCCAAGTGGCGGTGGTCATGACCCGGAATGCGCAGCGGTTCATTACCCCCTTGACCTTTCAGGCCTTGACTCCTTATGGAGTTTATACCGACCTTTTCGAATCTTACAGTCCTGGGGCCATGGACCATATCCAGTTGGCCGGATGGGCGGACCTGATCATCCTGGCCCCGGCTACAGCCAATCTGATCGCCAAGGCGGCCCATGGCCTAGCCGATGATTTGCTTTCCACCTTTCTTTTGGCCTGTCCGGCACCCAAACTGTTTTGTCCGGCCATGAACGTCCGGATGTATGAAAATCCCGTTGTCCAAGCTAATTTAAAAATGCTAAAAAAATTCGGCCATCAAGTCTTGGAACCTTCCTCAGGGCCTCTGGCCTGTGGACAAACAGGGCCGGGACGTTTGCCCGATCCGGAAGCCATTCTTGAAGAAGTCCTTACTCTGCTCTCTCCCCAAGACCTGAAAGGAGAAGAGGTGCTGATAACGGCCGGCTGTACCTGGGAAGCCATAGACCCGGTTCGATTTATTGCCAATCCCTCCACCGGCAAGATGGGTTTTTCTCTGGCCCGGGTGGCCCGGAGGAGGGGGGCCCGGGTTACCTTGATCACCGGACCGACCTATCTGGAGGCGGTGCCCGGTATTTCAACTATTCGAGTTACCTCGGCCCTGGAAATGGAAAAAGAGGTCTTGAAGGTTTTTCCCACGGCCTCTATCGTCATCAAGGCCGCTGCTGTTTCTGATTATCGTCCGCAAGAGGTAACCCCGCATAAAATAAAAAAGAAGGGGCAAACCGCTCTTCATTTAACCTTGATCCAAAATCCGGATATCCTTAAGCGGTTGGGACAAAAGAAAAAAAATCAATTTCTGGTGGGATTTGCCGCTGAAACAGAAGATCTCATTGACAATGCCTTTCAGAAACTTAAAGAGAAAAATCTGGATCTGATTGTGGCCAATCCTATAGGAAAGCCGGATGCCGGTTTCGGCTGTGATACCAATCAGGTCCTTTTACTTTTTCCCGACGGAAAAACCAAGTCTTTGCCGCTGATGCCCAAGGATGAAGTGGCCGGCCTCATTTTTGATAATATTGTCAATCGTAAAAACAAAAAGCCCAAAAAATCGTGACGGTTTCCGACATTGATCCAGCCGGCCTCGATCAGTTCGTAGGACAGCTCAAAGAACTTCTTGAACTCCAAAAAGACTGGGGGAGGCCATTTTTACCCTGGCCAAAAAAAAACCGAGAACCATCGGGCCATACCCGTCATTCATCCGACCACTTCGATTCGATCCCGGATCTAAACCGGACGATACATGAATGTCAAAAATGCCGTTTATTCCGGAATCGCCTTCAGGCCGTGCCGGGGGAGGGGACTTCAAATTCCCGTCTGATGTTTATTGGGGAAGGACCAGGGTTCGAAGAAGATCGACAAGGCCGACCTTTTGTCGGTCCGGCCGGGCAACTGTTGACAAAAATGATCCAAGCCATTGAATTGCGCCGGGAGGATGTCTATATTACGAATATAGTCAAGTGCCGACCACCGGAAAACCGGGTACCATTGGAGGAGGAGGTTGAGGCCTGCCGGCCCTTTATCGAAGAAGAAATTCGGTTGGTCGATCCTCAAATCCTGGTTCCCTTGGGTAATTCCGCTGCTCAGGCCTTAACCCAATCAAAGAAGAAAATTTCAGACTTGAGAGGCCACATATTTGATTTAAAGGGCAGGCAACTCATACCAAGTTTTCATCCGGCGTATCTCCTCAGAAACCCTGAATTTAAACGGGAAGCCTGGGAGGATTTAAAAAAAGTCTGGCGTATTTATGATGGATTGGATAAATAAAATGCGGATTGCCGATTACGGATTGCGGATTTTCGACGATGTACGTGGGACGACCGCTTCGCTAAGACAAGGGACGCCCTATGATCTGCCCTTCCGTGTCCATCATCCCTCGTCCATCATCCCTCGTCTCTCATATTTCGTTTTACCCCTAATTTTCCTTGGTTTCTTATTGTCACGACCTTTTCCCGTGCAGGCCGTCGAAAAGCCACCCATCTATGTCATTACCATTGCAGGTTCCATCAATCCTCCGGTGGCCGATTTTATCACCCGATCCATCACTAAGGCTGAAAAAGACAAGGCGGCCGCCCTGGTCATCCAACTGGATACACCTGGAGGTCTGGATTCTTCTATGCGGGCCATTGTTCAGGGGATTTTAAATGCTCAGATACCCATAATTGTCTTTGTCTCTCCCAGCGGGGCCCGTGCGGCTTCGGCCGGGGTATTGGTTGTCCTGGCTGCTGATCTGGCGGCCATGTCCCCGGGGACGAATATCGGGGCTGCCCATCCGGTTAATGTTGGCGGGAAAGACATTGATAAGATTATGGCCCAAAAGGTTGAAAAGGACATGGTAGCCTATGTGCGCAGTATTGCCGATCAACGAAAGCGCAATGCGGATTGGGTCGAATCTGCAGTTTCAAAAAGTGAATCCATCACTGCTGAAAAGGCCGTGGAACTAAAAGTCATCGATCTGGTGGCGAACGATCTAACGGACTTAATTCAAAAGGCTGATGGCCGGCAAATTACTACCTCCAAACAACCGAAGACAATCCGAACTCAGGGTCTTCCGGTTGTTCATCTCAAAGAAAATTTTCGTGACCGTATCCTTCGTACCATCAGTGACCCTAATTTGGCCTACGTATTAATGATGCTGGGCATGATGGGCATTTTTTTTGAATTAGCCCATCCCGGGGGCATTTTCCCCGGAGTTATCGGTGGAATATGTCTGATTCTGGCTTTTTTTGCCCTGCAGACCTTGCCGGTCAATTATGCCGGAGTCCTTCTAATCTTTCTGTCCATTGTCTTTTTTATCGCCGAGATCAAGGTGATCAGCCACGGTCTATTGACCGTGGCCGGTATCGTTTCTTTAACTCTCGGCTCTCTGATGCTATTCAAAACAGGAGAGGGGCAAATGGGGATTTCTCTTCAGGTCCTGATTACAACCGTTTTGGTTATCTCCGGATTTTTTATTGTTGTTATCGCCTTGGCTGTAAAGGCCTACCGAAGGAAACCGCAGACCGGGGATCAGGGGATTATCAAAGAAGTGGGGCGGGTACATCAAAGAATTACCCCGGACAATCCGGGAAAAATCTTCGTCCATGGAGAAATCTGGAATGCGAGCTCCGAAGAAATCATTGAAACCGGAGAAGTTGTGGAAGTGGAAAATATCGAAAATCTGGTGTTGAAAGTGAAACGAAAGAAATAAGAAATGGTAAAATTGGGAAGAGAGGTAAAAACAAGAGATGATGCTTGATATTAAATAAAAAGGAATTCTTGATTAGGCGGCCTTTTCAGATATTGTTTTATAATTAATCAACCCCCAAAATCCGTAATCACAGAAAGGAGTTTATTATGTACTTCCTAGCAGCAATTATTATTCTGGTCATCTTTTTTTTAAGCAGTGCCATACGCATCTTAAACGAATATGAACGAGGTGTCATTTTCCGCCTGGGGCGGGTCTTGGGGGCGAAAGGACCGGGATTGATTCTCCTGATTCCCATTGTTGATAAAATGATTAAAGTGGATTTGCGGACTGTGACCATGGATGTTCCCCCACAGGACGTTATCACCCGGGACAATGTTTCCGTGAAGGTCAATGCCGTGGTTTACTTTCGCGTCATGGATGCCGTAAAGGCCACCATCGAAGTTCAGCAATATCTTTATGCCACCTCTCAGTTGGCCCAGACCACTTTGCGTAGTGTCTGCGGACAGGCGGAATTGGATAAGATCCTGTCGGAACGGGAGAAGGTCAATACGGAAATACAGGAGATCCTGGATATGCATACCGATCCCTGGGGAATTAAGGTGACTGTCGTAGAAGTGAAACAGATCGATTTGCCCCAGGAGATGCAACGGGCCATGGCCAAGCAAGCCGAGGCCGAGCGGGAACGAAGGGCCAAGGTCATCAATGCTGAAGGGGAATTCCAAGCCGCATCCCGCATGGCCGATGCCGCAGGCATCATTGAAGCCCACCCGATTGCACTTCAACTTCGCTATCTCCAGACCTTAAGGGAAGTGGCTTCGGAGCATAATTCAACGACCCTTTTCCCCATCCCCATTGATCTTTTTAAACCGTTTTTAAAAATGGCGGAATTAGCTGAAACAAAAAAAGGATAAAGGAGAAAAGGCATTATGGGTAAAAAAGAAAAGGCCGAAAAAAAAGAAAAACCTTTGGAAAAGATGACGGCCAAGGAACTGCGTGATGTGGCTTTGACCCTTCCCGAAATATCCGGCGTTCACGGGATGAATAAAGAGGAAGTCCTGGCGGCCATTAAAAAGGCCCGAGGGATAAAAGAAGATTCCGGCAAAAAAGGGGATCGATCTATGCGCCAATTGAAAGAGAAGATAAGTGAGTTACGGAAAAAGAAACTGGAATCCCGAGAGAAAAAGGATAAAAAAGGCATTGATCAATTAAGACGCCGGATCAGCCGATTGAAAAAGAAGACGCGAAAAGCAGCCTGATGAAAGAAAGGATTCAAGGATTCCAGGGGTCAAGGATTCAAGGGGCATTTCTTGGATGAAGCGGTCGATAGCGACCTCAATGACAATCCTTTGATTCCTGGAATCTTTGACCCCGAGAATCCTGTTTTTTCATGCTAACTCTCTTCATCCCTTACGGCAACAAAACTCTCCCGCTTATGATTCCAAAGAAAAACTGGGGAGAGCTTCTTGCTCCCCGGGAAACCCAATCGCTCTCTTTTGAAACAGGATTAAAAAAGGCCCTTGAACATCCCCTGAACTCCCCGCCCTTGTCTCTATTTTTAAAAGGATGCCGGTCGTTATTAGTCCTCGTCAACGATGAAACCAGGCCGACCCCAACCGGCCGGGTCCTGGAATTCATCTGGCCGGAACTTGCTCCTTACCCGTTGAAGATCATGGTTGCTACCGGAATGCATAAAAAAAGCAGTGAAGAAGGGTGCCTCCGTATCTTTGATCCCATATGGCCGGACGTTAGGAATAAACTTATGTTTCATGACTGCCGGCAGGAACGGGGCATGGTCTTTCTTGGGGAAACAACCCGCGGAACGCGGGTTATAGTCAATCAAGAGATTATGATGGCCGACCGGCTGTTGATCATCGGCTCCGTGGAACCGCATTATTTTGCCGGTTATACCGGAGGCAGAAAAGGTGTTATACCTGGAGTGGCGGCCTATTCTTCCATAGTGGCCAATCACTCCCTGGCTATGGATCTGGAAGCCCAACCACTACGACTGGCAGGCAATCCGGTGCATGAAGATCTGGAAGAGGCCTTGCGATTACTGCCCGTTCCGCCTATCTTTTCCCTGATGTTGGTTCTGACTCCGGAACTTCAGCTTTATGCCGCCTTTAGCGGATCGATTCAGGAAACCTTGACTGTGGCCGCTCAAAAGGCCGATGAGGTCTTCACGCTTCCTTTCCAAAATAAGGCAGATATTCTAATCAGCGTTGCTTTTCCTCCTTTGGATATCGATCTTTATCAATCCCAAAAACCCATTGAACATGGGAAAATGGCCTTAAAGGAGGACGGTATCCTGATCTTGGTCATGCCCTGCCCTCAGGGTCCGGGTCCGGCAGACTTTCAAGAATTGATCCTGCAAACCGGCGACCCGAAAAAGGCCCGGGCATTACTTGACTACCCTTATCGTTTGGGGAATCATAGAGTCACCAGGAATTTGAAATTCCTGGAGCACGGGGGGCAGATCTGGGGCATCACCGATTTGGATCCCCATTTTTTGTCTCAAACCTTTATACGATCCATACCTTCTTTACAAGAGGCTGTAGATATTGCCCTGGACCAGAAGGGCAGGGCGGCCAAGGTTCATGTCCTGCTAAACGCCGGGCTTTGCGTGCCGAAACAAAAAAGCTAAATCTCCAGTTTCTTCATGGCCTCCACCAGCCCTTCAACCGCTTCGGCTGATTTTTTCAAGACCGCATCTTCTTCCGGGGTCAGTTTGATCTGAATGATTTCTTCGACCCCAGCCTTACCCAGTTTCACCGGCACCCCAATAAATAAATTCTTTATTCCGTATTCACCGGTCAGATAGACAGCACAGGGCAGGATTTTTTTCTTATCTTTGATGATCGCCTCGGCCATTTCGCAGGCGGCAGAAGCCGGGGCATAATAGGCACTTCCGGTCTTGAGCAAGCTGACGATCTCGGCCCCGCCTTCCCGGGTGCGTTTGACCAGACGTTCGATCGTTGACTGATCCAGCAGTTCGGTGATGGGAATCCCGGAGACCGTTGAAAAGCGGGGCAGGGGTACCATCGTGTCTCCATGTCCGCCGAGGACAAAGGCCTGGATATTTTCCACCGAGACATTCAGTTCCTGGGCGATGAAAAACCGGAATCGGGCCGAATCCAAAACCCCGGCCATACCCAAAACTCGGTTTTTGGGAAATTGACTGGCTTCAAAGGCGACATGGCACATGGCATCTAAAGGATTACTGACGATGATTAAGACTGCTTGGGGAGAATATTTAGCAGCCTGGGCGACCACAGATTTCATGATTTTGGCATTGGTAGCCAATAAGTCGTCCCGGCTCATGCCCGGTTTTCTGGGGATACCGGAAGTGATGATGATGACATCGGAATCTTTAGTGGATTCATAGTCGTTAGCACCCGTCAGCTTGGCGTCATGTTTTTCAATCGGGGCGGCTTCCGATAAATCCAGGGCCTTGCCGAAAGGGACTCCCTCCAGAATATCCACCAGGAACACATCAGCCAATTCTTTTTCTGCTATCCGTTGGGCTGCAGTGGCCCCCACATTACCGGCACCGATGACGGAAATTTTTTGTTTCATAGATTTTTCTCCTTATTGCCTGGATAGGGATAAAAGCAAGAGGTATTGATTTAGACGCTTTAAAAATATTGACATATTACTACAAAAGGAATTCCAGTTCAAGAAAAAGGTATTTCTAAGAGAGGCGTTTTAAGATGAGGGGATCAGTATGGTTTGAAGAACTATAAAAAATACAGGCTTATGACCGGCAGGTAGGTAATTAAGGCTAAAGTCAAAAGTAGGATAAGAATAAAAGGGATGGAGGCACGATAAAGATCCAGTACCGGCCGTTCAAAGCGAATACTGGAAATAAAAAGGTTGATGCCTAAGGGCGGCAGCGAGGCTCCTATTTCTAGGTTGGTCAAGAGGATGATCCCCAGATGGACCGGGTGCAGACCGTAGGCCTGGGACACAGGAACGATCAAAGGGACCAAAATGATCAAGGCCGGAAACATGCCAAGGACGCAACCGGCCAATAGAAGAAACAAATTGAGCCAGACAAGAAAGGCCATTGGGCTTTGAACATGGAGTTTTAAAAAATCCAGGACCCGCATGGGTATTTCTTCGTTGATCAAGGTGTTGGTCAATCCGAAAGAAACCCCTAAGATGATCAGGATGCCCCCAACTAGTATAGAGCTTTTAGTGATAATGGGAAACAGCTCCCGGATTTTGATATCCCGATAGATCCCCAGTTCGACAATCAATACATAGAGAACGGTCAAAACCGCTGCTTCACTAATGGCCACAATGCCAGTATAGATTCCACCCAATACAACAAACGGTAAGGGAACCTCCCAGATTGATTCTTTTAAGGCAATTCCGACTTCCTTAAGGTTGAATCTTGGTCGGGCCACCTTAGCCTGATATCCTTTCCAGGCACTGTACAGGGAAAGCAGCAGGACCATCAAAAGGCCGGGCAAGATTCCGGCCAGAAACAATTGATTAATGCTGGTCTGGGCCACCACCCCATAAAGGATAAGGGGCAGACTAGGGGGAAAAAGCAGACCCAGGGTGCCGGATGTGGTTAAGAGCCCCAGAGAGAATTTTTCAGGGTACCTTTGGGTCTTTAAAGCCGGAAAGAGGAGCCCTCCCATAGCAATAATGGTCAAGCCTGTGGCTCCGGTCAGGGCGGTAAATACTGCGGAAACACCCAAGGCAATAACGGCCAACCCTCCCGGCAGCCAGCCTAAAAGGGCATTGGAAAGGCGTACTAGACGATCAGGGGCCTTGCTTTCCGCCAGAATATATCCGGCCAAGGAAAAAAGTGGAAAAGCAATGAGCATGGGGGTATGGGCCAGCTCGTAGAGTTCAATGACCATGGCGGACAAATCAATTCCACTGAGATAGAGGAAGATAATGCCGCTAAAGGCCAGGACGATGAATAGGGGTGTGCCGATGAGGGCCAGAAAAACAGCTATAAAGGTGGATATCAGACCCATGTCTATTCCTGAAAGGTGAAAACAAGTTCGGAGTTTAGAATTTGGGATTCAGAGTAAATTTTTTTCATATTTTGACGTTATTGGATTGGACAGAGGACAAAATTTTTCTTACGTTGTTAAAAGAGATCCAAGCCTTGCTTAGAAAGCGAAGGCTCAATACGAACAGCATAACCGGTATAATGGATTGGGAGACCCAAATCGGGATGTCGAGGGCCAAGGTTTTGCTTGCTTGATATTCACTCTGAACGAATCGAACAGCCGGCAAGATCAGGAGGAAGCAAACGGTCGCGGCAAAGAGATGAATGACTGCTTGGACCCAGTATCTGGCTCGGGGGCCTATCCGGCCGGAGAGAAGATCGATGGAGATGTGCCGGTCTTCCTGCGTGGCGGCCGAGGCCCCGAGCAACGCTAACCAGAGGACCGAGTGACGCAAAAGAGGATCGATCCAATACAATCCCACCGAGATAACGTTGCGGAAAAGGATCTGAATAAATCCCAACAGGACCATGAGGATCAGAAAAAAGCCCAATAAGACTTCTTCCGTCCTGTTCAAAAAAAAAGCAATCCTTTTCCAGGTTGAAGGGGAAGAAGGCATCAGTTTTCTTTGCGAAGAGTTTTCAGTAAGGCCTTTGTCTCAGCTAAAGTTTTCTTGGGAAAAACATCTTCCCCAAGGGTGTCCACGCCTTTCATGGAAAGGGCTTGCATTTCTTTCACCTCTATGGCATTGGGAGAAATTATTTTAATCCCCTGTTTGGCCAAGACGCTTATGGCCTTTTGATCCTCTTTGCGGACATTTTCTTTGAGCAGGGCTAAATGACGCCGAAAGACTTCTTCGACCGTTGCCCGTAAGGCAGGAGGGATCTTTTCAAAGGCGGATCTGTGCAAGACAGCCGCCCCTACCGAATAGGAAAGGGGGACATCGGTCATATAGGAAACCCTGGTAAACCATTGCATGGAAATGGCTGCGGCCGGCGAGGCATAAACGGTATCAATCATTCCCGTCTGGAGGGAGACCAGGACATCGGGAATACCCAACGGAATACCATTAACCCCTAATTCTTTAAATACCGCCCGGCCTATAGCCGTATCTTCCCAGATCCAGACCTTTCCTTTGCGAAGATCGGCGGCATTTTTAATGGGGTGCTTGGAATAAAGGTAAATAAAACCTGATTCACTCCAACCCATGATTTTAAAGCCGTTATCCAGAATCCCTTTTTCAAAGTAAGGTCCCATTTTGTTTAAAACAGCGTCCACTTCCTTATAGTTTTCAAATAGAGAGGGAATGACCAGGATTTTGATATCCTTGAAAATCAACCCCAGCCCGCCACCGGAGAAAAATCCTCCTTGAATCTGACCCACCTTGATTTTGCGCAGCATATCTTCTTCGTCGCCCAGGACACCACCGGGAAAAATCCGGATGACCACCTGATTTCCGGTTTTTTTAGCCAGTTCTTGGTTGATATCCCGAAAAGCCTTAACCCAGGAACTCCCTTCCGGGGCTAGGGTGCCTATTTTCAAGATCACCTGGTCCGCCGAAACAGGAACGGGTTTAAGGATAGACAAAAAAAACAGCATTAATGAGAGGAGAATGGAAATAGAAATGAGTGACGAGAGACGAGAGACCAAGGACGATGGACGGAGGACGATGGATGGTTGATGGGAGGGCGTCCTTCGTCTAAATGAAGAGATCGTCTCTCTTCCTAAGTTAATATTCTGCAATCCGCAATCAGAAATCCGCAATTTCATAGGTTCCTCCCTTAAAAAAATTCGTCAACCTGGTTTAACAACCTTTTGGCTTTCTCATGGGCCAGAGTGTTGATCAAGGTCAGATCCGGTTCTATATCGACCGGCGTGGAAAGGACCTGGTTTAAGGTTTTGACGAAGAGATCCCGATCCAGACGTTGTTTGGCATAGTATTGGGCATAGAAAATTTGGGTCATCAGAAACTTACCTTGCGAATACTTCAGGGCTTGTTGAAAATGGGTTAAGGCCTTTTCTAAGTTCCCACCATATTGGACTGGCCGGGCGGAAAGCATTATCCCTTTAAAAAGGTGAGGGCCGCCGTAATAATAGCCAGGGTCGAGTGTTAAAACCCTGTCCATCAAGGCTTCCACTTTAGGGAGATCGGCCATCCCTTCCACCGAATCCGGTCCCTGGGCAATCCAGGTCCCCCAAATACTTCCTACCCCGAAGAGGAAAGGAGCCTGGCTTTTTTCAGCTTTGTCCATTTGTTTCTGAAAGAGATCGAGAGGATTTTCAGAGGCTCCTTTAAACAGGGGATTTTGGTCCAGGGCTTTTAAGGCATAGACTTTGGCCTTCTGAATCAATTGGGAGGCTCGCGATGATTCTTCTTCCTCCAAGAGCGAGGCATAGGAGGCATAGGCCTGGGCACCGGCCAGGAGGAGATCCTGGTTTTCCGGGTTGGTCCCAATCATTCCGTCAAGCAACATAAGATAAGCAGGAAGTCCTTGGCGTACCAGGGCGATGTCCGATTGCCGATTGGCGGACTGAGCTAATTCCCCGAAAAGCCCACCGGCACTGTCGGCAATCATCTGCTTGGTGGAAAAACAACCCGTCAAGCAAAAACAAAGAATAGTTATGGCGATGAAGGTTTTCCCGGGTTGGATTACTTTCATAAGGTAATAATTTAGCACTGTTCAAAGGTTCGGTCAAGAAAAAGAATTATCCCTTCGGGTGAGAGATGAATCCCTTCTTGACAGTTTTGTACTCCGGGACTATTTATCTAATGCAGTAGTAGAGGTGGAACATTCTATTTTTTTAACTTAAGGATGATGTAATTTTATGGCCAGAACCATTTCTGTCTCCGATAAAAAAACCCAAGGACTCTTAGGGAAAGCCGTCCGTGATTATAATATGATTGAAGACGGGGACCGGGTGGCTGTGGCCGTCTCCGGCGGGAAAGACAGCATGGCCCTGCTCTATATGCTCAAAGAGCGCCTTAAATGGATACCCATCCGATATGACTTACTGGCTATCTATTTGGACATGGGTTTTGAGGGGACTCAGCCCCATCGGATCGAACAGGCTTGTCAAGAAATGGGGGTTCCCTTCTTTATGGAGAGAACCGATTACGGGATAAAGGCCCATGGGCCGGAAAACAAGGAAAATCCTTGTTTTTTATGTTCCTTTCTGCGAAGAAAACATCTCTTTGAACTCTCCAAAACCTTGAATTTTTCTAAGATCGCTTTTGGACATAACAAAGACGACATTATTGAAACCCTGTTTTTGAATATGTTTTTCAGCGGAGAGCTGAGCACCATGATGCCCCGTCAGTCTTTGTTCCAGGGGCGTTTAACCATCATTCGACCTCTGGCCCTCCTGGAAGAAAGTCGGATCAAGACCTTTGTCCGGCGTAATGGCCTGTCGGAAATACCAAACCCCTGTCCCAGCGCCGGGAGATCCTCCCGTAAGGAGATTAAGGAATTTCTATCCACCTTCTATGCAGGCAATCGGAAAATTAGAGGCAATATTTTTCATGCCCTGAGTCATGTTCGACTTGAATATTTGCTGCCTTCCCACCCTAGCGGAACACCTTAATTTTTTTTGGACAAGTTTTTACCTTGCATTTTTTACCTCTTTCTCCTTTAGGACCCCCGGATTCGAGTAGGATCTAAGTCGGTCTTTTCCCTTCCAGATCTCTAAAGGCTTTCATCATCCCCAGGCTGGTTGCTTCGACGATCCCCCTGATAATGGCCCGGGTCAGACAGTCGGCCGCCGCTCGGCCGATCTCATTCAGGGCCTGAGCCTTTGGGGCAGCGAAGAAACCTTCGGTGTCCGGAAGTTGACGCTTGTTGGTGGCCAGGCAGAAGATGGTGTCACCATCAAACATGGTGTGGGCTGGACGTATGGTCCTGGCTAATCCGTCCTGGGCCATCTGAGCGACTTTTTGTGCTTGGGGTTTATTTAAAACCGCATCGGTGGCTATAACCCCGATGGTTGTGTTTGTTGAAGAATGATGTAGGGGAGTATCGGGAAGCTTCACCGATCTTTTCCCAAGTGGTCCAAATTCTCCTTCTTTTTCCAATCGGACCTCCCAGGGGCAGCCGTTTTTCGGATCGATAACCGAACCAAGGGAGTTGACAGCCACCAGGGCGGCCACGGTTATGCCCGAATCGAGAATTTCACAGGCCGTACCCAAACCGCCCTTGATGTCCCCTGAAAGGGCGCCGGTACCGGCACCGACAGAACCCAGAGGAAACATGGCGTCTTTAGCGGCTTCACAAGCTATTCTCCCCCAGTCCGAGTTGATGGGAGGAATAAAATCTTTCCCCCGGCCCAGGTCAAACAACGCTGCACCCGGTACAATTGGAGCTACCCGGCCTTCCGATAACGGGAATCCCCAGCCCTTTTCTCCCAGCCATCTTACAACGCCGTCACAAGATGCCAGGCCGTACACCGAACCGCCGGTCAGAACAATGGCCTGGACTTTTTCCACCAGATTCAGGGGCTGTAAGAGATCGGTCTCCCGAGTTCCCGGAGCCGAACCTCGCACATCAACCCCAGCAGTTGCCCCCCCAGGGCATAAGGTGACCGTCACACCGCTGGCTGCTTCAAGATTCGTATAATGCCCAACCAGTATCCCTTCCACCTCCGTTAATGAATTTTTTCTGCCGATTCCCGTCATCAAGCAATTCCCTTTCAATAAGATTAAAAAAAATCAGCCTCTAACCTGATGTGAATAAATCACTTTAAAATCAATTCTTGATGGACTCGCGAAAAGTCATCAAAAAGGACGGCACAGTAAAAAGCTCTCCCGCCAAAGGCGGGACAAGGCGCGCAAATCCTGAGGAATGAGGCGTAGGTAGAAGTACGCGCAATAAGCCTGCCCCGGTAAAAACCGGGGAAGGGTACAGCACAATCCCGCGAAACGTGGGACAGATGGACTTTTTAAGAAGCCGTCAAATCTTGATAATCCCGCTGGCGCTGCCTTTTACATTTATTGTGCCGTCCGCTTGCTCGATTCTGAAATCAAGGGTCAGACGGGTGCCGTCCTTTATTTTTATTTTATCAGCGACTGAAGCCCGGATGGTTATTGACTGTTTCTGATGGACCGCCTTAATAAAGGCCAGCTCGATCTCGCCACCGGTAAACCAGGCAGGGCCGAAAAAATCTTCAAAATACTTAGAGAGATAGCCGCATAGGACATAGCCGGAAAGTAATGCGGCGGGGTAACCCTTCGAGCGGGCGTAGTTATCTTTGTGGCTGGAATCAGACAGAAAGGGGAATTCATCCAAGGCACGCTGATAGGCGATCCTGGTGGAAGAAGGTATTTCCTGGCCGATTTTCAGGTCGGGCATCGGAATAAGCTCGGTCGTTCCTTTTATATCTTGGACATCTTCCCTTCTCTCAAGACTTAGCAGGAAATGATCAGTGACCTGCTTGATCTTAATCCCGTCTTCGTCAGTCATGAGAGATTCAACGGCTGCATACTCAAGTCCCCGCTTGATATATTTATCGACCAACAGACCGCTTAGGAACAGCTTCTTGTCGAGTTTGGCCGGATTGATGTTTTTCTGGTAAAGCCTGGCAGGTACGGTGGCATGGGTGTCGTATTTGGAATTGAGCAACCTCAGACCGAGGAGGGTGGCCATATACATCGCCGGATAAACCGGTCCGCCCCATGGTAATTCTTTGGTCTGGATCGGGTCCAATTCATCCATTTCGCAGGTGAAATATCGTTCGACATAAGGCAACTCCAGTGGTCCGTACTTGTCACCGATCTTCAGTTCTACCCATGGAATGTATTTTGACATTGACAAAAAACCTGAATACTTAATTGTTCGGAAAAAGATTGTTTGTTCAGTTATCACTTCAACCGGCAATCAGGCCCGGAAATTTAATTCAACTCCCCGCAAAAGCGCAAAGTGACCAGATCAAAGATCGCTAAGAGAATCCTTGAAAATAAGGTGCTTTTTGATGGACAGAGTATAAGAAAAGAAAAAGACACGGTCAAGGGGAAAAATAGGAAGGAAGCTAAGAAGATAGATGGATGTTCTACACGGTAATTAAATTAATCAGACTTTGTGGAATCATTTTTGATTAAAAAAAGAGCCGCCCCATCCGAAAATGAGGCGGCTCTTTGAGCCTGAACAGAAATGGTGGATGATCAATCTATTTTACTGCGTCCTTCAGGCCCTTCCCAGCTTTAAATACAGGAACCTTCTTTGCGGCTATTTTAATGACCTCTCCGGTCTGGGGGTTCCTCCCTTTGCGGGCTTTTCTCTTGCTAACACCAAATGTCCCAAATCCCACAAGTGTAATGGAATCACCTTTTTTAAGTGCTTTCTTGATGGCCGCAAATGCTGCTCCTACTGCCAGATCCGCTTCTTTCTTGGTGCACGTAACCTTTGCCACTTCATCGATCAATTGCGCTTTGTTCATTAATCACCTCCTGCTTTTTATTTTAACCATGCCGTTGAAAATGAGGATAAGTAAAAAAAACAAAAATGTCAAGGTAATAAGTATTAAAAAATGAAAGTAAAGAAAACTTTGTGGATTATTTTTTGCATCTACTACTCTTCAAAAAAGCTGTCCCAAAAAATTAACGATTACGGATGGAAATAGGGGAGAAATAGTTGGACTACGCTGGCTTTGAACTTGAGGTGTCATCGCCCTTTTTTGGACATCGCGGTCTTCTTCCTTTAGGCTGACTCAGAGCTTATCACCTTGTTCAATTTTTGGGGACCATTTCAATTTTCCGGTTATTGAATCCCTTGAACCAATGCACGGTATGATTCTTGAAGAAGGTCTTGGACTTTCGGCCAATCATTATTGATGTCTCGGATATTGGCAGCCCGAGCGCGGAGAAGGCCGGCCCGTTCAATATCTTTATTGGATTTGCCATAAAGAACCTTGTAAAGATTGGCAATAGAACGCCCAACTTCCTCTGGGCTATTATGACCCGGTGTGCGTCTCTTGACCCACCAGTCAAGTTCTGCGCGGGCAGCAGCGTCGGCATTCCATGTTCCCTTGGTTAGAATCTTGAGACGCGTATAGGCGCTCTTCAATCCGAAATGGGCCTGGGTTGGATAATTTTCCTTGGTGGATTGAAAGGCAAAGGTAGCGGAAGACAAATCGGCAGCAACGGCGAGGGCATCAGGGGCTGAAAGCTGAAATTGTTCCTGAAGCACCCCGATCATTTCAAGTCCCAATTCCCGTATATTCTGGTTATAATAGGCCTTCCACATACGGGTTTCAGCGGCCGCGGTACGATCGGGATCAAATTGAAAGGCCAGGTTAACCGTCTTATTTTGGGTTAATGTTGAAGAGGATTGTGCCTGTGCCTGACGATCTATGGCTAAGCAAAGTTTATCTGAAACAAAACATGAACTACAGACTAATCCGATAATGACGAAGATTGAATTAATAACCTTAAATGGCATCAAAAAATCTCCTGCAATATCAAACACCCGGAGAACGGTTGCCCTTAAACCCAATAAGGAGAGTAAAACCGATTTTGAACGCCCATTTTAACAAAAAAACCGGTGATTCGGGTAAAAAAATCAACAGGACCAACGAGTTCGTCAAAAATATCGGAAATACCTGAAAGCTCTTTGCAGTTAACCCACGCCCATATGTTTCACAACCCACTGGGGAAGGGAAGATAATTGATAATAATACCCCATGGTGTGAAAACAGGTAGAAGAACAAAGCGGCAAGCATTTTTCTTTAACGGTCTGAAGAACTTCCCGGTCAAAGTTTTCATTCCAGATAGTCCCCCAGTCCTGATCCAGTGTCATCAGATCAAAACAAGGCGCAAGACTGCCGTCCGATCGAATAAGGGCCCCGTTTAAGCCTGCCCGACAATCCCAGGAGTGGATATAGCCCCGCATCCGATCTTTTAGATTCCGGAGATGTTCATTGGAATTGACCATGGTCCATCCCTGATCCTGCTTTTCCATCAGCCAATCCAGAAGATGATCCACCTCCTCAAACTGATCCGGCGAAATATGTAAACCATCCTCCTTGTGAAGATAATGCTCCACGTTAACAAAGCTGTGGGGCCTTTCGTTGAGATGGACATCGGTCCCAATCTTATTTTGGTGGGCAATTTCAGTCAGCATTCGGACGTCTTTAATATTATTGCGGCAGATATTCGTGTTGAAAAAAAGGATGTAACCATATTTTTTCTGTTTTTCAACCAGGTATCTGAACTGAGGTTCGATATTCAACAGGGCCTTGGGCAGACCCTTTCGGGGAGCGATGCAATCCACGGCCAGATTAACGGCGGTCACCCCCGCCTTCCCCATCTCGTCGATAAACGGCCGGTCCATAAGATAGCCGTTCGTCGGCAGATAAGTAAAAAAACCGGCTTGACTAGCATAGCGGAGAACTTCCAAAATAAAATCTTTTCGGATCAGAGGTTCTCCACCCATTATGGCCAGTACACGGCAACCGATGGATTTGAGCCAGTCGATCGCTGAATTGGCCGTTTCCAAACTCATGCCCGGCTGATGATTGTCATATTGGAAACAATAATGGCAGTCGATATTACATTGCCAATCCGTGTAGAGGTAACAAAGTAGGGGGCGAAAGGCCTTAGGGTGAATCCGCGCATTAAGATAGGGAATGACCCAACGTCGGATGGCTCGGGCACCGTTTTGGCTTTTGTAGTAAAAGGTATTCATGTTCAATCCTCGCTTTACTTAAAGATATTCTGCAGTGTAAAGGTGAAAGAACTTGAAAAAATGAGAACTCGGTTAAGCCTTCAAGATGAAAATGGACCTAAATCCCTAAAAATAGAAAATGACTCCCAATGATATCGATTTAATCTTAAAAGATTAAAATCAACCCGATGATATTCTTTCCTGTGCCTTATTAACTTATCAACGAGCTAATAAGTCAAGACCTTTTTATTGACGACCGTTTCAATATTAACATAGTTTTTCAAAATTAAAAAATTGAAAAATTGAAAAATTCAGGGGAAAATTTTTTATGCATCGACAGTTTCCTATCCCCCATTCCTGTTTTGATGCCTTAACCTTGTAAGGCCGATCCGAGTTGTTGAACGGTCTCCGGTTTTTCGGATCAAATTAGGACGGCAACTTTTCCCTTTGCTTTTTTAACTGCCGGCAATAGATATTCATCTTGCCGTTTTTATCCTCATTGAAACATCCTCCGCAGGAGATGCACTCCGCGGGTCGGGTATCTCCATCCCTCCATCGCCTGATGAGGCCGGGTTCTCGGATTAAAGGCCGGGAGATGGAGATACAATCCGCAACTCCTGATCGTATGACTGCTTCCATGACCGGTAGGCTGCGCATCCCGCCCACCAGACAAAGAGGGCCTTGGGTGGCCCCTCGGACGATTCGGGCTTCATTGAGGAAATAGGCTTCCTTTTCGGGGGCATTGATACCCACATGAAGCCGGTAAGATGAGGTTCCTAAGAAACCGTTGCTGATTTCGATGAAAACGACACCCTCTTTTTCAAGGGTTCGGGCAATTTGTGTGCCTTCGTCGATGGTCAAACCGGGACGGTCCTCTTTGGGATCCAGGGGTTCTAAGTTTTTCATCCTACCGACGCTGCGTCCCCAGGTCAGATAGTCACCGGGTTTCAAATAGTCACAAACGCCGAGTTTGATCATGATTGGAAAATCAGGACCCACTGACTTTTTGACGGATCGGACCACTTCGACGGCGAATCGCATCCGGTTTTCAAGACTGCCGCCCCACCGGTCCGTTCGTATATTGGTGCGGGGAGAAAAAAATTGCGACAGGAGATAGCCGTGGGCACCATGAATCTGAACCCCGTCGAAACCGGCCTCTTGAACACGTCTGGCCGCTTGCCCGAAGGCATCGATAACCCCCCCGATATCCTCCTGACTCATTTCTTTAACTGTCCTTCCGTAGTTAGGCATGTGATTCACCTGGGAGACGACCAGATACTCCGGGCCGGTCTTGGCTGCATGGAGGGAAGCAGCTCCTCCGTGGACAATCTGCATGACAATCCGTCCGTCACAGTCATGAACGGCCTTGGTCACTTTCAGGTATTGCGGAATGTGATCATCATCCTGGATACCGTTCATGTCGATACCGACCTGGCCGTTTTTCAACACGTAGGCAAACCCGGTCATGATAAGGCCCACTCCGTTCTCTGCCAGGGTCTTCATCAATTGTACGTAATCCCCGGTGATGAAACCATTTTCGTCACTCATGGCATAATAGGTAGCTGAACGCACAAAGCGATTCTTGATTTCGAAATTTCCGATTTTTATGGGTTCAAAAAGTTTTGACATGTTTTTCACTCCCATTATTATCCCTCAAAAGATCCCTAAGTTCAACCCTGTTTTGGGTGTTATCCTTTGTCCATAAGGCTCCGCCGATGGAATGATTGCCGGGTTTTGGCTTGGCTCGCCGATCACGTCCATCGCCTCGCTCTTCTCGAACAGCGTGAACTTCTAAGAAGTGCACAATAATGGCGGGTAATACAACTTTGGTCACGTGCTCGGCGCGGGCATTCTGTTCGGCGGCAGCGGCAAGGCATTATAATTAGCCAGCGGCATCGGTATTCTGCTTAGAAGCTTATTTTGGGGTTAAAGAAGGCACTTTAATGTTCTTTTTATCCCTCAATTTTTATTGAATTCATTGAGATTTCAATCCCCTGATTTGGTCCGACCCGCCGTTGGACGCCGTTGGAATAAGACAAATGTTAGTTTGGTTTCTCTGGAATCCATCCTCCTCCTAACGCCTTTACCAGCAAGACACTGGCGGTGAGTCTTCGACCTAAAAGCCCCAAGGCAGTTCGTTCGTTAGTAAGAGCAGTCGATTGAGCGACAATTACATTAAGATAGGCCACGGTTCCGGCCTGGTACTGATTCGTAGAAATGTTTACAACCTGTTGTGCTGCCTGTACCGTCTGATCCTGGACCCGCGCCTCTTCTTCCAAAACGCGTAACGCCGCCAGATTATCCTCAACCTCCTGAAAAGCTGTCAGCACCGTCTCCCGGTATACGGCCACAGTAGCGTCATAGGCTGCCCAAGCCTGGTCGGACTGGGCCTTGCGCAACCCACCGTCGAACAGGGTTGCAGCCACCACCGGGCCGATAGACCAGAAACGGCTCGGCCAGGCAATCCATGAAGCAAGGCTCGACGCCTCGAGACCGACTGTGGCAGACAGGCTGATGGTCGGGAAATAGGCGGCCTTCGCAATTCCGATCTGGGCGTTGGCCGCTGCCATCTTCCTCTCGGCCGAGGCGATGTCGGGGCGCCGTTCTAGAAGTTCGGAGGGGAGTTCCGTTGTTGGGATTAGGGGAATCGCGGGTGCTGATGACGTCGATGGCAAGGAAAAGGCTGCGGGCGGTTTGCCGATGAGCAGGGCGATAGCGTGTTCCAGTTGGGCACGCTGTACGCCAAGATCGATCGTTTGGGCTTCGGTGCTTTTGAGCTGAGTCTCGGCCAGAAGCACATCCGATTTGGCCACCACGCCGGCGGCATAGCGTTTTTGGGTCAGTTCGAGGGACTTCCGGTAAACAGTCGTTGTGGCGTCAAGTAGCTGTTTCTGGGCGTCCAGTACCCGCAACAGAAAATAGTCGTTGGCCAGTTCCGCTTGGGTGCTCAGGGTTACCGCGGCCAGGTCTGAGGCACTTGCCTGGGCGCCGGCCTGACTTGCTTCGACTCCACGGCGTATCTTTCCCCAAAGGTCAAGTTCCCAGGTTGCATCCAGCGGGAGCTGAAAATCTGAACTTGTGGCAGATCCGCCATTTCCGGAACCAAGATTCCCGGATGTACGTGACCGTGTAGCTGATGCGCCCGCCGAGAGCACTGGGAAGTAGCCGGCCTTGGCAGCCTGAACCAATGCTCGCGCCTGACGGTATTGGGCCTCTGCTGAGGCGATGGTCAGGTTTGAAATCACTATCTGTTGCTCAAGAGAGTTCAAGATGGGGTCATTGTACAGCTCCCACCACCGACTGGGAATATTGCCATCGCCCGGCTGGGCTACCTTCCAACCTTCCAGCTCCTTGTAGGCCGGCGG
Organism: Thermodesulfobacteriota bacterium; assembly: GCA_049520575.1. Lineage (GTDB taxonomy): Bacteria > Desulfobacterota > RBG-13-43-22 > RBG-13-43-22 > RBG-13-43-22 > RBG-13-43-22. The sequence continues at coordinate 18,613 of JBEKPQ010000024.1, read as the reverse complement.
CATTGTTTCGACCGCAGTTGGCCTAATATAGTCGGGACCAACCGTGCAGGCGGCCAGTAGCAGTGGGCATAAAACCACCATTATCCGAAAAGCTAAGCTCGTAATTTTCACGAGTCCTCCAGTTTCTGTCGTGACCTTATCACATTCCAAGGCCTGTGCCATTTCTAATCACGAGCCAGCGCTTCGATCGGGTCAAGTTGAGCGGCTTTTCTGGCCGGAAGATAGCCGAAGATGATACCTGTCAGAAAAGCACACGTGAAGGCGATGAGGATCGGTGAAACCGTGAAAATCACGCGCCAGCCTGCAATCACAGAGGTAAATAAAGCGGCGCCGATGCCGACGATGACGCCAGCCAGGCCGCCGATAAAGCAGACCATCAGGGCCTCGGTAAGAAATTGAAACAACACGTCGAAGCTGCGCGCGCCAATGGCCATTCGTATACCGATTTCTCGTGTCCGTTCGGAGACCGAGACCAGCATGATGTTCATCACGCCAATGCCGCCGACAACGAGCGAGATTACGGCAATCGCCGCCAGCAGATAGGTGAGCGTGTTCTGCGTTTCATTGGCCGTTTCGATGGTGGTGGCCATGTTTCTAATGTTAAAGTCTTCCTTGCCGTGTCGTTTCATCAACAGTGTATGGAGTCCTGCTTGCACTACGTTCATGTCCGCTTCCGGCTTCACTCTTACGACGATATCGTTGAAAAAACGTTGACCAAAGATGCGCGCTCCGGCCGTTGTATAGGGCAACCAGACGGAGTTATCCATATCGTTTCCCCGTTGATCCAAGCCTTTGCTGCTCATCACGCCAATCACCAGGAAAGGCGCGCTGCCAATGAGCACGTACTGGCCGAGCGGATTCGTACCTTCGGGGAACAGGTTTTTAACTACGGTCGCACCGAGCGCGACGACCTGGGCATAGCGTTTCACATGTTCCGCCGAGAAGAACACGCCGGATTGCGGCGGCCAATCATGCACCTGCGGAAAGCTTTCGCCGGTTCCGACCGCCGTGACCATCAAGTCCTCGTTGCCTAAGCGCAGCAGTGAAGACAAGTTTGTTTCCGGAATCACCATATCGACACCCGGCACATTGCCTATGGATGGCAGATCTTCAGGCAGAAAACTGGTCACGATGTTGGCTGAGGCGCGAATGGCGGGCGGTCCGCGCATAATCGTCAACAGGTCGGTGCCCATAGCCTCGATACGCTCAACGACGTCCTGCTTCGCGCCGTTGCCGATGGCCATCAGGGCAACCACTGAGGCGACCCCGATGATGATACCCAGCATGGTCAGCGCGGTTCGCATCCGGTTGCTGAGCAGTGAACGCAAGGCCATCTTCATAGCTTCCCCGAGGACTGTCACACCAAGTTTGGCTTCCTTTGCTGTTTCGCCGGTCTTTGCCTGTTTAACGGCCTCCCCTTTTTGCTGCTCGTCGGAGGTGATACGCCCATCTGTAATGCGGATGATGCGGTGCGCATAGGCGGCGATGTCGCTGTCATGGGTCACCAAAATGATCGTGTGCCCTTGCCCGTGCAGCTTCTCCAGAATGGCCAATACTTCCTTGCCGCCCTTACTGTCCAGAGCTCCAGTCGGTTCATCGGCCAGGATCACCGGCCCGCCGTTCATGAGCGCGCGGGCGATGCTGACCCGCTGTTGCTGACCACCGGAGAGCTGACCGGGATGGTGCTTAAGCCGGTCGCCCAGCCCGAGTTCTTGCAACAACTCACTGGCATGCGCCTCTCGCGCAAGTTTCGCCATACCGCGGTAAATGGCCGGAACTTCGGCGTTTTCAACGGCACTCAGATCGGACATCAGGTTGTAGCGCTGGAAGATGAAGCCAAAGGTATCACGTCGCAATGCGGCCAGCGCATCGTTGTTGAGACTGGAGACTTCGACGCCGCGGATGCTATAGGTGCCGCTTGACGGCTTGTCGAGACAGCCGATGATGTTCATGAGCGTGGATTTGCCCGAGCCGGAGGCGCCCATGATGGCTACGAATTCGTCGCTCTGAATTACCAGGCTAACTTCTCTAAGCACGGTCAGCGGCTCCCCGCCCGTCGTATAAGTGCGGCTGACGGCCTTCATCTCGAGCAGTGGTGACGACATCATGGGCCCTTCCGAGCGTTCAGCGCGCTGTTGGTATTGCCCTTTGTCGTGATTTCACTGATCACGACCCGTTCCTTCTCCTTGAGGCCATTCTTGACCTCCGCTAAGATTTCGCTCTTGATGCCGATCTTGACCGCTCGCAGCTCGACTCGGCCATTGGCTTTAAGTATTCGCACCTTGACTTCCGAGCCTTCGCCGGCATTGCCGATGGCGGCAACCGGTATCAGCAAAGCGCCCTTCGCCCGTGCCAACACGATGAAGACCTGCGCCGTCATCTGAATCTTCAGTTCACGCTCCGGATTCGGAACATCGATCAGCACGTCGTAGAAGACAACGTTATTGATGAGTTCCGGGGTGGGCAGGATTTGCCGGACCTTGCTGTTCCAGCGTCGGGAATCACCAAGAATATTGAAATAGACGTCCTGGCCGGGCTTGACGCGGACAATGTCCGCTTCCGAGACTTGCGCCCAGACCGTCACGGTGCTGATGTCGGCAATCCGAAGGATATTCGGCGCCTGTTGATTTGCATTGAGGGTTTGCCCTTCCAGAAGGGTGATGGAAACAACTTCACCGGCCATCGGCGCCGAGATTTTGGTGTAACCCAGATTGGCTTTAGCGGTGTCGACCGCCGCCGTAGCCTGCTTTATCTGGGCCGAGAGTGAAGCGACGTCGGCGAGAGCGACATCGTAATTGGCCCGGGTGAGGTCACGGTCGTTGGCGGAGATTGCCCCTTCCCCTTGCGCAAAGAGTAGATCGTTTCGGTCTCGCAGCACTTTGGCGAGCACAAGCTGCGCCTGCTTCAAGTTGCGCTGTGAGATCATATTATCGAGCCCTGCGTTGGAAGCCGTAAGCGCTGTTTCCGCCAGAACCGGATCAATTTCTGCGATCAACTGGTTCTTTTTCACCTGATCGCCGCGGATGACCTTTAGCGATTCAAGAACGCCGGAGGTCTGAGCGCCAACATCGACAAACTTGAGGGGCTGCACAATGCCCGCCGCCACGACCGTGCTTTCAATATCGCCGCGTACGACGGCAGCAGTGGCGTAAAGGATCTTAGGTTTACCAAAGGCCCAGTGATACCCGAACGCACAGGCAATGGCAACGAGAAGGGCGCCAACCAGCCACCATAGTCTGCGTCGCTGCAGGAGGGCTCGAAATTTCGAATAACGATCCTTCGGAGACGTTGCAGTCGCATCATTAGCTGTCGCTTCAGATTTGACTTCCGGGGTTATGTTTATCGTTTCCATTTTCGTGATTTCTTTGTTTTCTGTTTCATCTTGCCCCTGGTGATGTTCCAGTCGCTTTTGATTTCGTTTTTGGGTCAATTGGGGGGTCGGACCAGATCAACCCATTTAAATATCAGGATAAACATTCCATTTGAGGCCTAATTTTCACCATAAACGGCCCTTTCCGGGGTCAAAATGAACCCTATAAGGCCTTGAACATAACGAAGTTGATGCTGCTTCCCATATGTTACTCTGATTCCGCTCAACTCAGCCATTAACATCGCCATGATCATCGGTCTCAGTGGGGTATAACCCGATCTTGTCCAGCTATCACTTAAATTTTGCAGTAGCGTTATCGAAGGCTTTTTTTAACTCGCTCCAGGCATTTTCGACGCCCCTCTTCAATTCCCCGGATGCAGCGCCGCCTGCTTTCTTTAACTCTTCTAGTTTCTTCCGTAACTCATTCCACTTTATGCGTAAGGCAGCAACTTCCTGATCGAGTTTGACTTTCGTTTCAGCCTTAGTCTTGCCCGCCTTGGCTTTAAATTGTTCAAGATCAATACCCCAATTTTTGAGTTGGGCTTCCATTTTTTCTACCTTAACTTGATTTTCTTTTTTTTCTTGTTCCATGGGTTCCTTTCGAAAAGCCCAAGAAGGGCTTTTTTTGGGTGAATGATAAAAAAGAGACTATTAAAATTTGTATGGTATAACTGGCTAATTTGTCAAGAAAATTATAAAACTGATCGTACCGGAGAATTTCGGTTGTCCTTGTTTTGAGGATTTTTGGTCAAGGGTTTGGATTTTAAATTATCTAGTGGTATTGGTTTTGCGCAGTCGGATGGAAAGCGGGGTTACTTCCACCTGTTCATCGTCATTGATATACTCCATGGCTTGCTCCAGGGTAAAGCGTCGTGGGGGGACCAGACGCAAGGCTTCATCGGCATTGGCGGCCCGGATGTTGGTCAGCTTTTTTTCTTTGGTGATGTTGACCCAGATGTCCTCGGGCCGGGAATTTTCTCCGATAATCATACCGGCATAGACCGGATCCCCCGGACTGACAAAAATAACACCTCTGGGCTGGAGGTGAAAGATGGCATAAGCTACAGCTTTTACCGGCCGGTCGGAAACCAAAACGCCGTTCGGCCTGGAGGGAATGGCCCCGGCATAAGGCGTATGACCGATGAGCAGGGTATTGAACAGACCGGTGCCCCGGGTATCGGTTAAAAACTGGCTCCGAAAACCGATCAATCCCCGGGAAGGGATTTCAAATTCCAAACGCACCCGGCCCGAGCCGTGGTTGATCATCTTGGTCATCCGGCCGCGGCGGGCGCTGAGTTTCTCACTGACTACGCCGACGTAGCCTTCAGGAATGTCCACTACAGCCAGTTCCAAGGGTTCCATAAGCTTCCCTTCGATCTGACGGGTGATGATCTTTGGCTTGGAAAGAGAAAGCTCGAAACCTTCCCGACGCATCATTTCCACCAAGACAGCCAACTGCAGTTCCCCCCGGGCGCTGACTTTAAAAGAATCCCGGTTTTCCGCTTCTTCAACGCCGATGCTGACATTGTAAAGAAGTTCCTTATCCAGACGTTCTTTGATATGTCGGGAGGTCAAGAGACGACCTTCCTTACCGGCCAGGGGAGAGGTGTTGACGGAAAAGACCATGGATAGGGTCGGTTCTTCTACGGTAATACTCGGCAAAGGTTTGGGATTATTGGGGTCGCCCAGGGTGTCTCCGATAAAAACCTCGGCCACTCCGGCCACGCCGGCGATATCCCCGGCCTCAATCAATTCTTGCTCCACCCTATTGAGTCCTTCATAAGTATAAACCTGGCTGAGGATAGCCGTGCCGGTCATCTCCCCGCCCTTGAGAATGGCCACTTCCTGCCTCAGTTTTAAATGGCCGCTGACTATCTTGCCGACAGCAATTCGGCCGACATAATCACTGTAATCCAGATTGGTCACCAGGAACTGCAACGGGGCCTCCGGGTCACAGGCCGGGGCGGGGATGGCCGCCAAAATGGCTTCAAAAAGAGGGGTTAGGTTTTGCCCCTGGCTTTCGGGGTCGGTCAAGGCGATACCGGCCCGGGCATTGGTATAAAGAACCGGAAAATCAAGCTGGTCTTCGGCGGCCTCCAGATCGATAAATAGATCGTAAATTTCATTCAAGACTTCTTTAATACGCCGATCAGGCCGATCGATTTTATTGATGACCACGATAGGTGGGAGCCTTCGTTCCAAGGCCTTGCCCAGGACAAAACGGGTCTGAGGAAGGGGCCCTTCCGTAGCATCCACCAGGAGCATGACCCCATCCACCATATTCAAGGTCCGTTCCACTTCCCCGCCGAAGTCGGCATGCCCGGGAGTATCGACGATATTGATTTTGACCCCTTGATAGACAATGGCCGTGTTCTTGGCCATAATGGTAATGCCTTTTTCTCGTTCCAGGTCCATGCTGTCCATAACCCGCTCGACTACCTGCTGGTTTTCCCGGAAGATGCCGCTCTGCCAAAGCATAGCATCCACCAAAGTGGTCTTGCCGTGATCCACATGAGCAATGATGGCCAAATTTCGTAAATCCCGACGAGTAGGCATAGAAAAATCATTCTAACATAAAAGACTCTGAAATACTATTTTAATAGAAATTACTAATAAAATTCGATAAGATCTGTACAAAAATTGAAATTTATAAACAAGTATAATCCGGCGATGAAACCAGATGGTATATGGAAGGGCAAATCATGACTAAAAAAGTAATTCTGGCGATTTTTTCCGCCTTCATTATTTATGTCAGTTTTTATTTAATAATCCCGGATGTCTCCAAACTCAAAAAGGTGAACCCCAGGAAGACCTCTTTTATGAAATACCGAGAAAGAGAATGGCAGGAAAAAGGGAAGCAAATTCGCCTCAGGCAGCAATGGGTCCCTTTATCCCGGATTTCTCCCTACTTGATCAAGGCTGTAATCATTGCCGAAGATGATAAATTCTGGTCTCATGAAGGGTTTGACTTTGAGGCCATACAAAAAGCCATGGAAAAGGACCTTAAGGCTCGAAAATTTAAGGTCGGGGGGAGCACTATCAGCCAGCAACTCATTAAAAATCTCTATTTGACCCCTGCCAAAAATCCGTTCCGGAAATTGAAAGAGGCCATATTGACTTGGAGGATCGAAAGGTCTCTGAGTAAAAAACGAATTATTGAAATCTACCTCAACGTGGTGGAATGGGGGGAAGGGATATTCGGCATTGAGACTGCTGCCCGTTATTATTATGGAAAATCGGCTGCGGCTCTCAATCCGGAAGAGGCGGCCCGACTGGCTGTAATCCTCCCCAATCCCAAAAAATTCAATCCCCTTGGAAATTCCCGTTACGTGGCCAAAAGGGCCGGTGTCATTTATAACATCATGGTTAAAAGAAGGATTGTCATCCCGGTTTTTGAGGAAGTCATGACTTTGGATGGAGAGGTTGAACAAGGGAGTAAAGGAGCGCCTCCTCAAAATTTTAATGGGGACCAGATTTCGACTATTCCATCTTCTAAACCTTCTATGGAGCTAAAGGAAGAGGATAGGACTAAGACCGTGACGGGTGAAAAGTGACAGATGGCGAGTTTAATGACTTTTTCCTTTTGCGAAGAAATCAAATTTGACAGACTCGTAAAAAATCCATCTGCTGTGTTGCGCTGCGCCCTTGCCCGGTTTTTACCGGGGCAGGCTTATTGTGCGGCGTACTTCTTTATACGCCTCATTCCTCAGGATTTGCGCGCCTTGCATCTGAAGTTTTTTACTGTGCCGTCCCATTTATTGACTTTTTATGAGTTTATCAATGTCGGATTCCAAAATTTAATATCCATCGAAACCATTTGGACAATAAATTATTAATTTTGGAAAATGTGGAGATAAACGGAACTAAAGAAAACAGTAACATATTGAAATAATTCAAACACATTAATTGGCACAAGAAGTGCATTATAAATGGGAAATGTTGTTTTTTAAAGCATGCCAGCTTTTTAAAGAAATTAATAGGGAAGGAGGTGAAAATAGATGAAAAAATTAATCGTTTGGACCATGACTACGGTATTTGCGATGTGCGTTTCTTTGGCCTTTGCCGCCGAGCCGGTGAAAAAGGATGAGAAGAAACCTGAGACTAAACCTGCTGTTACTACTACGACACCAGCAAAGGCTGAAGAGAATGTTGTAGAGGCTCAAAAGGTTGAAAAGAAGGCCAAGAAGAAAGTAAAGAAGGCCAAGAAGGTAAGGAAAGCAGCAGAGAAGAAGGAAGTAGAAAAGAAAGAAGCTCCTGTGGCTCCGGCGGAAAAGAAATAATCTTTTTCCCATTTGATCGAATAAAAAGGTGAAATTGGATCCCAATTTCACCTTTTCGTTTTATGGACCAATTGGATTCCTCCCACTCCGCATATTAATCCCTTGAAAATCAAAATAAACCTGTGCTAAGAGTGGAGAAAATTATTTTTTCCATCGCACTGAACGATATTTTCAAAATGACACCTGGAAGGTAGAAGATGAAAATGGATTTTAGGGAGTTGACTCCTGAAGAACTTCGAAAAATTTGCGATCCCGATAGCCTAGGCTTTGAGACGACCGAGGAGTTGGCTGTCGGTCCTGACAAGGTAATTTCCCAAGAGCGGGCCGTCCGGGCCATACTTTTCGGCGTTGGTATGGATGGGCTGGATTATAATATCTATGTAGCCGGACCGCCCAAGGCCGGGATGACTTATATCACCCGGACCCTGATCGAAGAAATTGCCCAGAGCAAAAACCCTCCGCCCGACAGGTGTTATATCCATAATTTCAAAGAACCCGACCGTCCGAAGGCCTTGTCCCTGCCCAGCGGCAAAGGAAAAGAATTAAAGAAAGATATCGAAGAACTGATCGGTGATTTACAGAGAGATGTTCCCGAAGTTTTTGAAAGTGATGATTATGCCCAAAGAAAAGAAGAACTTTTAAAAAAATTCAATGCTGAACGGACGGGAATCCTTACAGCTTTGGAAGAAAAAGCCCTGGGACAAGGATTTATTTTAAATGTCAGTCAGGTGGGTATGGTCATTATGCCGGCCAAAGATGGTCAACCCATGGATGAAGAGACCTTGAAATCCTTAAACGATGAGGACAAAAAACAACTGAGAGAAAAAAGCGAAGTCCTCCAGGTGGAAATGAACCAGGTGGTTCGAATAATCAAGAACAAGGAAAAAGACCTGCGAAAAAAAATAAAAGACCTGGATAAAAGAGTTGCCCTGTTTTCGGTCGGCCATTTGATCGAAGAACTGCAGGAAAAACATCAAGAATTCCCCCAGGTGCTCAGGCATTTAAAAGATATCAAGGATGATATCATCCGAAACATAGATGATTTCAAAGCCAAGCCGGTGCCTCCCGGCCCGTTCCCCATGCCGAACCTGGAACCCTCTTTGACCCGTTACGAAGTCAATGTTTTGATCGATCATACCGAAACCAAAGGCGCTCCTGTTGTTTTCGAGACCAATCCGACCTACCCCAATCTTTTCGGAACCATCGAAAAACAGGCTCAGTTCGGGGCCTTGGTTACCGATTTCAGTATGATCCGGCCGGGCTCTTTACATCGGGCCAACGGAGGATTTCTGATTATCAAGGCTATGGATCTTCTGCGATGGTATTTTTCCTGGGAAGGCCTGAAACGGTCTCTGAAAAACAAACAGATCCTGATTGAGGATTTGGGAGAACAACTGGGTATGATCAGCACCAAGACCCTCAAGCCGGAACCCATTCCCCTCCAGGTCAAGATTCTTTTGATCGGGGAACCTTATCTCTATCACCTCCTTTATATGGGGGATCAGGATTTCCCCAAAATGTTCAAGGTGAAGGCCGAATTGGACGATCAGATGGAGCTTGAGGAGGCTCCTTTAAAAGAATATATCCAGTATATCGCCCGTTATTGCCGGGGAAAGAATTTGTTACCCGTGCATAAAAGCGGGGCGGCCCGGTTGATTGAATACAGCTTGGAACTTACCGGCCGAAACTTCAAGCTCTCTTTACAACTACCTGAGATCAATGATTTGATGCAGGAAGCCCATTATTGGGCAATCAAAGGGCAAAGTCCTTTGATTCGGGCCGAACATATCGAAAAGGCCTTGGAAGAAAAAATATTTCGTTCCAATTTATACGAAGAGAAGTTACAGGAAATGATTACCCTGGGGGACATCAAGGTGGAAACCGATGAATACCGAGTAGGACAGATCAATGGGCTTTCCGTGTATCCGATGGGGGATTATCAGTTCGGCCGCCCTTCAAGAATAACCGCCAATTGTTCTCTGGGCAAAGAAGGGGTGGTGGATATCGACCGGGAATCCAAATTGAGCGGAAATATCCATACTAAAGGAGTGATGATTTTAAGCGGGTATTTAAAAGGAAAATACACCCTCGATAAACCGCTGAGCCTATCGGCCAGCATCGCCTTTGAACAGAGTTATGGCCTGGTGGATGGGGACAGCGCTTCCGGGGCCGAATTAATGGCCTTGCTTTCCTCCTTAGCGCAGCTTCCTATTTTCCAAGGGATTGCCGTTACCGGTTCAGTCAGCCAGAAAGGGGAGATCCAACCCATCGGCGGGGTCAATGAAAAGATTGAAGGATTTTTTGACGTCTGCCGAGAAAAAGGGCTTACCGGGAAACAAGGAGTCATGATCCCTGAGGCCAATGTCAAAGACCTGATGCTGAAAACGAAAGTGGTGGAAGCGGTCCGGGAAGGACGGTTTCATGTCTTTCCCGTCAGCCACATTGAACAGGGTCTGGAGATATTAACCGGAAAAAAGGCCGGGAAAAAGAAAAAGGACGCGACTTATCCCAGGAACACCATAAATTTCAGGGTTGAAGAACGGCTTAATAAACTGAATGAAATTTCAAGAGAGACGGCTGGAAAAGAGCGAACAAATGAGCAGGAAAAAAAGGTCGCCTCTCTTTAAAAACCTCTTCCTTTCTTTTTAGAGATTAGAAAATTCAACGGCTCAATTTCTAACCTGATACCACTGGATCCGTTGTAAATTCCTAACCCGTGGGGTCCCCGGAGGCATGTTATTGGGATCCATGTTATATGACCAGGCACGATTAGGGGCCGAATATACAGGGGAACCATTGACCCATTTCCCTGTGGCTCTCTGGCTTTGCCATAAACAGGTAAGGGACCCTCCATAAGTTAAAGTCTGGCCGCTCCAATTTTCCAAAAACCTGGGGAAATTTTCCAGACCTCCACTGTATTGGTTTCCTGTTGTCGGGTCAACGGTCGGGACGTTTCCGGTCATGATGGCCGCGTTGACCGTGGTATTCGTGGCGACCCTGTATGTTAAATCACTTGTATGGTTTATACTGTTGGTATCTGTTGGAGATGTCCAATTGTTGGACAATATGGTCAATGCATCTGAAGCCAAGGCCGCCGGTACGGGTTCTTTGGTATTCGTAAGGGTGGTATTAAAATCTCCCTGAATATATAATGGATTATCCGTGGCGACCATAAGACCAGAAGGCAGGGTTATAGTATTGCTCGGGCCGCCATTGTAAAGGTTGGCACCATCAATCAATCTCACTGCACTGAGGTCGGTGGTCCCCGTTGTTTTGGACACGTAGAGAATTCCCGGATCACCTCCGGTCGGGGGGCTGTTTAAGGCATTATAGGCCGCCGAACATTTTTGCAGCTTGCCCAGATCGATCTGGATGATGTCAACTTTTTTTCCTTCCCTTACGTCATAAAAAGCGGCTGTGCTGGTACTAACGGGATTATTCGAACCACATGAACTGCTCAGATTGATAACATTATTGTTTTTGTCATAAGCAATACCGTCAATGATCTTCAAGCCTGACAGGCTTTCCAGCCGGTAGGAATCCGTCCCCCGTTCGATCATATTAATGGGATCAATTCCCTGGGGGACGGGAAGGGTCAACTGCTCCACACCTGGGTTTTGACTTTGCAGGGTTACGGGGCCGGAAAAATAGTTCCCGTGATATGTACCAGGCTGATAAATAGAAATAGTACCGCCGGCGGTCATATTTTGTTGGACGGTCAGAGTGGCACTGGTGCCCAAATAAATGTTGGCATTTGAATGGATCAGGCCGTTGAAGGTCATGGGCGCTCCGGGAAAGATCTCTAATAAATTTTGATAAAAGACCCCGAACTGGAATAAAGGAATCAATTGATCTTCTACCAGACGCATCACAGAAGCGTTAGCCCGCCCGGAATTTTCCTTGGTCGTTATCTTAATGATATAGCGTTGGCACCAGGCCGTTAACCCATTATAAGTCCCGGTGGCATTTTTAGGCTGTTGAGTGCCGTCGAAGACAATGGAGGAGTTCTGAAGAGTGTAGTTAGGAATAGAAGGAGGTGAAATGCTGCTTGTTATTGTGCTTATCGAAGGACTATAGGCTAAACTAGTAGCTAAGAAATTTTTCAGTTGGGCAGCTTCATATTCGGAAGCGGCTTCGGCGGCCTGAAAGGCCTGTTTGGCGGTAATATCGTTACCGGCTATGAGAGTCTCTATGTTGGAAATATTCAAGGCGGCCCCCCCGATCAATAAAAGCACTACCAGGATGATCAAGGCGACAATCAAGGCACTTCCCTTTTTGTTGTGAAAAACAAAAGAAGGATTTTCTTTTTCCATTTTTCTTTTCCTTTTAAAGGTTATAAATTTCGAATACTAATGGTACTGGTAAGCAGTCTTCTTCGATAATGATCGCTGGACCCGGCCGCATGATCCCTGATCAGCGGCCGCTGACCGGTGAATTGGAAGTCTTGATTATTGGAACGGGCCAATATATTTAGCTGTACATTGGTTACGGTTGTCTGGTCTATTGGATTCGGATTATCCACCCAGGTCCCTGAAGGGGTGGAGGTGCCTTGATAGGCCAATTGCAGGTCTTCAATATTATTGACCACATCCTGCCAGGCTCCGCCGTTCGTCTGACTTTGCAGGACAATGTTGGCCACCTGGTAGCTTACCTGTTTTAGCTTGTAGATGTGACTGAAGGCCGCAAACCCGCCGGTAGGAAAAATATTTGCGGCTGTCTTCGTATAAGGGAGCGTATTGCCGCTCGGAACACCGCTGATCAAAAGGCAGGAGGCATTCTGGCCGTCGGAAATAAGCACAGTATCCCCGACGGCAAAGCCGGTCACATTGGAAACAACCAGAGAGATCCCCGAGTTGGAATTGGCCATGGCGTTGGTCAGAGTAACGATGGTATTGGGATTGGCCGGGTCCGGATTGACCCCGTATCGAATGGTGATGCTGTCCGGACTGATATTGCTATTAGTGGGGGTCACGGCATAGATGGTACCCCCGGCCGAAGTATAGTTTCCACTCATGGAGAAACCGAAACCGGCCATTCGAAGATCGGCTGCGAGGACAGTCATAGCCATTCTGACATTCTGCTGCATCTCTGCGGTTAGATTCTGGTTTACATAGGAATGGTTCTGGAGGACGAAAAGGCTGTAGATCGCGGTTACAACTATCAATCCCAAAGAGACGGCAATCAGCAATTCAACCAGAGAAAAACCAGTATCTTTATGTCTTAAAATAGGCTTCATCAATTTGATAATCCCAAAAAAATTTATCCTGATGGAAAAACCATCGCTTCACTATATGGTTAATGGGATTTAAAGATTTCCGGTGGCAATGATACTCTGTAATTGAACTTGTTTCCCATTCCAGCTCACTGTCACCGTGACCGTTTTCATGTTGTTCGCCGGTGTGTTGTCTGCAACGGTCCAGGATCTGCTGTAAATACCGGAAGTGTCGCTTAGGGGGGGTGTATCAATATTGGCATAAGGGCGTGTCCGCAGTAATTCCATCTGGTCCTGGGCCAGGGTGATGGCCGTCGTTCGCTGGTTGGCCTTGGAATTGGTTATCATGGTCATGATCTGCATTTGGGCCACAGCTAACAGACCGATTAACAGGAGAGCCATTCCAATAAGTACCTCGACCATGGTATAGCCTTGCTCCTCTCTTCTCATCTTTTTCTTTTTTTTAATATTTTTCATCGATAGAAGTTGCCCCCAAATTCGCTTAATAAAGTTTATTTGTTTTGATGGACCCGCTTGACGATATTATGACTTGTATAACCTTGCCGATACTGTTTTGCAAGGAAACCGTCCCGCTGGGATTACAGCTCCCCTGAGAATTAAAGGTTAGTGTAGCGCCAAAAGAAGGGGTGCTAAAAGTAACTTCACCGGAATACGCTGAGGCGATGTTTACCATCTTAATGGTCGGTTCGGTCCCCGTCTGAATCCCATCATTAATGGTCCCACCTCCATTTCCGTTATCACTAAAAGCCGAATAGGTTTGATTGCCGGTATTGAAGGTCAGAACACTGTTGGCATTTTGGCCAATAGCGGTCATCCTGGCTAATTGCATAACTGAGGCCATTTCATTTGCCGCACTGTTAAGCCGGTAAGACTTCATCATTACGGCCATATTGGGCACGGCGATAGCACTGATGATCACGATGATCCCGATAACAATCAGAACTTCTAAGAGAGAAAAACCTTTTTGGGAGAAGAAATAAAGATGATTGGCACTCCGTCGCTGAGTAAAAGAAGTGGGGAGAAATATTGAACGGATAACCTTTTTATTATTTATAATCTGTTCCATAACTGGCGGATCAGCCACCCTTTCAAAGAGGTTGCATTCGGGTCTGGATCTTTGCGTCCCAGCCTTTCGGCCTGGTTTACCTTTTTCAGTTGATATTAAAATAACATAATGTTAGTAAATGTCAAGACAAAAGTACTCCCGGAAAATTTGGATCACTAAAAAATCCCTAAGGGTTTTTTCATTCATTTGGTATTTTGCAGAGTATATATATTTTTCCAATTATCATTTATGCAAAACAGCTGCCAGCACAGCAATAATTAATTTTCCAATAAATAGTTAATTATTTCAATTCGATATCTGGTATCGCCGTTTCGATATTTATTTTAATGTGTATATTTTCTCCGAATTTTTGTTGTTTTTGGACAAAAAAAGGTTCCTTTATTCAATTTTAAGAATATTTATCAAGAAATCTTTAAATGACGGCCTGTTTTGGCCTGAACACTGCGAATTTTGCTGTCTATCCTTGGGTCCGAACCCTTTCGATGATCAAATTTGACCTGGAGGCTGATTCGGTCGGAATTCTGTTCCAGGGCACGAAAGCAGCGAGTCAGCAGGGCCAGGAGATCATCCCAATGCCCTTCGACCACAGTCCCCATAGGGTTCAGCCGGTAATCAAGCCCGCTCTGATCGACAATGGTCAAAATCCGGGCCACATATTCGCTGAAACTTGCCCCCTTATCGAGAGGGATCATTGAAAATTCCATCAGGGTCATTTTTCATCCCCATGAGTCTTTTTCTTAAACAAATCGGCCATAGTGCCCAATTTACCGGTTTCTTTGATTCGATTTCGAAATTCATTTAACTCAGCCCTGTCTTGGTTCTCCATAACTAACTTCTGAGAAAGGGAAATTCTGCCTTGTTCATCAATCTTGATGATTTCCACCAAAATTTCATCTCCTTCCTTGAAGCCTTTTTTTGACTGGGTAATTTCTGAAACAGCCACCTGACTGTTATGGAGGAGGCCGCTCTGGTGTGATCCCAGATCAGGAAGGTCAATAAATAATCCATAAGGTTTAACGGAACGGACTATCCCTTTGATCACCAAACCGATTTGTGGAAGCCTGGGAGCCTGGGTTTCCTGCCGGGATGGGGTTTCAATTTGATCCGGCACATCAATGGACTCTTCATGATCTGAACCTGGAAGGAACTCAGCAGGACCTGTTTTAGCCCGCCTTCGAATCACATCACCGGTTCGGATCGTTTCCTTCTCAAAGGATTCCTGTGCTGGGTCCGACAACGGTGAGACTTCCTTGATGGAAAGAGAAATCCTCTTCTGTTCTTTATTGATTTCCAGGATTTTAACCTCCACCTCCTGACCTTCTTTAAGCTTTTCCTTGGGATGGAGGATGCGCTTATCGGTGATTTCCGATATATGAACCAGACCCTCGATACCCGCGGCAACTTCCACAAAAGCACCATATGGAGCAAGGTTGCGAACTGTTCCTAAAACAATATCCCCTTCATCAAAACCAAGGCCTGTTTCCCAGGGATCGGGTTCCAGGGCTTTAAGGGACAGGCTAATGCGCTCACTGCCTTTTTCATCCGATGTGAATTGTAAAACCTGAACGTTCACTTCCTGACCTACGGCCAGATGATCTGCAGGATCGTTAACTTGACTGCGTGAGATTTCCGAAATATGGACCAGCCCTTCTATCCCTCCCAAATCAATAAAGGCCCCAAAGGGTGTTAGGCGCGTCACCCTCCCTGGTAACACCTCTCCAATGGCTAGACGTTTCCGTGTGTTTACTGCCAAGGCCTCTTTTTCTTCCTGCAACACCGCCCGTCTGGAGACCACGATGTTTTTTCCATCCTCTTCAAATTGGGTGACTTTGAATTTTTGGACGGTGCCTACCAAGACTTCTGGCCGGTCCAGATAGGTCAAGTCCGCTTGAGAAAAAGGGCAGAAGGCTTTGGTCCCTGAAACGGTGACTTCCAGGCCGCCCTTGTTGGTCCCGGTTACCGTCCCCTCGATGGATATCCCAGATTCAAAGGCCTTCCTCAGCAATTCGCCGCCGCCACCGCCCGAAGTTATGCGCAGACAATTACCCAATTGGGCCCCAGAAGGTCCATATCCGATAAAGGCCAGCTCCACTTCCGTCCCCGGGGTTATACTTGCCTTGCCTTTTTCATCAAGGAATTCTTTTAAATCGGCCCAGCCTTCTGATTTGGCCCCATAATCGATAAAGACCGTATCGGCCGTAATGAGAACCACTTTCCCCTTTATGGTTTCCCCGGGTACAAGGGGCCGGTCTCCGGCTGATCGGGCACTGGCCTCAAAAAGTTCGGCAAAATTCATATCCGTATCATCTTGAACCATTCATTTTTCCTTTTCTTATTGCCTATTAGGCGACCGATTTCAGCACATAACGCATTTCATCTTCCAATGCCCCATCCAGACCGACTTCGTTGCCCCATTCATCAAAGACCCTGGCCCCTTTTTCTATTTCCTGAATGAGATCGGCCTGGATCAAGGCTTGACGGACTTTCATGCCTGAAACGAAGACAATGGGTTGAGCATTAAGCCAGATACGCATCACTTAGTTCTCCTTTTGAATTCGGCCTTCCACCGATGCGGAAATTTGTTTTTTTTCTTTAATATAGTTAGTTACCAAGTCACTCACCTTACGACTGGAATCAAATAAAAGGACTTGATAATTTTGGGCCGAATCCTTTCCCCCTTTTTCTATTATATCTTTCAAAACAAAATAACCATCTCCTCCGGCTGCCAAAAAATCGAGAGTGGCCAGGGTATACCAGGCCATCAAATCCAAAGGTTTTCCTCCGACCCTGATATTGGTGATCCTTTGACCGACAGGGTTCATTGGAGTATAGGTTAACTGGATTCCAGAAACTTGAGGAAAACGGCCGCCTGTTCCGTCCGGATCTGATACTCCATATTCAAAAATGGCCTTAAGTTCCTGTCCTTTGACTTTAAGGACGACCGGATAATTAGAAAAAGGCAATACTGAAAGTACGTCCTTCCTGCGTATCGGACCTTTTAAAATATCCGCTCGGATCCCACCACCATTGGTCAAAGCCACATCGGCTTGGGTTTCCTTTTTTAGAATATCTGCAATCAAATTGCCCAGGTTGGTTTCCTGGGACCGGGAGCCTTTGCCCTCCAAGTCCACCAGGGTCTCACCGATAACTTCATCGAGGATGGAGGCCGTTTGCCTTTGATAACGGTCAACGATCTCAGCCACTACTGGATCAGGCCTGAATTTATCAGGTCGAATGACCACCAGCTTTCCTTCATACTGGATCACTTTTCGATCCTGTATCGTCAGATCCAGGACCCCCAAAACCTTGGCATGTTCCCAGGCTTGAACGAGTAAAGTACCATCGATTTTCATCGGGGATTCGATCCGGGTATGGCTGTGGCCGCCGACGATGATTTGAATCCCCTTAACCGTTTGAGCTAACCGACGATTAGCCTGGAGACCAAGATGAGAAAGGACAATAACCAAGTCGGGCTGATCGCCCAACTCCTGTATGACTTTCTGGGCTGAATCGATCATGGAATTAAAAGCAAGCCCTTTAACATTTTTAGGGTCTGTGGATGTAGGGGTTTCCTCAGTAATGAGTCCGACGATGGCGATTTTCAGGCCTGAAATTTCTTTGAGCACATAGGGTTTGATGTCCGTCAGACCTTGAACATTGGCAGCCAGAACAGGGAATCGGGCCTCTTGAATACGTTTTTTAAGGACCTCCTGTCCGAAATCGAATTCATGGTTGCCGAGGACCATGGCTGAAAAATCCATGGCATTCATGACTTCTATGGTCGATCTCCCCTCAGAAAGATTGGCCCAGGGATTACCCTGAATCATGTCTCCGGCAGCTAAAAGCAGGGTAGGGCGTTCTTTTCGAAGACGATTTACTTCTTCGGCCAGGAAGGCGATCCCTCCCAGCTTTTCCGGACTTCCTACAGGTTGATAAGGTTCGGCAAAACCGTGGAAATCGTTTAAATAAAGGATGCGGAGTTGCACCGGTTCCCCGGCCCAAACGAAACTGATAAATATAAAGAAGAGCAAAAAATGGATTGTGAAGGCCGCTGTCTTTTTTTTCATTTCTACTTCTTCAGAAATAAACTTTGAGTAACTCGTAAAAGTCGTCATCCCGGTGAAAACCGGGGTCCAGAAAATTATTAACTGTTTAATAACACCGGATTCCGTCTTTCGACGGAATGACGAAAACGGGCTTATTACCTCTCTTTACGAATCCATACATTTTAATAACTTTTCTACCAAGAGGGTGCAAAGGTAGTGGTTAAGGACTCACTTTTCTGGTAGATCTTACGGATTACTCTAACCCCCATCCTTTGTTTTCCCTACAAACAAAGCGTCCAAGGCTTTGACCCCCCGACCTTTGGGAAGGACCATTAGGGGATTGATATCAATGCCTTCAAAATTTTGTCCGATTTCGGCGATTAGAAGGGAAAAGTTAACCGTTGCCTGAACCAGGGCATCCATGTCGGCCGATGGTTTGCCGCGCACACCATCCATTATAGCCGATCCCCGCAATGAGCGCCAGAGTTGTTCGGCCTGCGAATTGAATCATATTAAATGTTACCAAGGGGGTTAAACTAAAAGGATCGTTGACTCATAATTAATGTTACCGGAAGGAAGTGTCCGGTAGGAGGAAAAATTATGAGTCCACGATCGAAA
>JBEKPQ010000023.1:0-42412 GCA_049520575.1 Thermodesulfobacteriota bacterium | reverse complement strand
CTCTTTTTGGGAAGTAAATCAGGAAGAGATAGTGAGAAAATGAAAGAAGTTGAATTGACAAGTGTTCAAACTCCTTCCGGAGATATGTCTTTCAAAGAAGCCAGACTAATTATTGAATGTAAATTAACGGCACTTACTACCGCCAATCCCAATGATTTTTGCACACAAGAAGCTAAAGACTATTTAAACGAAGCTTACAAAGAAGCAAGCGATTATCGCAAACATGTATTTGGGGAAATCACCCATGTTTGGGTAAAGAAATAAGAATAGACCAGAATTAACGAAGAGAATGATTAGTCATTCTTTCATGCGTTAAATGGCAAAATTTGTATATTTTCAATTGACACTAAAATCGAAAAACCCCATCTAACAACTGCTTCAACTGGACTTCGCCTACGGCTTGCCAGTTAAGCAAATGTTACCGGGTCACCTTTTGAGTCTTTTTTCCGGCCCCCTAAAAATATTCCCCATAAAGCCTGGGGTGGCATCTTTCAGATTGACAATTATCACTTACCGAGGCGAAGGTGGAATAGGTTACGGCCGGACACTCCGCTTCGGGCCTGCATTTCTTTTCAGGTATGGCTGGGCCGCCTTGATAAATTTACAGATGATCGATCTGGTATCCCGGGGGTCGATGATATCAATGACATCGCCGGCTTCGGCAGCCCGAAATGGTGAGCGAACCCCGATTAACCTTTCCTCCAATTCCCGGCGCTTGGCTTCGGGATCGGGTGAGGATTCAATCTCCCGACGATAGGCGGCGGCAACCCCTCCCTCCACCGGGATCGCTCCCCATTCCCCACTGGGCCAGCCAAAACGCAGATTGAGGGACATCATGCCCCCGACGCTGGAGAAGGCGTCTCCCCCCATGCCGTAGGATTTCCGCACGGCAATATGGACTTTAGGGACGGTCGCCTCCTGCGCAGCCATGACGGCAGCCATACCATATCGCAAAGTACCTCCCCTTTCCGACTCTTCCCCGATCATAAAACCAGGCACATCCACCAGAAGGATCACCGGAATGTTGAAACAGTTGCAGATATCAATGAAACGTTCCATTTTTTGAGAAGACTTTCCTTCCAGGGCTCCGGCCAATTTCATCGGATTGCTGGCCAGAATTCCTACGACATAACCGTCCATCCGAGCCAGGACTGTTATGAGGGAAGAACCATAATGTCTGCGCAGCTCGAAAAATTCACCCCGGTCAACGATTAGGCTTATGACCTTATACATGTCATAAGCTTTTTTGCGGTCCATGGGCACGATCCGCAGCAATTCTTCCGCCCGGCGGTTCGGATCATCCCCTGTCTCTTTCCGGGCCGGTACTTCATAGACATTATTAGGCATATAACTGAGAAACTCACGGATCTGGCGAAAGCAGTCCTCTTCATCCGCGGCCTCGTTATCAATGACGCCGGATTCCCGGGTGTGAATCCTGGTGCCTCCCAGGTCGTCTTTTTCTATATCTTTGCTCAGAGCCCTGGAAACAACCGGAGGGCCGGCGGGAAATATCTGTCCGCTCCCTTTGACCATGATGGAAAAATGGGAAAGGACCGCCCGGGCCGCCACGTGGCCGGCGCAGGAGCCCATGACAGCCGATATCACCGGAACTTTTTGCAGCAGTTGCACATCTCCCCACCATAAGGTCGTTCCCGGAGGCAGAAACATCCGCCCCCTGTCTTCGTAGCTTGCGGCGCTGGCCCCAGCGCCGTCACAGAGCTGGATCAGCGGGATGCCGTACTGCTGGGACATGGGTTGGGTAAAAAAACGCGCATCCTTATGGATTCCTGCAGGGCTGCCACCGCTGATCGTGAAGTCTTCCCCTCCCACTGTAACCAGCCGCCCGTCGATTTCGGCCAGCCCTAAAACGAAAGCGGCAGGAGTGAAGCCGATCAGATTTCCCTCCCCGTCGTATTGTCCTTTGCCCATCATGGACCCGACCTCCATAAAAGTGCCCTTGTCCACCAGCTTTTCAATGCGTTCCCGTATGGTCAGTTTCCCCTGGCTATGATGGCGGGCAATGCGTTCCTTTCCCCCCATTCGTTTGGCAACTTCTCGGCGCTTTTCCATCTCCTCAATCGCCGCCTCCCATCCCATGCCCGGCTTCCAGGTGGTGATTTTCCTGAATTCATCATCTTTCTTCATTACGAATCCTCCATTTATCAAGTTTGCGATTTACCTGATCGGTCGTTGGCCTCGATTTTATCTTCAAAAATCCTTTTTTTCATCAATTAAATTTTACTCCTCCTATCATCAAAAGAGTAAGTTAAAAATCATGGGATCGAAAAGCCGGGAGGCGCATCTTTCATGGGGATAAAGAAGACCTTAAAACTCTCTTTTTTTAAAAGATAGGTGGACATGTTCCCATCTTTTATGTAAATCTTATAGTATCATGTATAAACCTAAAAAAAATCTAAAAAGAGAAAGGAGATGTTCATGGTCTTTTCAGGAAGCGAGGTTGTATTATATGAGAAACGGGACAGGAAAGCATATATCACCTTAAACCGTCCGGAAGCAATGAACGCCCTGAATAGTGCGGTGAGACAGGGCCTGCAGGAAGCGATCCTTGATCTTCGGGATGATGACAATATTCTCGTGGGCATCCTCACCGGCGCGGGCGGTCGTGCCTTTTCAGCAGGGGTGGATCTGAAACAACGGGCGCAATCAGACCAAGCCGCTAGCCTGTCCAAAGAAGTCCCAACGGCAGATAATCGATGGACGGAATTAGGTGTCTGGAAACCGATAATCGCGGCCATCGACGGATACTGCCTGGCAGGCGGTTTGGAGCTCTCACTGCAATGCGACATTCGCATCGCAACAAAGCAATCCCAATTCGGCCTTCCGGAGCCGCGACGGAGCCTCTTGGCTGCATATGGTCTGCATAACCTGTCCCGTATGATCCCCCTTGGGCACGCCCTTTATATTCAACTCACCGGCAGTCACCTTACAGCGGAAACTGCCGAAAAATGGGGGATCATCCAGGAAATTGTACCTGACAGGGCCGCACTCATGGAGCGGGTAGAGCAAATCGCAGATGATATCATGCAGTGCGCCCCTCTCGCCGTTCAGGCGATAAAGCAGATCGTTATGCAAGGGCGGAACCTGCCGGTTGAATACAGCATGAAACTGGCACAACCCATCAGCCAAAAGATCGCCAAGACTGAAGACCGATTAGAGGGACCCAGGGCTTTTGCTGAAAAACGCAAGCCCGTCTGGAAAATGCGCTGAAATCTCTTTCCCTCAAGGTATTAGCTTGCGAGCGGACAGACCACGCGAGCAGACAAACAAAGGGGTCGAGTGTACCGTGAGCCCGCGCCGGCCTCACGTCCACTCACCCCATCCGTTACCGAGTCACCTTTTGTGTCTTTTTTCCGGCCCCCCGAAACTTTATCCCCGCTTGAATAAAAATCTGCGTTTGACTTTTTTTGCGGCCTTTGATATGTCATTTTTGACATAATTGAAAATTGATCCAAATCGGAAAAATGAGACATCCGAATCATGTTTAAAGGGAGGCATCAGTGAAAAAAGTCAATTTGACCATCAACGAAGTCCAGCACCAAGTCATGGTCGAGCCGGACAAGGTCCTTATCGATCTCTTGCGTGAAGATCTCCATCTGACCGGCACCAAGCAGTCCTGCGATCGCAAAGGGCAATGCGGTGCTTGTGTCGTCATCGTCAACGGGAAAACAGCCCATGCCTGCCTCAAGAAGGTAGCCGACCTGGAAGGGGCAACGGTGATCACAGTGGAAGGCCTGGGAACACCAGCCAATCCTCACCTGATTCAAGAGGCCTTTGTGTTGTCGGGAGCGATCCAGTGCGGATACTGTACCCCGGGCATGATCATAGCCACCAAGGTCCTCCTGGACAAAAATCCCAATCCCGATCTCCCGGCCATCAAACGGGCTTTGGCTCGGCATTTATGCCGCTGCACCGGTTACAAGAAAATCATCGATGCCGTTGTGCTTTCCGGCCGGTTTCTTCGAAAAGAAACATCTCCGGAAGAAATTCGCCGGACTCTTACAGGAAAAATGATTGGGGTTTCTCATCCGCGTCCTACTTCCATGTTAAAAGCCTGCGGGCTGGCTGAATTTTCCGCAGACATTAAGCTTAAAAATGCGGTTGAACTGGCCCTGGTCCACAGCAAGGAATACCATGCCGACATAAAAGCTATTGATACCTCAGCGGCGGAGAAGATGCCCGGAGTCGTGGGCTTCATGGTCGCTGCGGACATCAAAGGAACTAACCGCATCCGGGTACTGGCCCCGGATCAACCCGTACTCTGTGAAGACAGGGTCAGGATCCTGGGTGATCCGATTATCGCCGTAGCGGCCGAGACCAGGGCCCAGGCCAGGGCAGCAGCGGCAGCGGTCAAAGTGACCTATGAACCCTTGCCTGTTGTGCTGAACCCAGAAGAAGCCCTGGCCCCAGGTGCCTTTCAGATTCACAAACATTCGCCCAACCTCTGCTTTGTTCAACCCCTGATTAAGGGAAACGCTGAAGAGGCCCTGGCCAAATCAGCGGTTGTTGTTGAAGCGGATTTCTCGACCCAGATAAACCATCAGGCCCCTATGGAGCCGGAGGCTTGTGTGGCCTATCTTGATGGAGAAGGTGAACAGGCAGAATTAGTGGTGATCGGCCGAAGCATCAATATCCATGCCCATGCGGCCCAGATCAAGGAAGCGGTCGGCTGGGAAAATATACGTTATAAGGAAGCCTTTTCCGGCGGCCAGTTCGGCATCAAGGCAGCGATTACCACCGAGGCCGTCACCGCTGCCGCCGCCCTGTATTTCAAGCGCCCCGTACGTTATATTCCCAGTATGGAGGAATCGATTCTGACCACTTCCAAAAGACATCCTTACCGGATGAAGGTAAAACTGGCCGCTGATGCCCAGGGACATCTGACTGCCTATTTTAATGATTTTACCGTCAATAAAGGGGCCTATACCATCTTAGGACCGACACCTATTTTGCGTTCCATGAACATGCTGTCGGGATCTTATGACATCCCCAATATTCAGTCCGTTGGTAAACTGGTCTTTACCAACAACGGATTTGGTGGGGCCGCCCGTGGGGCCGGGCCGCCTCAGACCATCTTCGCCCTGGAATCAGCCATGGATATGCTGGCTGAAAAACTGGGAATCGACCCTTTGGAAATCCGCCGGATCAACTCCTTGAAACCTGGGCAGACCAAGGCCACCGGCATGGTTGTCGAGGAATGGCCCTTTCCGGAGATCTGCGAGGCGATCAAGCCTTACTATGAAAAAGCCCAAAAAAATGCAGCGGCCTTTAATGAGAAGGGAAGGCCTCTCAAACGCGGTGTCGGTCTTGCCGCTGAATCATTCGGCATCGGCGGGGCCGCAGACAGGGCCAAATTGGCGGTGGAGATCGACCCGGATGACGGGATCACTATTTATGCCGCCGTGGCTGATCCGGGAGAAGGCAACGATTCCATGCTGACGCAGATTGCCGCCCATCAGATGGATCTGACTTTGGAAAAGATCCGCTTACATACCCGGGATACCAAAGGGACAACCGGTATGGGCCCATCGGCCGGGAGCCGTATGACCTGGATGGCCGGTGGTTCCCTGATCCAGGCCCTGCAACAGATGAAAGAAGCCATGAAAGAAGCCGGGGCAAAGACCTACGCCGGGTTGATCAAGGCCGGTAAGCCCACCCGGTTTGAAGGCACCAGGAAAATCGAGGGCAGATATATGCTCGACCCAAAGACCGGCCAGGGCGCTTCCTTTGTTTCCGAATGCCACAATATTCAAATGGCCGAAGTGGAAGTGAATACGGAAACCGGTGCAGTGCGGGTGGTCAAGATGACGGCGATCGTGGATGCGGGACCGGTGATCCATCCGCAAAACCTGGAAGGCCAGATTGAAGGAGGCATGGACCAGGGTGTCGGCTATGCCCTGCGAGAGGAGTATGTCCTCGGCCGAACCAAAGACTACGTGACTTTCAAGTTCCCGACCATTGGAACTTCCTTTGACATGGAAATCCTTACCCGGGAAACTCCCCGTAAAAACGGCCCGTTGGGTGCCACGGGTATCGGAGAGATGACCATGGTTTCCACCGCCCCAGCCGTGACCAATGCCGTCTGGGATGCTTGTGGCGTTAGGGTTTGCGATCTACCGGCGACACCGGAGAAGGTGAAGGCGGCGCTGGCAGCCAAAGGCAAAAAATAGTCGAGAACCAGGTATCGGCGAGTCGACACGTGTTATATTACGACGGCTCGCCGATTTTTATTTGACCTTTTGGTAATTCATTTCATATGATACCGTCATGCCCCGTCAGGGGCGTGACTCTACCATGCGGTCGGCTTTGCCGACCTAAACAGGAGGCTTCCTGTCCGACTCCCTTCGGGAGTCTCCCCGAGAGCTCGGCAAAGCCGAGCGGATCGGAAGCCGGGACATGAAAATAGGCCCAGTCGAAGGTTTAATCTCGAACCCTATTTTCGGACTATACCGCACATGGCGAATTCTTCTTTTAACGGTAATAACGGCCAATCCTGGGAATCCATCAGAGAAGATTTCCCGGCCTTGAATATAAGACGAAACGGCAAGCTTCCAATCTACTTCGATAACGCATGCACAACGCTGGTTCCCAAGCCGGTCATCCGGGCAATGACGGATTATTATGAAAAATATCCGGCCTGCGGAGGTCACAGGAGCCGACATTGGTTTGCCGATGAAGTCGCCGCGCGGATTGACGGCGACCCGGAGAGGGGAATAGAAGGGTCGCGCCGGATTATCGCCGACTTCATCAATGCCCGCTCCGAAAAGGAGATCGTCTTCACCGCCAATGCCAGCCAGGCCATCAACATGATCGCCCTCGGTTTCCCCTTCCGTCCCGGCGATTGTGTTTTGCTCACCGACCGGGAACATAACTCAAATCTTGTCCCCTGGCTCCGATTGCAGGAAAAAGGGCTGATCAAGGTCGATTATTGCGAGCCGAGAGAAGACGACGTGTTCGACCTTGCCGGCTTCAGGCGAAAATTGGAAAACGGCCCCGTGCGCCTGGTCAGTATGGGCTACACTTCGAATATCACCGGCTGTACCATACCGGCCAAAGAAATCATTGAAGCCGCCCATCGTTATGGGGCAAAAGTCCTTCTGGACGCCGCCCAGACAGCAGCGCACAAAGCTATGGATGTTCAAGACCTGGATGTAGATTTCTTGGCTTTTTCCATTCACAAGATGTGCGGCCCCCGTGGTGTAGGCGTTCTGTACGGCAAAAAAGAACTGTTAGGAAGGAAAGCGCCGGGGGGAAGTAGCTGCCAGGACGCCATTGAACCGGTGTTCGTGGGTGGCGGTGTAGTACATGACACGACCTATCAAGGATACCTTCTTTTAGATCCACCGGAGCGATTTGAGGTCGGGGTGCAGAATTATCCGGGCCAAATTGCCGCTGCCACCGCCGTGCAATATTTACGGCAAATCGGCCTGGACAAAATTGATGCCAGGGAACGCCATTTGAATGGTTTTCTCACCGACGAGCTCCTCGGACGTTATGGAGACACAGGCTGGTTTAAAATTATCGGTCCTCCTGACGCCGGAAAACGGGGAGGCATTCTAACCTTCGAGATCAAAAGACCGAATGCCGTAGGGATTACGGAAGAACTGAATGCCAAGAATAATATCATGATCAGGGACGGCCTTTTCTGTGTCCATTCCTATTTTAATAAGGTATTCGGGCAGGGTTGGACCCGGCCCAGATTGCCCGAGGAACACAGGATGGTTTATCGCTTGTCCCTCTATTTCTACAATACCATGGAAGAATGTCGGATATTTCTGGAAACATTACAGGAAATATTCGAGGAACGTAGTTATTTACCATAAAAATAGCATTCAAGGATTCCAGGGGTCAAGGACCGCAGGGCGGATGGGAAGGCATGGAAGTAAGACCATACGGTTCCCCTCTGGGGAACCTTTTCTATAGCTCGACAAAGTCGAGCGTCTGAACCCTGGGATCCTCGAATCCTCGAACCCTATTGTTAAACCAAATGGACCAAGCAGTCATCCAATATTATCGTCGATTACTTAAGACCGGATTTGAACATGCCGGTTCGCTCGAAAATCCTTCCATATTTCTGGATACCGTCAGTGAAAATATTCCTATTTGCGGAAATATCGGGGATTATTTGCATCTATACATCAATGTCCACAACGGCAAAATTGAGGCCATAAAATATTTATGCACCTGTGATCCCACGACCAACGTCGCCGTTGAGATTCTTTGTGCTTTAATTCAAGGTAAAACAACCGAGGAAATAAAAACCGTAACCGAAAATTCATTTTTTAAGGTTATCGAAAGCCAAAGCGAAGAAATAAGCAAAAAAGCCAAGGGCCTGTTGGAACTCCTGAATAGAGGACTCGATCGATTAAGGGAGAACCCAGCATAGACACCTTCTCCTCACTCAAACCTTCAACCGAAGTCCGGCACACGGTCTCCATCCTTTATCACCTGCAATAATCCATCATCCATTAAATGAAATACCCTTCCCTTATCGGCAACCGAATTTTCCCTTGACATAAATGCCCTACTTATCATATATGTCAATTTCGACATATATGATAAGTAAGGCTTTTGACTGATTTTTCAATTCCAATCATTCTTAAAATTCAGCCAGGACATCACCAGTGATTACCTTGATCTTCCACTATGCCTTCACCATCGCTATCGGCTTTTATCTGCTCAGTTTGGTTTTCTATTTTTTTAACCGGCTTAAAACCAGCTCTGCTGCTTTCATCATAGGCTTTTTTTCCCATACCCTTTTTCAACTCACCAGGGGCCTGTTCCTCGGCACCTGGCTTCCCAATTCTATTTTTGACGGAACCTATTTTCTCCCCTGGTCGATGGCCTTCATCGGTTTGGGGATAGGATGGTTTTCCAAAGATGAAAAAAATAAGACGGTAATTGATTCTATGATTATCCCGATCTGTCTTTTTTCCCTGCTGGCCTTGGTCTTCCCTAAGGGCATCATCCCACCCGATCCAAAGCATGAAACCATCTTTGTGGCCCTATATTACAGTGTCGATACCATGGCGCAGGCCTGTTTTATCCTGGGGGCCTGGTTCGCTATTTTCCATTTAAAGGGAAAGGATACGGACAGACACTTTACTTCTTTTATTATCTGGGGATTTATTTTCTACAGTATTTCCCAAGTGGTCGGGGCCTATTGGGCCTATTTGGGCTGGGCCACCCCCATCCATTGGAGCCCCAAGCATCTGCAATCCGCCTGCATTTGGTGTTATTTTGCGGCCATTTTACATCTGAGATATTTCCCAACCTGGAACAGCAAACATGAGGCCTGGTTCTCCCTGGGAGGCTTTCTGCTCCTCATGATCTTTAATTATAGCACCCAACTCAGCCTGATGAGTTTCCCCAGGATAGGAGGATAGTCTTTATGTTAAAAAAAGCCTGGAATTTCAGCGGGGATGTGAGGGTCAATTTCTGGCTCCTCTTTTCCATTTCCATAAATCTGGCCATAGGCGCCTATTACATCAAATATAATCCCAAGCTTTTTATGCCGTTGAATCATTCTCTGATCCAGGATTGGTTCATGGAGTACGGACAATATCAACCGGGTAGAATCTGGTGGTTCGGGACCTTATTGGCCCTTTTGTTTTTTCTGGGAATCAACACGATCGTCTGTGCCATAAAAAGAATAACTCAACTGTGGCCCAAAAAGAATCAATTGGGGCTACGGATTTTTTCCGTAAAAATTACCCCGTCCTTTATTCATCTTTGCTTCCTAATCATGCTTTCAGGACATTTTTTAAGCCTGATCATCGGCTTTCAGCAAAACATTCCTCTTAAATTTAATCAAAAAATCGCCTTGTCCCAAGGAAGAAGTTTGGAAGTAATCAGTCAGAAGGTCGAGCGTTACATGGCTCCTGCGGCCTTGAATGGGATGATCAAACAATGCACAGTCTTGTTAAAAATACAAGGCCCTGAAAAAACAGAAACCAGGGAACTCAGCATTCTCAATCCTATCCATTGGCAAGGGATGAGTTTTCATCTGGATGCCTTCATAAAACCGGATTCACAAAAAACTTTTGCACCCCCCGAACTAAACCTGATCATAAAAAAGGATCCCGGCCTGCCCTTGATCCTGCCGGGTTTTGCGGTTTTGTGCTTGTTGATGTTCTGGTATTTCCCACAAAGAAAAAAAACCTAAGGAGGCCGAAGCCCCATGAGAAAAAATATTTTGATAGTATCTTTTTGTTTCATTTTGATCCTTGTTTTCCAGATGCAGGGATGGGCCGCCGCGTCAATGGGCCTTAGTATTTCCGGAGCGGTTAAACAGCCGATCCGTCTGACCCTTGAAGACCTGTCTAAATTTCAATCGATCAACGTTCGTCTAAATGAAGTGGACAGGGGGAAAAACTTCCTCGGCGTGTTCAATTACCAGGGAGTTCCTTTACGCACAATCCTTGAACTGGCTTATGTACAAAAAGAAGAAACCAATTTTTTTAAACCACTGGACATGGCCATCATCGTCCGGAACAAGGCGGGGAAACAGACAACCCTTTCCTGGGGAGAGGTCTTTTACAAGAATCCTGGCGAGATCATCATCGCTTTTTCCGCCTCTCCGATCATGCCCCACCGGAATTGTTCCTCCTGTCATAAACCGGAGGTTTTCGACAAGTGGTTCAATCCGCTTAAAAGGCCGATCGGCTTTCCCAAGCTGGTTGTGTCCAACGATTTTTACACCGACCGCTCCCTGGAAGAGGTAACCACCATCGAAGTGGTCGATTTAAATCCCAAGCTGAAAATCCAAAAACCGGCTAAACTGTACTCTCCTTCTTTGACCATTTCCGGGTCGGTCAAGGCCCCCCTGCCGATTGCCGATTTATCGGCCTATCCTCATACGGAGGTTATGGTTAAAGAGGTTGGAGACGGCATGGGATATCACGGTTTAAGACAAGCCGCCGGCGTCCCTTTGATCAAGCTTCTGGAAAAGGCCGGGGCGGATATGGATATCAATTCGGTTTTCCTGGTTTCCGCACCGGACGGATACCGGTCCCTTTTGTCTTTCGGTGAATTATTTTTGGCCCCATTAGGCTATCGGATCTTGATTGCCGACCGGACCGACAATCAACCCATAGAAAAAGATGGAAAATTTAAATTGGTCCTCCCGGACGACCTCTCGGCCGATCGAGATGTCAAGGCCGTGGCCAAGGTCGAAGTGATCAACCTGAAAAAATCCCCCAAGGTTTACATCATTAGTGTGGGCTGTGCCGACACCAGCCTGTTGACCCTGGAAGCCCTCAGCTACCTAAGCAAAGTCGATGCCGTGGCCTGCTCCGAGGATATCGCCAAACGTTACGCCTATTATATCGGCCACCGGCCGGTGCTCTTTGATCCTTTTAAAGTGCTGATGCCCAAGCCCATCTACGGAAAGGAGCACGAAAAAATATCCCATGAAGAACGGGAAAAATTAATCGAAGGAAAGGTTGGCGAAGCCGTGGAGATGATCCGTAACGTGCTCAATCAGGGTAAATCCGTTGCCCTTTTAGAATATGGCGATCCGTCCATTTACGGCAGTTTCCGAGGAATAAACGCCAGGTTTGCCGATCATGAGAAAGAATTTATCCCCGGCATCAGCGCCTTTAATGCCGCCAATGCCCTGATCGGAAAAGAGATGGCTTGCAAAGGCTCGATTATCCTGTCCTCACCCTGGTCCTTAAAAGACAACCCCGCCATGATTAAGACCGTGGCTGAAAAAGGAGATACCCTGGCTATCTTTATGGGACTGAAGGAGATCAAAGACCTTATCCCCCTTTTGAAAAAATATTACCCGGACTCCACCCCGGTAACCTTTGCCATTCGGGTCGGCTATTCCAACAGCAAGCGCCTGATCAAAACCACCCTGGACAAGGCCGCTGAAGCGGTTGAAAAAGAAAACGAAGAAAAGGAACCCTGGCTGGGTATGATCTACGTGGGGTCCTGTCTGGAATAAAGGAAACGGGCCAATGGAACTCAAACGCGAATTGACCCTTTCGGACGCTACCTTACTGGTCGTTGGCAATGTGGTCGGTGCGGGAATATTCACCACCAGCGGCTTTTTGGCCGGTGAACTTCCCCACCCCTTGCTCTTTATCGGAATATGGGTCTTGGGTGGCTTGATAACCCTCTTTGGAGCCCTGACCTATGCCGAACTGGCCGGAATGTTTCCGAAGGCCGGAGGAGACTACCAGTTCTTAAAGGCCGGCTATGGCCTCTGGGCCGGCTTTCTTCTGGGATGGGTTAATTTCTGGATCATTATCCCCGGCTCAATAGCCGCCCTATCTCTGGCTTTGGTAAGCTATATGAAACCCCTTTTGGCTTTGAATGGTTCCTTATTGGAAAAGGGCTTGGCCTTGGGAATAATCCTTTTTTTCTCATGGATTAACTACCGGGGCATCCGCTGGGGCGGAACGACTCAGGACTTTTTTACCTTAGGTTCTATAGTTCTTCTGGTGGCCTTTATTGCCGGAGGCCTTATTTTTGGAAAAGGCAGTTGGGACCACTTCACAATCCCTTCCTCACAACCCCCTCCTTTTTCAAAAATCTTCGGCTCTGCTATGATCGCCATCATTTTCACCTACAGCGGATGGTTCGCCTCGGCTTACGTGGGCAGTGAAATCAAAAAGCCCGAGCGAAATATCCCTCTTTCGTTGCTCCTGGGTACTGCCATCGTTGGAATCCTTTATTCCTTGATCAATGTCACCTATCTCTATGCCTTGCCTCTTACCAAGATCAAGGGGGTGGTTAATGTGGGACAAGTTACCGCCACCGCCCTCTTTAACTCCACGATCTCTACGCTGATTTCTCTGGCTATCATATTGGCTATTTGTTCCAGTATCAACGCCACCATAATGGCCGGATCGAGGATCTTTTACGCTATGTCCGAGGATAAAATCTTTTGGTCTTTTTTAAAGAGACTCCACCCCCGTTTCCATTCACCTTATCTGGCCATTTTAAGTCAAACCGTTTTGGCCGTTCTTTTGGTCTGCCTGGGAACTTTCAGCCAGCTTTTGAGCTATGTTGTTTTTGTCATGCTCATCATCTCCATTGCCACCGGCGCCTCTCACTTGATCTTACGATGGCAAAAACCGGGACTTCTTAGGCCTTACCTCACTTGGGGTTATCCGCTGGTTCCTATTTTATTTACCCTTTCTTATCTCTGGATCAGCAAACAAATTTTTATGGAAAAGCCTTCGACATCCTTTGTGGGGCTTCTCTTGGCTGTCTCGGGAATACCATTTTATTTCTTTTGGGCTAAATCCAAAAAAGCAATAAAAGGAGACAAAGAATGAAAAAAAAAAATTTAATTGTTTTGTCGCTTGGGATGTTTATTTTGTTTGTTTTTAACGTTGGCTGGGCCGCAGATTCTGCCAAGCCGCCCAAGGAATTCGAGGTCTATAACCTGGGCGAGATCGTGGTCTCTGCGGAAAAAGCCAAGGTCAAGGAAGTGACCATCATTGAAGAAATTACCGCCGAGGATATCAAGGCCACCAACAGCAAAACCGTGGCCGAGGCCTTAGTCAACGCTCCCGGTATCCGTGTGACCACCGGGGCAAAGAACCAGCCCCTTGTTTATATACACGGCTTTGCTCAAAACGAGATTCTGGTTTTAATCGATGGGGTACCCTTTTATGAAACTTACTATCATGTATTGGATTTGAACCAGATCCCCACTGAGAATATTGCCAAAATAGAAATCACCAAAGGAGCGGCCTCCGTCCTCTATGGGGCCAATGCCTTGGGCGGGGTCATCAATATTATCACCAAGAAACCTTCGGAGAAACCCTATACCAGCGCCTCTATGGAGTTTGGTCCGGACAATACTCAGCGTTATTCCGTCACTCATGGGATGAAGGTCGGGATCTTCAATTACTGGTTGAATTACACTTACGGGAAATCGGACGGCTACGAGCTATCCGGCAATTTTCAACCTACACCCACCACGATTACCTCCAGGCCGGGCGGAACCACAACAGCGGTATTACAGGGCACAGGCACAAGGGTCAATTCGGATTATGAGAACAATGATCTTTGGGCCAAGTTCGGGATAGAACCTCAATTAGGTTCAGAATATTATCTGAATTTTCACTATCTGGACAGATCTAAAGGCTGGTCCCCTTCAACGAATTCTATGATGGTCTATGACAGTAGGCCCTATTTTTCTCAATTTGCCCGTATCCCCGACTTTACGGATTGGGGGATTGATCTGGATGCCAAGCAAAAAGTTTCTGATTGTGTGACCTTAAAGGCCAAGCTTTTTTATCACAACCACGTCGATGATCTGGACTCCTATTTGAATCAGACCTACACCAACCCAGTCGCAGACAGCACCTATAAGGATTACGTGCTGGGAGGTTCTTTCTTTGCCGATTATCAACCGGTCAATTGGGACATCCTACGATTTTCTCTTCATTATAAAACGGATAATCACCAGGATCGAGCCGACACCTACCTGCCTTTTGCGGAATCCGAATCCAACACCGGTTCTCTGGGAGTGGAAAATGAATTCAACCTGGTTAAAAATTTCTCAGTGGTGGCCGGTATCAGTTACGACTGGTTTGATGTGACCAAAGCCGATAAAACCAACACGGACAAAAACGGGAATTTCATAAATATGGGCCAAAACCCTACCATGAATGCCGATGCGTTTAATCCTATGGTGGGTTTGACTTATACCTTTTGCGACGCTACTAAACTTTTTGGTTCTGCGGCTCACAAGAGTCGTTTCCCCACTTTGTTCGAACTCTACAGCAGCAAAAACGGAAACCCGAATCTGTCAGCGGAAGACAGTTGGAATTACACCCTGGGAGTATCCCGCCCCTTCTCCACTTACGCTAAAGCCGGACTATCCTTATTCTATTATGATGTTACCAACATGATTGTCAATTACGGACCACCCCCGATTACTACCTATGTAAATTATCAAAGTGTCTCACTGGCCGGCTTTGAGGTGAATGCCGAGGCCTACCCACTTGATGGCCTGACCCTTCGGGCCGACTATACTTATGAAAATGCCCGTAACCAGAGTGCCGGAAGGGTATCCGACGATGTGACCTATGTCCCCAAAAATAAAGTGGACTTAGGGATCCAATACCTGGTTCCTATGGTTAAAACTAAGCTTAATTTAAACATGGTTTACGTCGGAGAAACTTTCTCCCAACTGCCGACCCCAGCAAGCCCGACTCAAGCCACGCTCAAGGCGGGCGATTACACGGTATTTAATGCCAAGATTACCCAGCCTTTCCTGAAACATTATGAGGTTTATGTGGCCTTCAATAATATTTTTGACGTGAACTACGCACCGGAAGTTGGCTATCCTGCTCCGGGACGAAGCTTTTGGGTAGGGGTTTCAGCAAAATTTTAGAAAAACAAGAAGGGCCAATCCCGCCGTCGGCGGAAAAGGATTCGAGGGTTCAGACGGTCGGGCCGCTCGACTGCGTCGAGCTTTTGAAAAGGCTCCCAGTCAGGAGCCGTATGCCGACCTAAAAGGAGGCTTCCTGTCCGACTCCCTTCGGGAGTCTCCTCAAAAGATCGGCATAGCCGATCGGCCGGAGGCCGGGCCGCTCGACTTTACGGTCGGCTTTGCCGACCTATAGAAGAGGCCTCCTAATGAGGCCAGAGTCGAGCTATAGGAAAGGTTCCCGTACGGTCGGCTTTGCCGACCTAAAAGGGAGGCTTCCGAACGGAAGCCGGATCGGGGAACCGCGGGGTTTTACTGTCCAAAAATATCCATTGAACCCTCGACCTCTTTCATGTTAAGTATTACCTGCTCAAACGGGCAGAATAGTCAATCCTTAAATTGACACTATTATTAAACATAAGTTATTACCAAATGTCTAAGAAAGTTTAAAATGGAATGGCTTAAAGTTGTTGTAGATTATGGGATCATAGGATTTTTGATCCTCTTAAGTATGATTGCCGTAGGGATTGCCATCGAACGGTTTCATGTCTATAAACACATAAAACTGGAGGCCTTCCCGGATCAAAAGAGCCTTGAGTTGGAACTCACCAAAAAAATCCATCTCATCGCCACCATCGGCAGCAATGCCCCCTATATCGGTCTGTTGGGAACGGTCCTGGGTATCATGCTAACTTTTTATATGATCGGGCAAGAGGGTTTTATGGACACGGGCAAGATCATGGTCGGTCTGGCCCTGGCCTTGAAGGCCACGGCCATCGGCCTTCTGGTGGCCATTCCTTCCGTCTCTTTATACAATTTTCTGCTTAGAAAAGTTAAGGTCCTGCTTATGAACTGGGAGATCGAACGTGGAAGAAAAGGAGTTTGATTATATCAATGTCATCCCCCTGGTGGATGTCATGCTGGTACTCCTGACTATTGTTCTGACCACCTCTTCCTTTATCGCCAGCGGTATGATTCCCATGGATTTGCCCAAAGCCCATCGAAGCACAGGGGAAATCCTGAAAACCCAAACCATTGAAATCGACCGGGCCGGAAAGATTTATTTGAATTCCAAACCCGTATCTTTGGAAGAATTAAAAACTGACCTGAGTTCCATGAACAAGAAAGTCCCTGTTTTGATTAGGGCCGATCGCAGCATCATCTTGCAGAACTTCGTCAGTGTCCTGGATGTCCTCAAGGGTTTGGATTTTTCCCGCATCAGTCTCCAGACCGAGGAAGGACCGTGAAATACCAGACCAGGGCTTTCCAAATATCCTTCCTGCTTCACAGCCTCATTCTTGTCGTTGCCATCCTTCTAAGCACTTTTATCGGTCACTCCAAAAAGTTAATGGTCATGGATTTCAATTTGCGTAAACCGGAAGCCTATATCAAAAAGGTTG
This sequence comes from Thermodesulfobacteriota bacterium, assembly GCA_049520575.1. Classification (GTDB taxonomy): domain Bacteria; phylum Desulfobacterota; class RBG-13-43-22; order RBG-13-43-22; family RBG-13-43-22; genus RBG-13-43-22. The sequence goes on along the minus strand of JBEKPQ010000023.1, from coordinate 25,597 downwards.
AGCCGCCGGCTCCAACGCCTGTTATAAAAACAAAGCCGATTAAGCCCAAGGCCCGTCAAACCTTAACGGAAAAAGAACCTCCAAGACAGCCGGAAGAAAAGCCCAGGATATCATCCTCCCCCGAAATTCCACCAATGGTGAAACTCCCGGAAGCCCAAGACATAGGAGGCAGTTCTCTTGGCATTGGAATGGTGCCCGGTTCAAAGTCTATCAAAGAGGGATCTCCTGGAACCCCCGGAGGGTCAAAAGAAGGGTCGGGAACAGGCTCAGGCCTGGGAAATTCGGATGGCGGGAAAGAATCGGCTAAGGCAAAATACTTAAAAGAACACTTTGCCTATATTCGAGATAAGATCCTCAAGAACATCAACTACCCTGACATGGCACGGCGCATGGGCTGGCAAGGGAAAGTCCTTCTTTCCTTTATCATCACGGCAGACGGATCCGTCAGAGAGTTCAAGATTATTCAGAGTTCAGGTTTTACCATACTGGATAAGAGCGCCATAGAGACCGTTAAGGACACCGCCCCCTTTCCAAAGCCGCCCGGTGAGGCCCGGCTGGTTATTCCCATCATTTATCGCTTGGAGTAATAGTTGCTTGTCAGGCTGATTTTAAAATTTTTCCCATAAAATAATGCCATAGATTGAAAAGGAGAAAAAATTCCATGCGTTGCCAAAAAATAGTAGGCAAAATAAAAAAAGCGGAATCACACCTGCTCCCAATGGGGAAATTCCTTAAAGTCGGACAGGCTCGTAAAGAAGGCCTTGCCAGCGGCAAAGATTTCATAAAAGAGAGATACGTCGAACCGGGTAGAGAATAAAAATAACCTATTATTAATAAAACGGCCTTACCGGCTGTTGTTAAAGAAAAATGTAAACACTCTTGGAGATTTCCTGCAGTCCCCCAAAGGCGAACAGGGAATCTCCAAGGGTGGTTATCGAGTGAGAAATGGAGGGATAGACATGAAAAAATTATTTGCCCTTTGTTTGACGGTTCTGATACCCTTCATCCCATCAAGCTCGGTTCTGACCGTCATACCATATTTTTGATGATCGGCAACTCAGCAGGGATCCGGATACCAGGTCTGAAAACAACCGAGTGAATGGGGCTGTTTTATTAACCAATGAACAGGCCTTCAAGTCTGATAAATAAATGATCATTGAATTTATTAATAAAATTTACAAGACCCGAATGACGCCATTGCAACATGCAACGATGAGGCATGAAAAAGTATCGCATACCGATCTTCAATTCAGATTGGGAGGCGGTAACCACTCCTTCGTAAGCCTGGGCCGAATAATAACCCACATCCTTAAACCCTTTTGTCCGAGGATTGAGGGGGCCTGTGACGCACCAGGTGATGACGCCGTTTACCGGATCGACCTCTTTGGCAACTCCGCAGTGAGTAATCGGGCAACCACATGACATCCCCATGGGCCTCCCGATCAAGGTATCTCCTTTCTGAATATCCAGGTCTTTGGTGCGTGAAGGATTGTGAGGGATGATGATCTCACGGGGACCCAGGTCTCCCGGCAGCGAATCGAGAATAAAATCATAATCCCGCCCAAGAGAGTCTTTCCATGTCAAAGGAATATCCATCATACCTTCCTTGCAGGTCTGGCATGAGAATCCTGCTTCCATGGGTTTTTCTATTATGGGCTTAACGGTCTCTTTACCCAGATGAATGCACTTTGTCAGTTCATTCGGCTTTTCCTGCAGGATCTCAGCGAAATTGACACATGTTCTGGATCCGCACAGCCCGCAGTCAAGTCCGGGCAGTTGCTGAAGGATGATCTCTTTTGATTCGGGATGGTTATTCATAATAGGGATTCCTTTCTTAAACGGAAGTAGTCGGGACAATCTTAAAAAATGGTCACGAATATTTGGAGAAGGAATATCATCTATTCTCCGCGATAAAAAATTTCACCTTCCAGGGGACGAACGACCCCAAAGTGCTGCTTCCAGCCAATCTCCTTTTTCCCTACGCATATCGTACAGGTTCCTACAGGCGGATTGCCTCTTAAAAACAGAGGAAACACAATTTCTTTGGCTTCCGAAATCGTTTTGATGAGAGGGTCGATGCCGGTTCCATAAAGAGCGTTGGTTTCGACGATTCGGATATCGCTTGCACTTTCCTTGATCCTGGCGCGAAACACTTCCCTCTCGGCTTGGGAGACAAGATCGATTTTGGTGACGACGGCCATGTCGGCTAGGGTCAACATGGGACCTATTTTCCGGGGAAGGTTCATACCGCTGGTGGCTTCGAGCACCACCATTCCCAAAGACCCTTCAACATAGGGCGAGCATCGAAGGCAGAGTCCGGCAGTTTCCACAATCAGCAAGTCACTTTTTTGATTTTCTGCCCACTCCAATGCCTCTCCCAATACCATGACGTTACAATGGTCCGGGCATAACTCGCCGGAATAAACCGTTTTTGCTGGAATAGAAAATTCCCGCTCCATGATGGACTGTTCCTCGGCATAGAGCACATCAATCTTTAAATAGGACGGGTTTGCCCCCCTTTTTTGCAGGCGGCGAATCACATGACGCAATACGCTTGTTTTTCCGGTTGTAGACGGGCCGGCGCAGATGACTAATTTCATCCTTTCCTCCTCTTATACGATGCTGAAAAAGTCACTCTTCATGGCTCAAAAGATTTTTTCGGCAATTCTAAGGCTCGATTCACTGTAAATGTAAAACTCGCCTCTCAGGCTCAAACATTACATTTACGGCCGTTTCGCTTCGCCAAGAATTGTTATCGAAAAATCTCAATTCGCTCTCAGAGCGACATTTTTCAGTTTTTCAATAATCGGCTCATCACTTATGTCAGGTAGCCAAGGTTTTTTAAGTGGTTTTCCAATTCGTTCGAGGTAAGCTGTTCTCCTCTCCTGATCCGCATGCGGAAATGAAGGAGGACATCGTCCAATTTACTGATCTCTTTTGCCACAACCTTTTCATCCCCATCACTGATAATGATCTTTGTCATGGCGCCGTTCTCCATGACAATACGAAAATCGGAGAGCAAAGCAATGCGGGGGTCGTGGGTCACAAAGATAAAAATCTTTTCGTACTTCTTGAGAAGTTCAAGCGCCCTTGTCCGATGAATGCCGGCGTTTTCGATCTCATCCAAGAGGATGATGGGGGCATTCCCGATGATTACAGCGTCTGCAATCAGAAGTGCACGGGTCTGGCCGCCGGAAAGTTCAGTCATGGGACTTTCCTTGATAAGAGGTTCACCCGTGAGCTTATTGGCAAATTCCAGCGTTTCGTGGACAACGCTCGCGATGCTTTGATGTTGACGCACCCCTGCGTGAATCTCGAGGAAATGCTGCACGGGCAAGTCCGACAAAAAATTAGTATGCTGGGAAATTAAAGCGATAGGATGGTCATGCTTTTCCGAAATGGCCTCGTCGGAACTCACCGGTAGATCATTAATCAACAGCTTTCGCCCCGAAGGGGTATCCCCATTGGCAAAAAGCTCAATATCGTTAATGAGGGTCGTCTTGCCGCAGCCGGTCGGTCCTACGATACTCGCGATATCTCCCATCCGAAAGACCACTTCTTCAACCGATTCTCTGGCCCCCGATTTATCGAAGCCACCGATAATTTTGATGCTGTCTATCTTCATATAAATTTTCTATATATTATGATATTGTCTATAATATTTATCATAAATTACTTTAAAATTTTTTATTGCAGCAAATCTTTTAATGTGAAGTTTTCAAGCTTCCTTGCCGTATAATTCCGGATATCCAGGAGCATATCTTTCAGTTTTGGAATCTTTTCGATCGGGCTACGTTCATAGAAATAGATACTTACCGAGCTTACAGAGGCAAGCGGCCCATCAAGCAGGCGTATCACATCCGCAAGCTTTGTCTTTTCCGGAACTTTGGATAGGGCATAACCGCCGTTTGACCCTCTTTTACTCTTGACAATGCCAGCCCATTTGAGTTGAAGCAGTATCTGCTCAAGAAATTTGGCAGGCATCTCATATTTTGAAGCGATATTTTCAACCTTCAGCAAACCTTTCCCATAATTTGCCGAAAGCTCATAAAGAGCAAGAAAGGCATATTCACTTTTCAGAGACAATTTCATTAATGGGTATGCCTCAAAATGCCAATAATGTTTAAAGATATCACAACTTGAATAAATTGTCAATAATTATTATTCAGATTATCATAATATTATAAGACTTTTCTTTTTGATGGGTGTAGTGTAAAATAATAAAAAGACAGAGTGAAGGTGGAAAAAAGGACAGAAGGTACGTAATCGGAATGTGTTTTTAACCGAGAAAGAGACTTCAAAGGGCAAAACTGCCCAAAGGAATGTGCGATCAAAGGATTTGAAAAGATCATCCTCTGAAATTTGCAAAGACTTTTCCATCTCGGGCCTGATATTATCTCAAACGTTCGAGTAATTCGAGAAATTTCCGAAATCCTGATCCTCGCAGAAAGGAAGCTGGGAGTCCGAGTAGTCTATTTGAATTTCGAGGGATTTGAGTTTGGGTGGGGGTCTTTGGTTGGCTTGCCTATGGTTTTAATCACCCGCTGACTTGATAACGATTACCTGCAAATGTTTTAAGAAGATAGACCAGAAAGTTAACGATTACTGTCTGAACTATGGAATCCGCCCCTCGATCAGATGAGGCGGCGTGAAGAGTATTTCCATAAATGTAAAGGGAATCACGGCCTCTTGATTTTCTATTGGACAAAGCCCCCGTGAAAAGATGAACCATTTTCTAATTAAGTCTAGGGTAGTAATTGCCGTCCTCCTATTACTGCCGGTACTTATCATGTCTCCCTCCATGGCAGCGGAGAAACAGCAAAAGAATGTCATCCTGGCCACCACAACGAGTACCCAGGACTCAGGCCTTCTTGATGTCCTGATCCCGATCTTTGAAAAAGAAACCGGTTACTTTGTCAAGACGATTTCAGTCGGCTCAGGGCAGGCCATGAAAATGGGGGAAAAAGGAGAGGTCGACGTCCTCCTGGTCCACTCCCCGGATGCAGAAAAAACCTTTATCGCCCAGGAATTCGGGATCAACCGGATGCTGGTCATGCACAATGATTTTATTATCGTCGGCCCATCGGCCGATCCGGCCAGGATCAAAGGGATGAAATCATCGAAAAAAGCCTTGAAGATGATCGCCCAGGCCGGAGCCCTGTTCCTGTCCCGTGGCGATAATTCCGGAACCCATGCCAAAGAAAAGGTTCTCTGGAAGGCGGCCGGGATCAACCCAGAGGGGCAGAAATGGTTTCAGCAGACCGGGCTCGGTATGGGGCAAACCCTGAATGTGGCCGCCGAAAAAAAGGGATATATCCTGGCTGATCGGGGAACATACCTCTCTCTGAAAAAAAACCTGGGTCTGGATATCCTCTTGGAAGGTGAACCGCTCCTGCTCAACATCTATCATGTCATCGAGGTGAATCCGGCCAAGTGGCCCAAGGTCAATATCGCCGGGGCCAAGGCCTTTGCCGCCTTCATGGTTTCCAAGAAAACCCAGGAGGTCATCGGCAAGTTCGGTCTGAAAAAATACGGTTCCCCACTTTTCTTTCCTGATGCCGGCAAAAAACCGGAGTCGCTCGGTCTGTAATGGAACTTATTCTTAACGGAATACTCAAGGCCTTCCAGCTCCTCTTTTCTTTAAGTCCAGAGGTGCTGGGAATAACCTTTCTCTCTCTCCAGGTTTCCGGAGCGGCGACCCTCATCAGCGTGCTGATCGGCATCTCGATCGGGACCATCGTGGCCTTGAATACTTTTCCAGGGAAAAGATTTTTAGTCAGCATAGTCAATACAGGCATGGGCCTTCCGCCGGTGGTGGTCGGTTTGTTTGTAATGATCTTCCTCTGGCGGAACGGGCCTCTCGGTTTCCTCGGGATCCTTTACACACCAGAGGCTATGATCATCGCCCAAACGATCATCGCCACCCCAATCGTGATGGGAATCACCATCGCCGCCATCCAGAACCTTCCGGCCAAGCTGCGGCTGCAGATCCTTTCCCTTGGCGCCACAAGGTTGCAGATGGTCTGGTTTCTCCTCCGCGAGGCGCGTCTGCCGCTCCTAGCAGCCATCATGGCCGGATTCGGCGGGGTCATCTCCGAGGTCGGCGCTTCCATCATGGTCGGCGGCAATATCAAAGGGTACTCAAGGATCTTGACCACGGCCACACTCATGGAATCGAGTATGGGCAACTTTGATGTGGCCATTGCCCTGGGGATCATCCTCCTCCTGCTTGTTTTTCTGGTCAACTACCTGCTCACCGTGATTCAACAGCGGGAAAGGCCCCGATGAGTACGAAATCCAAAATTATCGAGGCGGAAAATCTCAAGGTCACCCGGGGGAAAGTGGAGGTGCTCGACATCCCTTCCTTTTTTTTAGGCGACCGGGAGATCGTCTCTCTGATCGGACCGAACGGCAGCGGGAAATCCACTCTCCTTTTGACCCTCAACGGTCTGCTCAAACCGCTCACCGGCCGGATCATTTTCCGGGGAAAAGAGATTGAATCAAACCAGGCCATCTTGGACTTTCGGCGCAGGATCGCTATGGTCTTCCAGGAGCCCCTTCTGTTCGATACGACGGTGTTCCATAACGTCGCTTCAGGCCTGAAGATAAGAGGGATACCGCGGGAGGAAATCAAGCCCAGGGTCATGGAAAGCCTCGAGCGTTTCAATATAGTGCCTCTGGCCGAACGCTCGGCCCGAAAGCTTTCCGGCGGGGAGGCCCAGCGCACCTCCCTGGCCAGGGCTCTGGCCACAGGTCCTGAAGTGATCTTCCTGGATGAGCCCTTTGCCGCCCTCGATCCACCTACCCGACAATCCATCATCGACGATATGGAAAAAATCATCCGCGAAACCGGAATAGCTGCTGTGCTGGTCACTCACGATGAATTCGAGGCCCTGCGGCTGTCGGACCGGATCATGGTGATGAATGAAGGGAAGATTGTTCAGATTGGCCTTCCGGGCGAGGTCATGAACCGCCCGGTAAACTGCTTTGTGGCCAATTTTGTGGGTATGGAGAGTCTCATACCTGGTACGGTTCTAACCAGCAAGAACGGGACCATCTCTGTCTCCATTCCCGGAGGGAAGATAGAAGCCGTAGGAGAGTCCTTACCGGGTGAAAAGGTATTCTGCGGCATCCGACCGGAAAATGTGGTCATCGATAGCTATGATCCGGCGAAGCCGAATCATAACGGAAATATTTTTCCAGCCAGGATCGTAGGCATCACCTCCATCGGTCCTTTCCTGAAAGTAACCCTGGACTTGGGTTTCCCGCTGGTTTCCTATGTGACCAGGGGATCCTTCGCCAGACTTAAACTCACCATAGGAGAAAAAATATTGGCTTCTTTTAAACCGGAGGCCGTTCATCTGATTTTAATGAAAGGCTAAAACTACAAAATCACATTTTCTCCATAAGACCCCCTCTGTCCCCTTCCTTCCCATTTCTTCTCATTGACTTTCAGTCTATTTCTCCTCTATACTGGCTAAAAAGCAACACAGACGTCTGCCAGGAAAAATCATTCAAGGGTATCATGATCTCAAGACGTGAGTTTTTATCCATAGCAGCCAAAGTTGCCGCTATAACGGGCGGGGCCGCCCTGGTAATGTCCGATCCGCTTTGGAAAGCGTTTTTGTTTGGGGATGGTTCAGGCGCTGCCTTGGCCCGTAATCCCATAGATGAAATCATCACCTCTGCTCCCTTGGCACGTTACTGGACATCGGTTGTTTCAGCGAAAGCCGATTGTTCAGCCTGCCACAATAATCCGGAGAGTATTAAAGGAAAGCCGTATCGCCATAGGGAAAACATCGTAAAATGTCTCCTGTGCGCTCACGGTTGTGTTATTGAAAGCGGACAAAGGGGTAAATGCCGCACTCGCATAAACCTAAAAGGAGAGCTGCGCAGCCTCGTCTATGGCCGCCCCATATCCATCCATATCGATCCGATAGAAAAAAAGCCTTTCTATCATTTCCTGCCGGGGGCCGCAGCCTACTCTCTGGCAACCGCCGGTTGTCCGTTTCAGTGCAAGTTCTGTCAAAACTGGGAAATCTCGCAGTCCTCCCCGGAGGATTATCAGGTTCCTTATACGGCGCCGGCGAAGCTCAGCAGGGCTGCTTCCGACAGCAAAGCAACCGTCATTGCCTTTACCTACAATGAACCGACCGTCTTTACAGAATACCTGACGGACATCGCCCGAGAGGCAAAGAAAGGGGGGCTTCGGTCCGTTTTGATAAGCTGCGGCTTCATGAATGAGGCGCCTCTTACTGAAATGTGCGAAGTGCTCGACGCCATTAAAATTGACCTTAAGGGTTACAGCGATCATTTTTATCGGTCTGTCTGTGGCGCAGAACTGAAGCCGGTGCTGAGAAGCATCAAACAGACGGCCAAAAGCCGCACCCACCTGGAAATTGTTAATCTGGTCGTTCCAACATTAAACGATTCCGACAAGATGCTCCTGGAGTTGACAAACTGGATATTGGGAGAATGCGGTCCTGACGTCCCGGTCCACTTCACCCGTTTTCATCCTGACTATCAACTGCTCAATCTCCCGGCCACGCCCGTAGCGACCCTGGAACGCGCCCGCGATACGGCCCTTAGCAGAGGCATTCATTATCCCTATGTCGGAAATGTACCGGGCCATCCGGGTAATCACACCTACTGTCCGAATTGTAAAAAAATGGTCGTACAAAGAGAGGGGTTTTTCATCGTAGAGATAAACATAAAGGGGGGGCGCTGCAAATTTTGCAACCATAAAATTGCCGGTGTCTGGATGTGACTTGAAAGGGTGACTGGAAATGAAAATCATGCCTTGGTCTCTGATAGTGGTCGTCATTTTTCTTGGCCTTGCGCCGGCCTGTCAGGCACAGAGGGTGTCTGATTCCAAAGTTCGCGCCCCCGTCGTTGCGGGAAAGTTCTATTCCGATTCCCCAACCCGGTTGAAACTTGGGATCGAAAAATTTCTTCAGGATGCGGTTCCTTTAAGAGTTAAAAACCCTGTAGCCATTATTGTTCCCCATGCCGGGTACATCTTTTCCGGCCAGATTTGCGCTGACGGATTCAAGCAGGTAAGCAACCAAAATTATGATGTGGTCGTTATCTTAGGAACAAACCATACTACCCCGGGGTTCCAAAAAGTGTCTCTCTATCCGGGAGAAGGCTTCCGTACGCCATTGGGAACCGTAGCGATCGATCGAGAGGTCGTCTCTGCGCTTATGAATGCAGATCCTGCCGATTGCGCCTTGGATAAATCGCTTCACGAACAGGAGCATTCCGTTGAAGTTATCGTGCCCTTTATCCAGGTTCTCTTTCCGAAAGCCCGCATTGTTCCCGCGGTGGTCGGCTCACCGGCTGTACCCATGTGCACCCGCTTCGGTCAAGCTCTGGCCAAAGCCATAAAGAACAAACGGGCCCTGATCGTAGCCAGTTCCGATCTTTCGCACTACCCGGATGCTAAAGATGCCTCTGCCGTTGACAAAAAAACCCTCGAGGCCATGACCATGTTGGACCCGGCCTTATTTCAAACAACCATCCGGGCACAAATGGACCGGCGTATTGCCCAACTGGAGACCTGTGCCTGCGGAGAAGCGCCCATCATGGCCGCGATGGCGGCTGCTAAATCGCTAGGCGCCGCCCGTGGCCTGGTTGTAAGCTATGCGAACTCAGGAGATTCATTCGTCACGCTTGATCATTCACGCGTGGTCGGTTATGGCGCCGTTGTTTTGACGAAGGGAGAAGGTGAAACAGATGGCAATATGCAAAGTCAATGGTCTGCGGCTCCCCCGGAAGGCCTGCTTCGACCCACCGATAAGAAGGCCCTGCTTCACCTGGCCAGGGAAACCATTGCCCGGATCCTTTTGACGGATACGGTGCCGCTGGCCAGAGGGTTTCCTCCCCATCTGCAGAAGCCGCAAGGGGTTTTCGTCACCCTCAAGAAGAAGGGTCAACTGCGCGGCTGCATCGGCAGGATAATCGGCGATGAGCCTCTCTGTAAACTTGTCGGGACGATGGCTGTTCAGTCAGCCCTGAATGATAGGCGTTTTAGCCCTCTCACCGCCGATGAACTCAAAGACATCGAGATCGAAATCTCGGTTCTGACCCCTTTGAAGCAAGTATCCGGCGCCGGAGATATCGTTATCGGACGGGATGGCGTTCTTATGGCCAAAGCCGGGCATTCGGCTGTCTTCCTTCCTCAGGTGGCCACGGAACAGGGATGGAAGCGTGAAGCATTGCTCGATAATCTTTGCCTCAAGGCCGGTCTAAGTACAGGCTGCTGGAAACAACACGCCCAACTGTCAACATTTCAGGCCGTTGTGTTTAGTGAATCTGAATTCAAATAACATCTAACAGGTTGCTGAAAAAGGCCCATCTACTGCGTTGTCCTCATCACTCATCATTGCAGCGTATTTCTATACGCCTCATTCCTCGGGATTTCGGGATGCCTTATATCTGAACCTTTTTGAGCAACCTGTAACAATGAGTTTTTCAGCAAACTCCTAACCAAATTGATTTGAAATTTTAGTGGTCGGGAGTTAGAGATAAATTCTCAGATTTATTCTATAAGAATCTATGATCATCTCACTGATCTCCGTAGGGCTGATTTCCATTCTCGGTCAGGTTGTTCTGCTGAGGGAATTGAACGTTGCCTTCTATGGGGTTGAGCTGATTTACCTCTTTGCCCTGGGCATCTGGTTGTTCTGGACTGCCTCGGGTGCCCTGATCGGCCGCCGGATTTATTTTCCATCCCCTAAGCACATTGCCTTTCTTTTTCTGGTCTTCGCCGTCACCCTTCCTTTGGACGTGGTATTCATCCGTGCCAGTCGAATCCTTGTCGGCGGTGTGCCCGGTGCCTACCTTTCCCTCCTTCAACAATTGATGATTACAGTCATATCCCTCCTCCCGGCAGGACTGTTGTCCGGCCTTTTATTCCAGTGGTCTGCTAAGATATATGTAGCCAGCGGCAGAATGCTGGCCATGGCTTATGCCATTGAAAGCGCCGGTGGACTAATCGGCGGCTTATTGGCCACTTTATTCCTCAGGTGGGGGATACAGAATTGCACGATTGCATTGGTGTGCGGCCTGGCCTTGGTTATTACCCCCTTAGTCTTCTTGAGAGGTCCCGGGCAATCCACCTTGCAATGGACAGCGGCCATATTGGCTGGCATTTTTCTTATGCTCCTGTGGAATGCGCCTTTCCTCGACCGGCAGATGACCCTCTGGAACCATCCCAACCTCGTAGAAAGCAGGGATACACCTTACGGCAAAGTCTCTGTCAGCAGACTCCATGGTCAGATATCTGTTTTTGAAAATGATGCCCTGGCCTTTGAGACGGAAGGAATCGAGGCCGAATACTTCGTCCATCTCGCAGCCCTCCAGCATCCCAGTCCACGGCATGTCCTGATCCTCGGAGGGGGGATAGAAGGAACCGTAAGAGAAATGCTTCAGCATGGGCCGGAAAAAATCGACTACGTCGAACTGAACCAGGCGATGCTGAAGCTCGTCTCAGGACATCTCCCTGATGCAATTCAAAAATCCCTCAAAGATCCACGCGTCCAGATCATCTTTGCCGACCCTCGATTGTTCCTTAAAGAAAGCGGGACCTACGATCTCATATTGGTCGGGATGCCGGAACCGCAATCAGGGCAAACCAACCGATTCTACACCAAGGAATTTTTTGCACAGTGTGCGGCAAAACTGAATTCCGGGGGCATCCAGGCCTTCAGACTCCGCTCGGCCGAGAATCTATGGAGTCCTCAGTTGCTGTGGCGTACCGCAAGTATTTACCGCGCTCTCACATCGGTTTTCACCGATGTGCTGTTTCTGCCGGGAACGACCAATGTTGTGACTGCTTCCCGCAAACCCCTATCGCGCCTGCCGGAGGCAATGTCCGGCCGCCTCCAGGAACGGAAGATCAAGACCAAATTAATTTCAGCCAACTATATCAAATACCTCCTTACAAACGATCGGTTCTTTGAAATAGAAAAGTTATTGCAGAGAGAAACGGCTCAGCCGAATACCGACTTGAGACCCATATGCTACCAGTATGCTTTCATGATCTGGCTGTCGAAGTTCTTTCCCAGCATCTCGTTGCTGCATTTCTCTTTCTTCATTGACCAATGGACTGTAAGGCCTTCGTTTCAATGGTTGCTTTATCTTTGTCTTCCTGTCGCTTTTTTTCTCAGCCGCCTCTGGCCGGCTTGGCGCCGTGTTTTGCTGGTGGCCGTTGCCGGCTTCGTGGGCATGGTTCTGGAGACGATTCTCATTCTCTACTATCAAGCGAAACATGGCGTGCTCTACCAGGACATAGGGATTCTGCTGATGAGCTTCATGACGGGGCTCGCCCTGGGTTCCATGACCGTCAATAAATGGATGGTCCATTTAATGAATCGACAAAAACCGGCAAGATGGTATGGGGTTGGCCTGCTTGTCGGATTCGTTCTGCTTTGCCTTATCATAACAACGATAATAACGCTGAGCGCTTCATCAGGTTTAGCCCAGGCCTCATTGTTATTGGCAGCAGTGGGCATTTTAGTTGCGGGCATCTTCGCCTATGTCAGCCTTTATGAAATTCAAGATCAAAAGAGCGTGATTTCATCCCTGTATTCGGCCGACCTCATCGGAGGGTGTGCAGGTTCACTCCTTGCAGGCTTGATTTTAATCCCCGTGGCAGGCATCGATATAACGACACGAGCGATGGTTGTGCTGGCCGTATTTTCTATTCTTTTGGTCTGATTTAAAAGGTCGTCTGGAGATTGCACCCCAAAAACGGCGTCCTGTTATAACTGACCGATTTGAGGTCACGGCCCCTGCTGTCCTGGAATTTTATCTTCCCGCCGAAAGCCTGCCCGTCGCAGAGATCAAGATGGATCCCCGATCCCAAATTCCGCAATTGTAGACGTCGGTGCAGAAAATGCTTAGTTAATGTAAAAAGGGCAGAAGGATTGCCAAGAGAGTGGAAGGAAATTTTTATCAACCAACAACGGCTCAAGGCCGATATACCTTGTGAACTACAAATTATTTACCGCTGATTCTATCCTCTTTAATGCCTCCTCAAGGATAGCACGAGGACAGGCAATATTCATCCTCTCAAAACCGGAACCGCCCGATCCAAAAAGAAATCCGTCGTCGAGACCTACCCTGGCCTTGTCCCGCATGAAATTTCTCAGTTCCATTTTATCCATTCCCAGGTCGCGGCAATCCAGCCAGATGAGATAGGTACCCTCTGGTTTAATGACCTTGATCCTGGGAATTCTGTCGGTAAAAAAGCCCATCAGGAAATCCAGATTCCCTTGTAAGTATTCCAAAAGCTGGCCGAGCCAATCATCCCCCAACCGATAAGCCGCTTCCAGGGCCGCATAACCGAAGAGGTTAGGACCGGGCAAAATGCCGGCCCTGGTGGCGGCAAAATCCGTTCGGAGTTTCTTGTTTGGGATGATGATGGAAGAAGCTTCCAGACCGGCCAGATTGAAGGTTTTGCTGGGTGCCATGCAGACAATGGAATTCTGCTCAAACTCTTCAGAGATGGAGGCGAAGGGGGTGTGCTTATGGCCTTTGAACAGGAGTTCACAATGGATTTCATCGGAAATAACCACTACACCATGGCGGATGGCTATCTCTCCCACACGGGTCAACTCTTTCTTGTTCCAGAGACGCCCTACCGGGTTATGGGGATTGCAGAGTATAACCGCCTTAACCCGGCAAGAAATCGGACGCATACCTGCCTTAGGTTGAAACCTGCTTTCCAGGTCTTCATAATCCATTTCGTAATGACCGCTTGTAAGTTTTAGTTCGTTGTTGGAGATCTGGCATCCGCTCAATGTCACTGCCGGGAAAAACGGGAAGTAAACCGGTTCCTGGATGATGACCTCATCACCAGGATGGGTCAACATTCTGACGGCGGCATTGAGCGCAGGAACAACCCCGGGGGTAAAAACCACCCATTCCGGCTTGATCCTCCAGTCGAATTTTCTTTGCATACGATCGACCACGGCCTGAATAACCCCCGCCCCCGGCATGGTATATCCATAAAACGCATGCTCCGCCCGATTTTTCAGGGCTTCAACGATGGGCTGAGCCACTGGGAAATCCATATCCGCCACCCACATGGGAATCAGATCCTCACTTCCGAAAATCGATTGCAAGGAATCCCACTTAACACATTCGGTGTTTTTCCTGTCGCAGGCCTGGTCAAAACTATATTTCATTTGGGTTCCTTCTTCTCTCTATCCTCCTTTTCAGTAAAAAAGATGAGAGCCTTTTAAAAACTTTTTTTATTGTAAAAGGGAACAATTTAATGGAAAAAGTATGCGCAGATGAAAAATGCCGGAAATGACTTATTTCACATCGGCCTGATTATCATAGCCCTGCTTTTCCCAGAATCCTTGATAGGGTTTATCGGAAAGTTCAATCCGGGTCACCCATTTGACCCACTTATAGCCCAACTTGGATTCAGCCACTACCTGAAAGGGAAATCCTCGTTTGGCATCCAAAGTTCGGCTGTTAATTTCAAAAGCCAGCAACAGGTCAAGACGTTCAATTTCCTTATAGGACAAGGAAGAAGAGTAACCGTCGGCCGCATAAAAAATTACTGTCAGAACCCCGGATTTTACCTTGGCTCGGTTCAATAGATCCTTTACTCGGACCCCCTTAAACAAAAGGGTTTCCTTCCAACCCTCCACACAATGCAGGGTTATTACCCTTTCATGGCTGGGGAGCTTCAATACCTCCTGATAAGTCAAAGATTGGGGGAATTCTACCAGTCCGGTTATCGTCAAACGGTACGTTTCAGAATTGACCTGTTGTGGACCTTTGATGGAATTGTCATAGGCCCGATCAAAAACATCCAGGTGTTTCCCTTGATAATCTCTGATCTCTCTCGCCTTTGATACTGGTGGGGCTGCAAATAGAAGGGCAGGTAAGACCAAAGTTACAACAGCCAGTGAAAGAGACCAGATAATATAAAATTGTGCTTTCATAATTTCAAACCCGCAGGTTTATCAAGTCAACATACCAATCTAAACCAAAATGAAATCGAATGACTATCAGAACTAACGGCTTGGCATATCTTCATAGTCGTGAAATGCTGATTGGATTTCTTATTTATAGTTTTCGGGATGAAAATGTCTTTCCACCAGTTCGATCAGAATATGAAGCACCTTGATATGTAGTTCTTGAACCCGGTCGGCAAACTGACCGCCAGGTGTGCAAATGAAGACGTCTGCCCGGTTTTTCAATTCCGATCCGGCTTTCCCTGTCAAGACGATCACCTTGATCCCTGAGGACCGGGCGGTTTCAGCCGCCTTAAGTACACTCGGACTTTTTCCGCTGGTACTTATGGCTAAAAGGCAATCACCCTTGACCCCATGACTTTCCAGGTATCGGGAGAAAACATAGTCATAACCGAAATCATTGGCCACACAGGTCAAATGGCTTGGATCGCTGATAGCCACGGCCGGATAGCCTTTGCGGTTTTTTCGATAACGGCCGGTAAGCTCTTCAGCGAAATGCATGGCATCGCACATCGAGCCGCCGTTTCCGCAGGAAAAAACACGACCTTTCTTTTTAAAGGTTTCGATCAGGATATCGGCCGCCGATTCAATCTTCTCTAAGGTCCCTTCCTCGGCCAATAATCCCTCAAGGGCCTCTTTGGCCTCTTTTAAACTTGCTTTGATATTTTTTATCATCAGGAAATCTCCTCTGGAATTTTCATCATAAGACCATTAACAGGATTCAAAAAACTCTTTTTTAAGGTTGCTCAAAAAGGTTCTGTCGGCCTCCTTGGAGGCCTTTATATGGGTCGGCAAAGCCGACCGACTACAAGGCGCCCGAAATTCCGAGGAATGAGTCGTATATTGAAGTACGTCGCATTGACGAGGGATGAGGGCAACGCAGTAAATGGGCCTTTTTCAGCAACCTGTTAATAACTTTTTAGAAATATTATCAGAATCAGGATATTGTGTCAAACGATCCAGAATCATTTTCTTTATTTCTTAATAATTTTCCCCTCTTGAGTTTTAATAATATCCAACCTTGCCCAAAAAGTAAAAAACAGGTCCGGGTTAAACCTGGGAAGAGGGTTATACCCTTCCCTGGTGGCCGCATATAGACGGCCTTCCTTCAACAGCATTTCGAAAAGCTCTGCCCCGAGGGTCGATCTTTTCCCTCTGTTTCGAGCTATGTTCAAGGCTTCTTCAAGACCTACCGATTCATTTTCAAATCGGAGGCCTTTAAAAAAATTGATGATCCGGGTGACCACGAAAAGGGTATAAATGTCTTCTCGCTCAAAAAGATCGGATTCAACAGCCAGGGCGGTCAAGCGGGCTTTAAAAATATCATCTTCGGTTGGGTCCGGAAACATTTGGGCCATGGGGGTATTGGGCGTCAAATAAAAAGGCGAAGCACCCACAAGAACAGGAAGCTGCGAATTCAGACACAGGGTTTGGATCATCGAATCCAGGGATTCACCCGGCAAACCCAGTATCTGATAGGCAACGATGTTAAATCCCAATCTGGATGCTTCGTTTACGACTTGAAGATATTTTTTCATTCCTTGAGGTCGAAGGGTCTCTTTCCTGATTTTCGGATTGGATGTAACCAAAGAAAGATTCAGGTGTGTAAAACCGGCCTTTCTCATTAACTGTAGCAATTCCGAATCCAGACTTTGATAGGAGATCCCGTTCATGGCCAGGCATTCGATCTCTCCAGGAGGGAAAGTCATTTTCATTTTCCGGCATAAAGTTTTCATCTCCTCTTGGTCATAAGTAAGATTATCGTCTTCGAAATCGAACACTCGATAGCCTTCTTGATAACGTCCGTAAATTTCTTTAAATACATTTTCAGCGGATCTCCTTCGATGCAGAGGAAAGGTGCAGTGCACCGAACAGAAAGAACATCGATGCGGACAGCCTCGGGAGGTGATGAGAAAACACAACGGCCGCTTTTCATAACAATACTTTTTCAGTCCTAAATCTGAAAAATCCGGTGGGGGAAGTTCCTCTATGGGATAAGGTTCTCCCAATGGATTGAAAATCATCCGGCCTTCCTGTTTGTATCCTAAGCCAGGGACCGACTCGAATCCCTTTCCTTTCTGACAGGCCTTGATCAATTTCACCAGAGGCCTCTCTCCCTCTCCCCGAATCACCCAATCGACCGCAGGATGTTTAAGCATCAAATCCGGAACGGCCGAGGCATGAGAACCGCCGATGACAATGGGACAACCGATTTTCTTTTTAATTGCCTCGGCGCATTGCAATACCTCTTGATAGTAAGGGGAAAAGAGTGAGGATATGCCTACCAGATACGGTTTTTCATGAGCTACTTCCCGGGCGATGGTCTCAAAAGTAGCCCCGAAATGATAATAATGGTGAAATAAGGAAAAAGGACTTTGGTCCGGCCAGGGATAATAGTCTTTCAGATAAGATAATGCCTTGGGTAAAGCAATCGTCCGCCTGCCCCAGCCCTGATGAAAATCCTTGATGACCACCTCGACTTCCGGCAAATGCTTTTTGACCACCGCCTTCAGATAAGCCAGGCCCAAAGGCTGAAGCCTTATCGAGGTCTCGTAGAAATCCTGAATCGGGGGCTGGGCAAGAACAAGTTTCATGGTTACTATAATTTCATTGGTACTTTAATATGACTATACTATAATAAAGGCCAGAATATCTAAATGAATATTTTTTTATCCTAACCTTCCAGGAGGACATTTATGACTTACATCATCATAGGAAACGGGGTTGCCGGAACGACCGCAGCCGAGACCATCAGAAAAAACGACCCACAGAGTGAAATTAAAATCTTCAGCGATGAAGCCTTTCCCTTTTATAGCCGCATACGCCTGATGGAATATCTGGCCGGAGAGGTAGAGCTCCCGAAACTCCAGATCCGCTCTAATGCTTGGTATGATAATCAAAAAATTCAGCTTTTCCTAAACAGCAAAGTGGTTGATATTGATGCCGCCAAGAAAACAATCATAACCCAATCAGGAGAGCAACACGTTTTTGACAAACTCCTCCTGGCCGACGGCGCTCACTCTTTTGTCCCGCCCATCAAGGGTGCTGATAAGAAGGGAGTTTTCACTCTGCGCAACATTAAAGACGCCCAGGCCATTAAAACCTTTGCCACCGGAAAAGCCCAAGCCTTATTGATAGGTGGTGGAATCTTAGGACTGGAAGCGGGAAATGGCCTCCGGAAAAGCGGGCTGAAAGTCTCTATAGTGGAATTTTCTCCCAGACTCCTTCCCCGGCAAACCGATCCGGCCTGTGCTGCCTTGCTCCAGGCTCGTTTGGAGCAGATGGGTTTTAATTTCTTACTCAAGGTGGCCTCCAAAGAAATCTACGGCGAAAATCAAGTCCAAGGTCTTCTCTTGGAGGACGGCCGACGGATAGAGACCGAGTTGGTCATCATCTCCGCCGGGGTTAGACCCAACCTGGAACTGGCCCAAAAATTAGGAATAAAAATAGAGAAAGGGGTCCCGATCTCAGACTTTATGGAGACAGAGGTTACGGGTATTTATGCCGCAGGCGATAGCACTGAACACCGGGGAAGGCTCTACGGCATCTGGCCGGCTTCGGAAAAGCAAGGGCAAACCGCCGGTCTGAACATGGCCGGAATAGCAACGGCTTACAAAGGCACCACGCCTTCCAACCTGCTCAAGGTGGCCGGTATTGATTTATTGGCTGCCGGCGATATCGATCCCGACGGCAAGCTGGAATCCCTTATCGATCAAAACCGGCAACCCGGGACCTATCGGAAGATAGTCATAAAGGATAATACTATAGTGGGTTGTTTGCTCTTCGGCACATTGGAAGGCCGCAAAAACATATCAAAGGCCATGGAAGAAAAGAAGAATATTTCCGCCGTCAAAGACCGGCTGTCAAGGTTTGAATTGGAAGCCCTAGATTAAAAAATCAAAATCATTTATAGCTCAAATCTGAAGGCTCAAAGAAACCGCAACCAAAAGCCTTTGAACTTCAAATCGACTCATCGGATTCTCAGCTTCCTTTCAATGAGGAAGCCACAGATCAAGATTTCGGGATTTCCTCTGAACACTGGACTGCTTAAGATAAACACTGGATTGATTTTATGTAACAGTTAGTGTATCGTGTAAACAAAAAAACGGAGTTGTCCGGTCTTGGCCGGATAAACTTCAAACCAGAGGTGGATTATGGCACTTTTTGAAAGCTGGAAGGGAAATATTTTGGGAGGATTGGCGATTGGCATTGGTGCCTCTGTGGTTGCACCGGTGGTAATTCCCATCTTGTCTACCGTCGTCAAACCCCTGACCAAGGCGGCTATTAAGGGGGGCTTTGTACTCTATGAAAAAAGTAGAGAAACCTTGGCCGAGGTGCAAGAGGTGGTCGAAGATTTAGTCGCCGAGTCTAAAGCGGAAATTAGAGAAGCGCAAGAAACCCCATCCGTTCCGGTGGATTTCGAACCCGTAGCTCAGCCCAAGTTAAAAAAGGTAAAGAAAAAGGAGAAGGAAGTATCCGCCCCGGTGGATTCTGAACCTGCAGCTCAGCCCAAAGCGGGATAAGGTCATATCATGCTTGATTTTCCTTAAGATACCTATGTCAGTCATGCCTCTAAAGGAAGGCTACGTCTGAAAATTCCTTCTAAAAAACGGGATGCCGTCTACTTTGCCCAACTTCAAGCCGCGATCAAAGCTCTACCCGGACTTGATCAGGTCAAGGTAAACCCCTTGAGCGGCAGTCTCCTCATCCTCCATAGCGAACTTCCCGAGGAAATGGCCTCTTTTGTTAAAACCCTGGCCGGCCTTACCCCTACAAGAAATTCCACCGGTAAACCCAATAAGATTTTTCAGACGATTACCGGTACTTTTCATCAAGTGAATACCCGGGTTCAAGGATTTACCAAGGGCAAATTGGATATCCCTACGTTAAGTTTTGTTGCCCTTTTAGTCGTGGGAATCTACCAGATCAGTCAGAAAAATTTTACCGCCCCGGCCTGGTACATGGCTTTTTGGTATGCCTTAAACATTTTTTTGAAATCAAGGAAAAACAATGGCCAAGAAGCAGAGCTTAATTAGAACTCTTCCTCAACCGGTTAATCAACAATCCAAAAGGAGGTCGGTTATGCCTAATAAACAGGGGAAAGAAAGCCCTTCTCAAAACCAAAGCATCGGCAAGGTTGGAACGAGCGTCAAAGATGGAGTGGTCAGCAGCCTTAAGGGAATCAATGAGATCGAAGCTGAAATAGTGAGTCTGGTTAGAAACACCGTGTCAACTACCCTGCGGACCACCGGTTCTTTGGCCGGCGAAAGTTTAAATATAACCAAAGAGATAGTCAAAGGAGCCATCCAGGCCACTGAAGAAGTGGGTACCGGATTTATTTTAAGTACCAAAAGTGTGGCCAAAGGATTGGTCATGGGGATCAGTGATGTAGGTGGAGACGTGGTCTCCATAGCCGGACAGACCGTCAAGGGGGCTGTCAAAGGCGCTTCCGAAATTGGAGCCGATGTGGGCCTGGTGGCCAGAAGGACGGTGGACGGCGTTATTGAAGCCACCAAAGAGATCGGCGGAAATGTGGAAGAGGTAGCTAAGGTGGCTGTCGGCGGGGCCATAGAAGCAGCCGGGACCATTGGCAAGATGACGGTTCGCTCGGTAAAGGATATGTTGGTCGGTGTGGCCGAAGGCGTTAAGGAATTGGCCTCCAGTTTACTTCTCAAAACTAAATCGGGCCAAGCTTCGGAAATTAACTCCCGGCCCAAGGGCGGAACAGGGAAAACCTAACATTTGGTCCGGTCGATTCATGTCGCGGTAGAAGGCAGGGTGCGCTTTCGGGTTTTGCCTTAATTGTTGTCACTTATGCGACATTCAATAATAATCGTGCCCCTGTTTTTTCTTGCCGGTTTAATAGCCATAGCGCTGAAAGAAGGGAAAAAAACAAAACTGGACGAGGCAGAGAAAGACCCCCCTGTTCCCGATGTAATGAAGGGAAACACGGTTCCAGAGCAGACGCAGCTCCAGTTAGAAGTGGCATCAGCCCGAAAATGTCAAACCGCCGCGAACGGCAGCTGAGGCGCTAACCGTTGGGCTGAGAGATTGGTGCAGGCGGGTGGCTGGGATGCAGCTTTACGAAGGAATCAAAAGCCAGCCAGAGAAAAACCCAACCGGGGACTTGTTCGAATTTGAAACCGTTTCGGATTACAGTCCACAACCCCACCCCAACAAAGGCCAAGGGAAGGGCTATCTTGAGGTCAATCTTGATTCCCATCATCTGGGACAAATGCTTGTTCAAGTCCTCGACAGCTCCGACGAAAGTCAATGGAGCTTCGCCCTTACCACTCGTCAAAAGTGATGCATCGACAGATGGTGCATCGGACAGATTTCCGAAAATTACATCCATATCTTCAAACACCTGACGGATCTCTGTCACGTTGCGCTGTTGCGGATTATAGTTGACGGTGACGCTCCCTGTAGCAGCGTTTACATTCACCTGATCAATGCCGTCATGCTTCCCTAAATGTTCCTTGATCCGGTTCAGCACGGATGGATGCCTGCTCTCTGGGCTGAGTTTGATACGCAACCGGCCCGGAACATGGCTCGCCACTCGAGCGTGGTGAACTTGATGCGGTTTCTGAGCATTCATCATTGTCTTCCTCCAGGCAAATCAAGTGAGTTAGGTTTTGAACTTACCCTGAATTCTCCTCCACGTGGTTTCAATTATATTTTTTTTATAGCATTTATCATCGATTATTTCAAACAGTAATCCTTGTTTCCCAACGACTTGGTGGACCAACATTTGTAGGTTGAATTCAA
Source organism: Thermodesulfobacteriota bacterium (assembly GCA_049520575.1). Classification (GTDB taxonomy): domain Bacteria; phylum Desulfobacterota; class RBG-13-43-22; order RBG-13-43-22; family RBG-13-43-22; genus RBG-13-43-22. The sequence goes on along the minus strand of JBEKPQ010000023.1, from coordinate 3,833 downwards.
TAAAGGTCGTAATTTCATTAAAAATTAGACAGTACAAGATTTCAAATGAAAATCAATGCGCTCAAAAATGAAAAATGGGGACTTTTTGCAGAGTTTTACAAACTAAAGTTGTAATTTAAATCAAGTTAATAATATTTGTATCAGGATCAGTTGTTTATCCGATCCAATCATTCTTTTCCTTGGGGCGCGGGAGGAGTCAGCTCCCGGCTTTGGAATCCGGTTGCCTTGTTGGGACTTTGTGGAATGACCCCCAGATAAGGATTGGTTAACTCTCCTGAAGTATAGGGCCTAATCTCATAATAGGGTTCAGACATGGTCCTTGGGTTCTGCGCTTTGTTTTCAAGTGTTCCCAGATTATCGACCTGGTTTTCAGACCATCGGGGAGGGATTTTCCCAAAAATATTAGAAAAATCCTGATCGGTTTGGGTCGGTATTTGAGGGAATACATCGTATGGGGTGGTAAAGTAGGGATTGGGGTTATATCCCGATTCATCAATGTTTTTTCCTCTCGCGGGGTCGAAAGTCGTCTCAATAAAGAGAACGACGATCCCTAAAAGTACCTTTTTCATGATGTCTTTCCTTTCTGGAAGCCTATGGGCTAACATAGTTCCTCACTTCCATTTTATAATATACTATTAAATCAGAAATATAAAATTAATTTATGATGTTCTGCTTCTCCTACTATAGGATCCACCTCATAAAGGACTTGGAGCAAATTGTATATTTCTATTCGTAATCGCTAAGTTAAACACATACCAATTTCGCAGACTTGTAAGTATAAGTGCCCGCTGCGAGTTATCTTGGACCGCCTGTTAAAATTTGAGTTGGAAGTCTTGGAGTAAAGAGGGCAATGACAGGAGTGTAGTTTATTCGTCCATCATCCCCTGTCCCTCTTATGGCTCAAACTGAAAACCTTTCTCCCTGAAAAGTTTCAGGCAGACATTCACCACTTCCGGATCATAGAGAAGGCCTTTGTTCTTTTCTATTTCTTCGAGGGCCGCCTCGATTCCAAGGGAAGGCCAGTAGGGCCGTGATGGGGACGCCCTTTATATATTTACATTTACATTGCTCGAATAGCATGCTCGGTATTTGAGAAACATTCAAATATAAACATCTAAAGGGCGTCCTCATAACCACGTTTATCGATCAGAACCAGGAATCCGGAACATACCGGAAGATGGTCATTAAGGATTATACCATTGTAGGTTGTTTGCTCTTCGGCACCCTGGAAGGACGGAAAAATATATTAAAGGCCATGAAAGAAAAGAAGAATATTTCTGCCGATAAAAAAAGCTGGCAAGGTTTGAGTTAGAAGCCTTGAATTAAAATATCAAAATCATTTATAGCTTAAAGCTGGAGGCTCGAAAAAATCGCTTATTCTTTGAGCTATGAAAGCCAGATAACGAGTACTTCCTGTAATGTTGATTTTAAATTTTGGCTCTTTATGCTACATTACAAACGGTAATCAATTTAAAAAGTACAGCCCTGCATAGTCCCATTTTCACCAGAAAACACCTTTCTTCCCATGTTTTTCGCCCTGTTTTTCTTCTTGAGCTTATCTTTCCATTTATTTATACTTATCCTAAGTAAAAGTAAATTCTTATCAAAAATTCATCAGGAGGCATCACGATAAAAAAGGAGAAAAAAATGAGCCAAAAGACCATTTATCCCGAGTACAGTAAAAATTACCCGCTTCTGATCACTAACTTTGTTAAAAAACCGCTTAGCATGTATCCGGATGACATTGCTGTTGTCTACCGGAACGACGATGGTCAGTATTTCCGGTTCACCTGGAAGGAATGGTACGCGCGCACCTGCCAGCATGCCCATCTCCTCAAGTCCTTGGGGGTGAAGGATGGCGACCGGGTCGGCGCCATGGCGCTTAATCACCATCGTCATCTGGAGAATATTTTTGCCACTGTCGGCATTGGGGCGATTTCTCATCCCATCAATATCAGGTTGTCCCTGGAACATATGACCTATGTCATCAACCATGCCGAGGATTACATCATCTTTTTTGATGAGATTCTCATGCCTCTTGTCGAACTCCTGTATGATAAGATCAAGCCGGTTGTGAAAAAATTTGTCTATATGTCCGACAAACCAGGTCTGCCCAAGACCAAGATAGAGCCTCTTTACGAATACGAGGCGTTGTTGAAGGAACAGCCGACTACGTACGATTGGCCGGAATTGGATGAGGACACGCATGCGACACTCTATTATACCACCGGCACAACGGGGCTGCCCAAAGGGGCTTTGTACACCCACCGCCAGATCTATCTGCAATGTATTCATTCGCTCGAAAGAGTAGGCAATGCGGTAAGGCTGCCAGACGATCCACCACGGCCTAATCAAACTAATTTTTTCGCGGTTATTCCCTTTTTCCATATTCATGCCTGGGGAACGCCGTTCATGATGGTTCACGCGGCGGCCAAGTTGGTTTGCTCCAGTAAATACACACCGGAAAGTTTCTGCGAGCTGATTCAGAATGAAAAAGTAAACTCCGCTGTGATGGTACCGACCATGCTAGCCATGCTGCTTGAATACCCCGATCTCAATAAGTGGGATCTGAGCAGCCTGACCAGTATAGCCATCGGAGGAGGCGCCCTGCCTCTTGGTTTAAAGAACAAAGCGGAAAAGCTTTTCCCCCATATGAGGGCCGCATCCGGCTACGGCATGTCGGAAACAATGGCCGGTGTTATCGGCGCCGTATTAAAAAGGAATATGGAGAACTGGCCGAAAGAGGAGATTGACAAGGTCTTAGTCAAGACGGGCTTACCGATACTTCCGGCCATAGACGCCCGCGTCGTAACTGAAGACGGCAAGGATGTGCCTCACGATAACGAGACGATCGGCGAGATCATCCTGCGCGGCCATTGGATAACAGAACAATACTACAAGGATCCGGAGAAAACGGCCGCTGCCTGGAGGGGCGGATGGTTCCACACCGGCGATGCGGCCAAAATTGATCAAGACGGTTATATTATCATCGCGGATCGAATAACCGATGTCATCCGAAGCGGCTCCGAAATGGTGCCCACGGTCCTTCTGGAGAATTTGACCAGCAACGCCGACTTTGTTTTGGAGGCCACTTATGTCGGCATACCGGATGAGAAATGGGGCGAAATACCGATGGCCCTAGTCAAGGTACTCCCCGGATCGAACAACAAAGAGGAAGATATCCTCACTTTCCTTCAGGCAGAGGGTGTTGACAAAGGGAAGATTACCAAGTGGATGCTTCCAGTTTATGTCGCCTTTGTCGACGATGTTCCGAAGACCAGCGTCGGCAAATATGACAAGATCGCCGTCAGAAAAAGAATTGAGGAGTTTAAATCCAAGGCCAAGAAGGTGCCTATGGCGGCTTTTTTATAGTAACGTCGCCCGGAGACTTCTTCAAAAGGAAAATGAAGAAGCCTTTATAACCTTACCATCTATGGAAATACTCTTCGACCCATATCATCTGACCATGGGCGGCCTGTTGAGTTCAATCTGTAATCCTCAATTTTTAGTCCAGCTCCCAAACAAGACTTGCAGGTGTACTCGATGAATGTGGTACGGTGAGGCAATTTTCGTGGGAACTTGATGACTTCTTCCTTGTTTATTCCAGTCAAGAGTTTTTATTTTTTAAGGCGTTATAGGTTTTGCCCTACCAGGCGGGTTCCCCGTCGCTCCGTGACATCCTACCCAACCCTTGTTATTTGAAAGTCGTCTGAGAGACGCTTTGACCTTGCTTAATCGGGGTTAGGATGTGGACGGGGAGTCATGTATTCTGAAATAGGAGGTCGCTTAAGCGCCTCAATGGAAGAAAACGATGATCTCCCCGCCTGTCTCAT
>JBEKPQ010000022.1:0-41024 GCA_049520575.1 Thermodesulfobacteriota bacterium | reverse complement strand
AAAAATCTATCAGGTCCAGTTCCAGAATGACTTGGTTAAGGCTTCTCGGTAACATTAATTATGAGTCAACGTTCCCTATCCTACTATCCTCTTGGTAACATTTAATTATGATTCAATTGGGGGGAGGATTCAAAGAAAATAGGAACAGCGAAGATCGACCAAGGCCAAAGAGGGCAGAGGAGAGGCCGGAAACGGCTATTGACATTAAATCGAGACTTGTCCCGGAAGGAATATATGTAGAAGAGAAGATTATCTTGAAAAATATTTTTAATACTTATAAGATGTCTGTCCGATAAAAAACTTTACTTATGAAAGGAAGAGAAATGGATCAACGACTACAGGGAAAAGTGGCCATTGTCACCGGTTCCGGACAAACACCGGGGGATACGATAGGCAATGGCCGGGCCATGGCTGTTCTTTTTGCCCGGGCCGGGGCCAAGGTCATGCTGGTGGATCGGCGTCTCGATTCGGCCGAGGATACCAAGGCCATGATCGAAAGGGAAGGCGGGACAGCCTTTGCCTTTGCGGCCGATGTCACCAAGGCGGATGACTGCCGCAGTATGGCCGAGAAGTGTGTCAAAACCTATGGTCGAATCGATATCCTGGTGAACAATGTGGGCATCGGGGGAGATGATTTCGGGCCGGTGAAGTTAAAAGAAGAGGTCTGGGACCGGATCTACAATACCAATGTGAAAAGTGCCTTTTTGACCTGTAAATATGTTCTGCCCATTATGGAACAGCAGGGCAGTGGCTCCATCCTGAATACTTCTTCAGTGGCGGCGGTGGCCAATACATCCATGCTGGCTTACAAGACTTCCAAGGCCGCACTCAATGCCCTGACTCATTCCGTGGCCATGAAATACGCTAAGAAAGGGATAAGGGTCAATGCCATCATGCCCGGTTTGATGAAAACCCCAATGGCTATTGAGGGGATTTCAGCCCGCCGTGGGATCAGCAAGGAACAATTGATTCAGGCCCGGGACAGCCAGGTTCCCCTTAAAGGGGGGATGGGCTCCGGCTGGGACATCGCCTATGCCGCCCTTTTCTTAGTCTCGGATGAAGCCAAGTTCATCACCTCGGTGATCCTTCCGGTGGACGGCGGTCAGTGCGGCAAAGTGGGATGAGGGATAACTATTAAATCCCGGCTATCTTTCATGCCCTGGTGGAGGGGCACGAATCATAAAAATTAAGCAATGGATTCAAGGAGTCCAGGATTCAAGGGTTCATGTGAAAAGCGTTGAAATGAAAATCCTTGAGCCCTTTTTTATTTTTGAGAAGCAAGTTAGATGCGATTTATAGAAGGAGTTTTATCATTATGAAACAAGTCAGACTGGGAAGAACCAATCTCATGGTGAGCAAACCCGCCTTTGGCGTTCTGCCGCTTCAGCGGGTGGAAATGAACGAGGCGGTTCGAATCTTAAGAAAGGCCTATGACAACGGCATAAACTATTATGATACCGCCAGGGCTTATACCGACAGTGAAGAAAAAATCGGTAATGCCCTATCAAGCGTCAGAAACAACATCATCATCGCCACGAAAACCCACGCCAACAATAAAGAGGCCCTGGTCAAACATCTGGAAACAAGCCTGAAAAAATTGAAAACGGACTATATTGACGTTTATCAGCTGCACAATCCAGAAAAAATACCGGACAGGGAGGACCCGGAATCCCTTTACGGCGCTCTTCTCAAAGCGAAAGAAAGCGGAGCGATCCGTTTTATCGGGATCACCAATCACCGGCGCCCAATCGCCTTGGAGGCCATACATTCTTCGATGTTCGATACGATTCAGTTTCCCTTAAGCTTGATATCGACCGAAGAAGAATTAAAGCTGGCTGAAGAGTGCAAGAAACACGACCTGGGTCTGATCGCTATGAAGGCGCTCAGCGGCGGCTTGATTACCAACATCCCGGCTGCCGTTGCCTTTCTTAATCAGTATGAAAACCTTGTACCCATCTGGGGGATACAGAGGGAGAAGGAGCTGGATCAGTTTATTGAGCTGGCCAAAAATCCACCCCGGCTTGATGAGGGGATGCGAAAACAGATCGAGAAAGATCGCTCTGAACTGGGGGAGAATTTTTGCCGCGGATGCGGTTATTGTATGCCTTGCCCGGCGAAAATTCCCATCAACATGGCCGCGCGCATGTCGCTGCTTCTCATGAGGTCTCCTTATCAAGTATTTCTGGAAGATAACTGGAAGGCACTGATGATGAGGATTGAGGATTGCACCGAATGCGGAAATTGTAAAGACCAATGCCCTTATAATTTAAACACCCCGGAATTGTTGAAACAGAATTTAGCCTTTTATAAAGAATTTTACGATAAACATAGAAAGTAAATAACAGGTTGCTGAAAATGGTCCATCTACGGCGTTGCCCTCATCCCTCGTCATTGCGACGTACTTCAATGTACCACTCATTCCTCGGGATATCGAGCGCCTTGTATCTGGACCTTTTTGAGCAACCTGTTAAAAGTTTTAACGGATTCTGTTAATAACATCTCACCATATAATCTCGATATTTTTGTTTCAAATTAAAACAGATGGCAGGCCACGAAGTACCCGGAACCGACTTACTTTCAAACCGGGGTTGACTTCGACTCCGGTGTCTGAAGAAAAAAGAGGGTATTGATCTGTGATAAAGGATCCATATAAACGAGAATCAAATTTACATGAACTGGGAACTGTTGTTCCGTTTCTTTCTCCCCGCAACCTCTTCCCGTAATAGAAAAATAATCTGCATTGTAGATCGTCCGGTATTCTTTTATACCGAGTTTTAGATAGGTTGGGCTTAAGGAAACTGAAAACAAGATGATTTTCCTAAGTGGCACAAACTTTGCTTTAATATGGATCCAAAGAGAAAAACCTTTAAAAACAGAATAAGAAACGGCCACAAAATAGGGAGGGGAAAATGAATGTCACAGCCCGACAAACGATCAGCCTAGTTAAAAAGGAAGTTTTATTGGACAAGATTTCAGCGGAGTCGGAGCAGGCTCCGGCGGTAAGGATGCAAAGGGAAATACTGGAGGAGGCTATACGGCTGAGAGCCAGCGATATTCATGTCGAGCCCGCCGAAAAGACAGTTCGGATCCGTTATCGGATTGACGGTCAGCTCAGGAATGAATCGATTTTCCCCCGATCGATTTTGGAATCCTTGGTATCCCGATACAAAATCAGTTGCAATTTGGATATCAGCGAAAAAAGGATTCCACAGGATGGAAGTTTTCGGGTCCAATATCAGGGGAAGGCCATTGATCTTCGGGTTTCTTTGCTTCCGACCATGTGGGGAGAAAAAATTGTGATTCGTATTCTGGATACCAGGCAAACTTTTTTAGGAGTCGATCAATTGGGACTCCCTCCGTCCCAGTTGGAAAGACTTTCAACCATGATCGAACGGCCCCAGGGTTTGATCCTGGTCGTCGGGCCAACGGGCAGCGGAAAAACCACCACCCTTTATTCCATACTGCAAGCCATTCATCGGGAGGGGATTAATGTCATCACAGTCGAGGACCCCATCGAGTATGCTTTGGATGGGGTGACCCAGGTTCAAATCAATGAAAAAGTGGGGTTGACTTTTGCCAATACCTTACGGTCGATCCTCCGACAAGACCCAGATGTTATCCTAGTGGGAGAAATACGGGATGAGGAGACGGCCCAAATTGCCTTAAGAGCGGCCTTTACCGGGCATCTGGTTCTCAGTACCCTGCACACCAATGATGCCGTTTCCACCATTACCCGTTTGTATAATCTGGGTCTGGAACCTTATGTCCTTTCTTCCTGTCTATTAGGGATCCTGTCTCAAAGGCTGATTCGAAAAAATTGTCCTCATTGCCAAGAACCCTATTTGCCGGATCCTAAGATACTGGAACGCTATCATTTACATCTGCCGAAAGAGGAACTTTTTTACCAAGGAAAGGGCTGTCCTGCCTGCAGAGGACAGGGGTATGAAGGCAGGGAAGGCTTTTTTGAATTATTGACCGCTACCCCTGCTTTTCGGGAGGCGATTCAAATGAAAGCCCCGGAGACTGAATTACGGCATCTGGCCGTGCAGGAGGGCATGGAAACCCTGCTGGCCTGCGGCCTGCGGAAGGCGAGGGCGGGTCAAGTCAGTTTGGAAGAGATGTTGAGGATTATACCCTACGAAGTCGGGGCACGCTATTGCCCTTCTTGTTTTTATCCGGTGGAACATTTTTTTGCCAACTGTCCCAATTGCTCTCGACCATTGATGCTTAAGTGTTCGGATTGTGGAAAAAGGCTTCAGGCTTTCTGGAAGGCCTGTCCCTATTGTGGAAAGACAGTTTGAGGCGGGTTGGAGGATAGGAATCGAATCTTTTTTTAACAACCTGTGCTTCCGACCTCACCACTGGAAATAGAAACAAATTAAATTCAGTTTGGGTGGGTTTTTATTGCTATACACGTCAATGAAAAAATACTGGAGAAAAATACTGGAAAACTTGACAGGTCTTACTCAAAATGTTAGATATCCTCTTGACGGGACGTAGCGCAGTCTGGTAGCGCACCTGAATGGGGTTCAGGGGGCCGCTGGTTCAAATCCAGTCGTCCCGACCAAGAAATTAAGGGGGGTTAATCCATCATAGGCGGGTTAACCCCTTTATCATTAGATTGGGTTATCCCGATGAAATTTTGTTCCTTCATGTGCAATAAAGCCGACAATAAAAAAGCCCAACACGCCGCCTGCTTGGCGGTGAACGGCGTATTTTGCGGACTACTCGGTAAAGTCGTTGAGAAAGGGATGCTCTGTCCGTTCGAAGGTAATCAGGAATCTCTTCGCAGAGCCGCGAAGGGGGCCAAGAAGAAGAGTTTCAGATAAAATAGGAATCTACCCGTAACATTTCTTAAACCGCTCGTTAAATTCCTCAAGATCGAACCTATAATCCTGAGTGCCGTAGGACTCTACAGCAAAGGAAGAACAAACACTGCCTATTTTGGCGGACTCTTTGATATCCATACCACGGACAAGGCCGCTGATCAATCCCCCTCGATAGGAATCGCCGGCACCCGTTGGATCCTCTATATTCTTCGGCTGGACTGCAGGAATGTAGGTTTCCCCATCCGGCCTGAAGATCCGTGAACCCGATTCCCCCAGAGTGGTAATAATCACCCGGGCTTTTTTAAGCAAGGCCTCTTTATTTAATCCGGTCTTGCTCATGATCAGTTCCAACTCATAATCATTGGAGATCAGGATCCGGCATCCTTCTAGGGCCTGGAGCAGGTCTTCGGCTCTCAACATGGGTATGGATTGACCGGGGTCAAAGATATAATCGATCCCCCTGACCTTACAGGCTTGGGGATAATTGATCATGTCTTCCAAATTACCGGGAGAGACGATGATCAACGTTTTTTTAGGATCCAGTTGATCGAAATTCAGACAGGAAGAAAATTTCATCGCACCTGGGTTGAATCCAGTGATCTGGTTGTCGGACCGGTCAGTGGTGATGTAGGCACCGGCGGTGAATTCGTCTTCTATGATTTTTATATTTTTTGTGGAGAGCCCATTGTCCGCTAACCAGGTGAGGTATCGGTGATAATCATGACCGATAGTGGCAGAAATGTCAGGTTTTTCACCCATCAGAGCCAAGGCATAGGCGATATTGCCGGCTGTACCGCCGAATTTCTCTTTAATACCGTTAACCTGGAAAGCCACATTTAAAACATGAATTTTTTCAGGGAGTATATGTTCGGAGAAGTATCCCGGGAAATCCATAATCCTGTCGTAAGCCAAAGACCCGGACACAATGATTTTCAATTGCCTACACCTTTCAAATCAGCTCTAAATCGCTATCGGTGATAAAGCGCAACCAGTCAAGTACGCTGGGTTCATTGGATGCAAACCTGGACATATCGGAATCGTCCATCATATGATCCTGAGTGACAAAACATACCGGCCAACCGGGAATACCCGGGGAAACACCGCAGTGATCGTTGATTCGATAGGCAACGAACCCTGTCTCCGTGCAGGAAATTCGGTATCGTCGTTCCTGACGCCTGATTCGGATCGTCTGATTCCGCCATCCTCTGCTTTCAAAAATGCCGATAAAGGCTTGAAGGACATCCGTTGCCTTCATTTCTGGGGCATCTCGAAAGGATTTTTTGGCCGCCTTCATAGTGCGTCATCCTTTTTTTTGCGCATCCTTTTGGTTGCTTTCTTTCCATAACCAGATGACCAGCGAGACAATCCCCATCCAGGCCGACAATCCGGCAAAAAGAGCCATGAAAATTCTGAACTTCATTTCCACTCCCTTGATCCACATGGAGAGCAGAAGAAAAATAACCATTCCCAGGATGATGATCCCTAATTTTTTACTGATCCTTTTTATATTCAATTCCTCGGCCATGTTTTAAGTCCTTCTAGGAAAAGGTTATGAGCAGTTAAGGCCTAAAAGCCTATGGGTTTAAAATTGGATTGACACTTTTTCCGCTTATCCTATATAACATAATTTATCCGTTTTTTGGGAAATATTTTAATGATTCAAGGGTAAAAACAAGTTAATTCGCCGGCCACCCCGAACCCTTGATCTTTTGGCCGTGCTTTAACTTTGAGAGTAACCTGATGGACTTAAACAAAGCCCGAGAAAAGATGGTCCGGGATCAACTTATTCCCCGGGGGATCAACGACCTGAAGGTGCTGGCGGCCATGAGAACGGTTCCCCGGCATTTGTTTGTCGAAGAGGCCCTTTGGGGCGAAGCCTACAATGACTATCCAGTCCCTATCGGAGAACGGCAGACCATTTCCCAGCCTTATATCGTAGCCCTGATGACCCAGGCCCTAGAACTTAAGGGGCAGGAAAAGGTCCTGGAGATCGGCACCGGTTCTGGATACCAGACAGCCATTTTGGCCGAACTTTCCAAGAAAGTTTTTTCCATTGAAAGGATTCGGCCCCTATTTCAAAAAGCCCGCAGGATTATTGATCAATTAAAATATTTTAAGGTGATGCTGAAGGTGAATGACGGGACCCAGGGCTGGCTGGAAGAGAGTCCTTTTGATGCCATTATGGTTACAGCCGCCGCTCCGGACATCCCCGCACCCCTGCTCGAACAATTGGCCTTGAACGGCCGGATGGTCATCCCGGTGGGAGACCGATATTCTCAAGCATTGAAAAAGATCATTAAAACCGAGGAAGGGTTCCAGGAAGAGGACCTGGGGGGAGTGCGTTTCGTCAGTCTCATCGGAGAACATGGCTGGAGAGATTAATCTTTTTGCTTAGACCGAGGACCTGTTCTAAAACCTCATTCAGGTCAAAGGTCAGTATCTTTCTTCCCTCCATGACCATCCGGCCGTTGATCATGACCGAATGCACATCGGATCCCTGGGCCGTATAGACCAATATGGAAAAAGGGTCGTAACAGGGGACCAGATGGGGCTGATTCAGGTCAAGAAAGATGATATCCGCTTTTTTCCCGGGCTCCAACGATCCGACCTCTTTTCCAAGACTCAGGACACGCGCCCCTTCGATGGTGGCCAGGCGCAACACCGTCCGGTCATTCATAATGGTCGGGTCCAGATAGCTGACCTTTTCCAGCTTGGCGGCCGTATCCATTTCTTTAAATAAGTCCAGATCATTGTTGCTGGCACAGCCGTCGGTCCCCAGTCCAACCAAAACCCCTTTCTTCAGCATTTCAGCTATCGGGGCAATCCCCGAAGCCAGCTTCATGTTACTTTCCGGGCAATGGGCCACAGCAGTTTGGGTTAGGGCCAAAAGTTCTATTTCTTTCGAATCCACATGAATGGAATGGACGGCGACGGTCCGGTCATCTAATAGATTTAGTGCATGCAGGTAGTTAATCGGGGTTTTTCCATAACGGATTCGGATCGTATCGCATTCTTCCCGGGTTTCCGCCGCATGGATAAAAAAAGAGACTTGTTTTTCCCGACATAACGCTTTCACGGTCTTCAAGGTTTCAGAAGAGCAGGTATATGGGGAATGGCAGAATATCCCGGTCTGGATTCGATCGGAGAAACCTTTCCACTTTTCCACAAACCGGCGAGCGGTAAGTATATTCTGAGCCGGGTCCGGGATCCCAGGAGCAGGGAAATCCACCACCCCTTGGGATAAAACGGCACGCATCCCTGAACGTTCCATAGCTTTTACGGCTCCATCCTCACAGAAATAACCGTCAGCGCAGGTGGTGGTCCCGGAAAGAATCATCTCGGCACAGGCCAGCAAGGTTCCCCAGTAGACCGACTCCGGATTGACAAAACGTGCCTCTGCCGGAAAAATGAATTGTTCCAGCCAGGTTTGTAAAGGAAGGTCGTCGGCCAGACCTCGAAACAAGGTCATGGCCCCATGGGTGTGGGTGTTAATTAGACCGGGCATGACCAGGAGGCCGCGGGCATCAATGATTTTTTTGGCCGATGGCAAGGGGAGCCTTGAGTCCTCAGGCTGGAGGAAAACGATTTTGTCACCTTGTATGCCGATGGAACCGGTGAATGTTTCTGGAAGATCAGGGGCAAGGGAAAGTATCAGGCCGTCTTTGATAAGATAATCCAATTGAGCTTGCGGATTGCGGATTGCGGATTGCGGAGTCATGGGTTCACGATACATGATTCAAGAGGCATCCATATTTTTTTTCGCACTCCATACACCGAACTCAAAACTCCGAACTTTTTTTCAGGTCTTCGGCGAATCGCCCCACCTGTTCAAAAATGGTTTTCAAATTGAGGGTCATAAGCTTCCGGTCTTTTAGAACTCTTTGGCCGTTGATAATAACCTGAGTGACATCGGAGCTTTTGGCGGCATAGACCAGATGGGAGTAAAGGTTGTAGAGAGGGGTCAAATGGGGTTTTTTAAGGTCCAGGACAATCACATCGGCCTTTTTCCCCGCTTCCAAGGATCCTATTTTTTGTTCCATCTGGAGGACCTTGGCTCCCTCAATGGTGGCCATACGGAGCACGGTTCGGGCATCCATGACCGTGGGATCAGAGAGATGTACTTTATGCAGTTTGGCAGCCGTATCCATTTCATGAAACAGATCCAGATTGTTGTTGCTGGCGCAGCCGTCGGTCCCCAAACCGACGGTGATTCCCCGGGACAACATTTGGACCACCGGCGCTACTCCTGAAGCCAGTTTCATATTGCTTTCCGGGCAATGGGCTACTTTGACCTGTCCCTTTTGTAAGTCATCCAGATCTTTCGATGAAAGGGTCACACAATGGATGGCTATGAGGTTGGGAGCCAGTAGGCCTAATTGTTTCAGGAGACCTACTGGAGAAGTCTGAAACTGCTCTTGAATCTGCTCCACTTCATGGCGGGTTTCTGAGACATGGACTATAAGTGGTACATTATATTTATTACACAAGTAACCGGCTTTTTGTAATAAATCAGGTGAGCAAGTAAAAGTTGTATGGGGTTCGATGGCCACGGAAATCAAGGGGTCATTTTTAAAGTCCTGAATCATTTGCAGTGAATACTCAAATCCCTTTTCTAGCGGTCCGTAATTGGGGGAAGGAAAATCGTAAAGAACTTCCCCTACCAGAGCCCTTATGCCAGCCTCTTTGGCCGTCTTGGCCACCTCGGCCTCAAAAAGATACATGTCACAAAAGGTGGTAGTCCCGGAAAGGATCATCTCAGCACAGGCCAGTGAAGTTCCCCAATAGACCCATTGGGCATTGAGTTTTTTTTCAGCGGGAAAGATATGGTGATTGAGCCAGTCTTTCAGAGGAAGATCATCGGCCAGGCCGCGAAAGAGGGTCATGGCCGCATGGGTATGGGTATTGATCAGTCCGGGTAAAACAGCCCCGCCCTGAGCATCCAGGATCTCCCGGGCTGTGGATTCCAGATGACGTAATTCTTTTTCCGGGCCTATTGCGGTAATGGTATCCCCTTTGATGGCCAGAGCCCCAGGTTGATGGATTTCCATGACTGGATTCATGGTAACAATTAGTCCATTTTTAATTAGTAAATCTATATTGTTATTTGACATTATGTAATTAATTCCTTAAGATTAATTTGTTTCTGTTATGGATATCGTGCTAATCCATTTTTGAAAGGATCCCTTCAATTAAGGCCATCAATTTGGGTTCCGTATTCCGGGCGGTTTCAACGATCGATTCAAAGGAGGCTGGTTCCATTCGGTCCGGGCGGTTGACATTGGTAATGACAGAAAAGCCCAGGATGCGCATCCTCGATTGAACGGCAGTGATTACTTCCATGATGGTGGACATGCCCACGGCCTGGGCCCCCATGGAGATCAAAAATCGGGTTTCCGCCGGGGTCTCCAGGCTGGGTCCTTTAAGACCCACATACACTCCTTGGCGGAGAGGGAATTTTTGCTGCTCAGCCCATTCTTCAGCCAAAGCCCTAAGTCGGCGATCATAAACTTGAGACATATCCGGAAACCGGGCCCCCCAGGTTTCCAGATAAGGACCAACCAAAGGATTTTCTCCGGTGTAATTGATCTGATCGGTTACCAGCATGATATCCCCGGCCTGGAAAAGGGGATCCAGTCCTCCGGCGGCATTGGAGATGATCAGCACCTTAATCCCCAGAGCTGCCAGGACCCGAATCGGAAAACCGATTTCCTGGGCTGTATATCCTTCATAGAGATGGGAACGACCTTGTAAAACCAGCACGTTTTTTCCGGCCAGAAGACCCCAAGTCAGTTTCCCTTGATGAGTGTCCACTGTGGAGTGGGGAAATGAGGGGAGCTGCTGATAAGAGATGGAAGAAGGGTTCTGGATGCGGTCGGCCAATCCACCCAGTCCGGTCCCCAACACGATCCCGATGCGGGTATCGGCAGGGATTCGGTCTTTCAGTAGGGCATGAACCGACTGGATATTTTTTTCTATGGCTTCCGGTGTTGTTTCCATGGAATCCTCTTTTTCTTTTTGCAGGAAATAGTCATTAACGATCAGGCCGTGATCAAAGGTCAGAGGAGAGGGCAGGGTGAAGCGGTCAAAAACTCCGATAGCTTCGGCATCATCGGCAGCCTTGGGTGCGCCTTCGGCCCGGGCAATAAAGACGGTGCTGATCGCATGACGACGAGGGTCGCGTTTCGGGTTCGAATAAGAGTGCATCTGCCGAACCAGGTTTACCTTAAGAGAGGTTTCTTCTTCGGCCTCCCGGACGGCCGCTTGCTCCAGAGATTCCCCATAATCAACAAATCCTCCGGGCAAGGCCCAGCCGAAAGGAGGATTTTTCCTTCGGATCAGGACGATCTTTCCCTCTTCGATTTCGATGATGATATCTACAGCCGGGACTGGATTTTTATAAGAAACGGAAAAGATCACGAGGATTCTTTTCTTCCCAGCCGATACTCAGGGCAGCGTCCCAAACAGGCTTCGGTTTTTAAAAGACACTGGGTTTGAATCTGATGGAGACAGGCGGGATGATTCAGACCGGATTGAATAAAATTTTTGCAGGATACCTTGGCTATTTCTTTTAAACTCTTATTGACAATATATCGCTGGGCGATCCCACCATTCCGGTCATGGATGGTCAAGCCGAACCGTTCCAGACGTTTCAGCCGGTCCAGGGTTTGATGGCCCATACGCTGTCTTTCCACAATGAGAACACATAGCTTCTCTTCGTCCGGCGGAAGGACTGCAGGTTTAAGGCAATGTCCTCTTTGGTAATACTGGCATTTTTTACCTGAAAGTTTTTGGACCTTGTCCATACCCGTCAACTTTTGATTTGGAATTGTTGATGGCGGAATCAAAGGAATTGTTTTTACTCCTTTGATAAAATTTCAATCGGATCGCCGGGTTTCACTTGCCCCCCTTTAAGTATGCGGACAAAAATGCCTTCTCTGGGCATGACACAATCCCCGGCCAGACGATAGATAGCACAATGGTCATGGCAGACTTTACCGATCTGAGTGACTTCCACCAGGGCATCCGGTCCCAAGCTCAGCCGGGTGCCCAAGGGAAGTTCCGGCAATACAATGCCTTCAGTGGTGATGTTTTCGGCAAAGGAACCGGGGCGGACCTTCAACCCCAGATCCTGCATCTTTTTGATGCTCTCTATAGCCAGTAGGCTGAGCTGACGATGCCAGGGCCCTCCATGAGCGTCGCCGTTCAGGCCGAATTCTTCGACTAACATCCCTTGAGGGATGTTTTTTTTGGGGACCCCTTTTTGATCGCTGATGGAAACGGCTACGATTTTCACTTTATAATTTTTCCCTCCAGAGTTCGAAAACCACGACGTTGTCGGGATCAGGACAGGCCACCTGAAGCCGGTCATGGTCCTTGACCCAGGGAAATTTACCGCCGAATTTCAAGACCGTATAAAAAGGAAAGATGCTCGTTAAAGCCCACTGGCAGATAGAAGAGCCCACTTCTTTTATTTCAAAGATCTCTCCCACCTGATGCCCGTAGGAGCAGGCCCCTTTCCCCCTGATCTCTCTAATTTTCCCCATGACTCTATATTCGTCCATGTTTCGATTCCTTCCGGTGTTCGGCAAAATTGTAGGGGAGAAACGAAAATTGTCAAGCAATTTTATAAATCGGGAAAACAGTGGGGTAGGCCAGGAGGTAAGAGAAGTCAGCTGCGAAAAGTGAGGAACATATCAGCTAAATATGCGGTTCGGTTAGGTGGTTTCTCAAAGCATCTTGCAAGCCCCGGACGGGCAGCGTTTTTCTTTGATGTGGGTCTCAAACTCTTCCCGGAATTGGGATAAAATTGACAGAATAATATGAGACACTTTGCCGGCAAAGGCACAATAAGGGGCTTGCATCATCAACTTAATTAAGATTTCCATTTCCTTAACGGCATTGGCAGGTGCCTGACCGCACCTTATGGCCGAGGTGAGGTCGGCCAGTTTTTGTATCCCCAGGCGGCAGGGAACACATTTGCCGCAGGATTCATCATAATGGAACTTGATCATATACTCGGCCACCTCGACCATGCAACAAGAGGAGGACATGGTCATGATACAACCTGTGGCCTTTTCCCAGATCAAATCCCCGCGAATCGATTGCAGGGGATTGAGACGCAGCAAAGGGAAAACAATTTTCCCCTGTTTAACGGTTTCATTTAGGATGGTTGGAATATGACCTTCTTTAACTTTGTGATAGAAAACGCCCATGTAAGGGAAACTTAAGAATGCCCCGTTCTCACAGCTCCCGAAACATCCACATTTGGCCGGCTCAACGATGACCTTAATATTCAACTTTCGGGCTTCAGCGATGAGGCCTTGATAAATGGTCTCCGCCCCGCAGGCCTTAGCTTTCGGATGGTTACAAACCAATATTTTGGGGGTGGTTGCGATTTGGGGTTCTGCAATATGTACGACGGTTCTTGGCATGATCTATGTTAACTCCATAAGTAAAAATACCGTTCGGCGTGTTGTGTTCGGTGTTCGTCGAAATCGTTTTATTTCAAAAGAATATTGGAAGATTCAAGGATTTTTTTAAATGATAAGCGGTTTACTTGAATCCTTGACCCCTCAAATCCTCGAATCCTTTCTATGATATTAGTGTCTTGCAGGCCGTCCGGGCCAGTTCAATAAACCAGGCCGGGAACGTCCCCATCAAGAGTATGGCCAGGATCAACCCATAATTTAATAATCGATTGGAAAAACTCAAAGACACTGCCGGTAATCCATCGGGGTCCTGTCCATAAGCCGTGCGTACGATATTTAAATAATAATAAATGGAAATAGCCGTATTCACCGCGGCGATGATCACCAAAGTCAGGTGTCCCTGATTAAGGGCTGCAACGAAAAGGAATAGTTTTCCGGTAAAACCGGCCGTAGGGGGAATACCGGCCAGGGCAAAGGCCCCAACAGCCAGGGTAAAAGCCAATAAAGGTGACCGGCGATAAAGACCGGAGAGGTCACTGATGGCAACATTTTCACCCTGGCGGGAAACGGCACAAACTACCAGAAAGCAGGCTACGTTCATCAATAAATAAGCTGAAATGTGAAATATTGCCGCGGAAAAACCGGCGGAATTCAGAGTCAAAACCCCCAATAACACATAACCGGCATGGGCGATACTGGAATAAGCCAACAAACGTTTGAGGTCTTTCTGAACCAGGGCCGCCAGGTTTCCAAAGGTCATGGAAACGGCTGAGAGTAAAACCAAAACCTGAATCAAATCGACGGCACCGCTCCCGGCCAGACTGACCAGCCGAAGCAGCAGGGCCACGGCCCCCAATTTCGGCATGGTGGCCACAAAAGATGCGGTCTCGTTGGCCGCACCCTGGTAAACATCCGGGGTCCAGAACTGGAAGGGAACCACAGCCAGTTTAAAGAAAAAGCCGCAGAGAACTAAGAGAAGTCCGATAATGGCTATGGGTTGATTTAGTAGAGCCGGCATCTTTTGCAAAATGTCCACTAAATAAGTGGACCCCGTGACCCCGAAGATATAACTCATTCCAAAAAGCATAACCCCGGTAGCTGCGGCCCCGAAGATAATGTATTTAATCGCCGCTTCCATTTGTTGACCGTGGGCCTGATTACGAATCGGGATCAAGACATAGAGAGAATAAGAAGACAGCTCCATGGCTATAAATATGGTCAACAGTTCCACACTGCTGACCATCATCGAAAGCCCCAAGGAACTGAGGCTCAGAAACATAAAAAATTCCGGCTGAAGACGTTCCTCAATGCCTTTTAATTTCCGTCCCAGAAGGACAACCAGAAACAGACCCAGACTGATCAGGCATTTGAAAATCTGGGAAAAAAGATCAACCCGGTAGGCCCGGTAGAAGAGCTCTCCCGATTGATTAAGGTTCAATAGAGAGATGATGACTCCGGCAGCGGAAAGGAACAGGGCCAGTCCCTGATTGAGATCAGCCGACGATTTCCACATGGACTGGCAGAAAAAAATCAAGGCCATGAAAAGCAGAAAGGTTTCCGGCAGAAATAACGAGAAATCCATTATGATTCGTTCCTCAGTAACATGAGACTATTTTACCAAAGCCAGGGCATTCCCGGCCTGCACTTGCTCGATCAAATGAGCCACACTGGCATGCATGACATCTAAAAACGGTCCCGGATTAAATCCGATCCACAATACGAATACGACCAGAGGGGCCAGATAAATGATTTCCCTTACATTCATATCTTTAAAGGTGGGATTCCCTTTTCCTCCCCAGGCGATCTTCTGAAGCAACCGAAGCATATAGGCTGCAGCCAGGACCACTCCAGGAATCGCCAGGGCCCCGATCAGTTTGTGATCAAGAAAGGTCCCTATCAAAACCAGCAGCTCTCCTACGAAGCTGTTGGTCCCAGGAAAGGCCATGGAAGAAAGGCTGAAAAAACCTAAAAACCCGATGTAAATGGGCATGATCGAGCTGATTCCCGAATTGACCGAAATTAAACGGCTGTGGCTTCTTTCGTAAATGATCCCCACACAGAGAAAGAGCGCCCCGGTGGTGACCCCGTGATTGATCATCTGCAGGATGGCCCCTTCCAGCCCGCTTTTATTAAACATAAAGGTCCCCAGGGTGACAAATCCCATATGGGCCACACTGGAGTAAGCGATCAAGCGTTTCATGTCGCTTTGTCCCAGGGCCACATAGCCTCCATAAAGGATGGAGATGATGGAAATCCCGAAGACATAAGGGGCAAAATAAACACTGGCCTGTGGGGTAATGGGCAGGCAAAAACGCACAAATCCGTAGGTGCCCATTTTCAGTAATACGCTAGCCAGGATCACACTGCCGGCGGTTGGTGCCTCCACATGGGCAGCCGGTAACCAGGTATGCAGAGGGGCCATTGGTACTTTAATGGCAAAAGCAAACCCCATAGCCAGAAAGATCCAGAATTGAAAGTTAAATGAAAATTTATGGGCCATCAACTCCGGAATACTGAAGGTCCCGGCGTTCAAATATAGGGCGATCATGGCCACCATCAGGAAGACGCTGCCGGCCATGGTATAGATGAAGAACTTGAGAGAGGCATAGACCTTTTCCGGGCCGCCCCAAACGGCGATCAACAAGTACATGGGGACCAGCATGGCCTCAAAGAAAATATAAAAGAGGACAAAATCCAAGGCCGAAAAAACACCGACACAGGCCGTTTCAATGAAAAGCAGAGAAAAAAGAAATTCCCGGACCCGTTTCTCAATGTATTTCCAAGAGGCCAGGATACAAATTGGTGTGAGCAAAGTGCTTAACAGGACCAGAAAGAGGCTGATGCCGTCCACCCCCAGGGTATAATTGATTTTAAGCCCGGGGATCCAGGGCGCATGTTCGGCGAACTGGTACTTGTAGGTGGACAAATCGAACGAAAAATAAAGAGGCAGAGAAAGGGCGAAATTCACGATACTGATGATCAGGGCCCAAATTTTGGCCGCCGTCTCATTTCGAATCATAAAAAGCACCACGGCCCCGGCCAAAGGCAAAAAAATGAGTGTGCTCAAGATTGGATAACTAAGCTGATTGGGAATGAGAAAATCCATGTTTGTTAAGTTCCCTAAATTTTATTAGGCGATAGGCTGTAGGCAATGGGCAATGGGCTGTAAGTTAAAATTATTTTCCTCTTGCCTATAGCCTGTTTTTCTATAAGAACCAATAAACTCCAATAATAATAAAAATAACCAGCAAGGCCAGGGCCAGATAATTCTGTATATTCCCGGTTTGCACCTTGCGGACTTTATTACCGATCTCTTGAGTACCATAGGCAACATTATCGACCACCCCGTCAATGCCCCAGCGGTCGAACCAGGCAAAAAAACCGGCCAGAATCATCAGGAGTTTAAGAGCAAAGGTCCTGTAGAGCTCCCCCCACTTGGTGTCGAGAAGTTGAATTACTTTTTCATCTAACCACATGAAGCCGTCCATCAGCTTCCGATAGAACCAGTCGAAATCCAGATTGATCTTGGCTTCCGGTTGCAGTCTCTTGAGAAGCAGGAAGAATCCCAACCCGGTAAAAAGCAAAATCTGTATCGTCTCGGAAAGATGCGGCATGGTATAGGGATGAAACTCCGCTGCCGCCTCTTTGAAGGGAAGCAGATCATATAAAGCCTTGGGATAGACCCCGATCAGCAAACACAAGAACGAGGTGATCCCCATGGCCAAAAGCATATTTTTTGGAGGTTCTTTGGGTTTGAGTCCGCAATCTTTTCCAAACCAGGCGAAGTAGGGAAGTTTCAAACCCACCGACAGGAAGGTACCCACTGAAGCCAAAAGCATCAGGACCATGAGCACCGGATGATGAGCCTCTCCGGCCCCGGCCACCACCATGGATTTGCTGACAAACCCGCTGAACAGCGGAAAACCTGAAATGGATATCCCTCCCACCACATAGAAGATCAAGGTCAGGGGCATATATTTATAGAGCCCGCCCAGTTTATCCAATTTGGATGTTCCGGTCATCATCAAAACCGAACCGGCCCCCATGAACAACAGGGCCTTGTAAAGGATATGGGCATAAGCATGGGCGCAGGCCCCGTTCAGGGCCAGTTCCGTACCGATCCCCACACCGGCCACCATGTAGCCCACCTGGCTGATGATGTGATAAGAAAGGATCCGGCGCATATCGTTTTCAATGGTAGCGTAACAGACCCCATAAACGGTCATGGCCGTACCCATAATGGCCAACACCTCAAATCCAGGGAAGCCCCGGGCCAGGACATAGACTGCCGTTTTGGTGGTGAAGGCACACATGAAGACCGCACCGGTGACCGTGGCTTCAGGATAGGCATCCGGCAGCCAGGCGTGCAGGGGGAATACAGCGGCATTCAGGGCAAAACCGGCCAAAATGAGATATTCGGCAAAACCGGCACCGGCCTGGGGGATAAAAACAAAGGCCATGCTCCCGGTGTTTTTATAGTGCAGGAAGATACCGGACAGGAGCAACAAGCCGCCGAAAATATGCATCAGGAGATAGCGAAAACCCGCCCTCAAAGAAGCCGGTTCTCTTCGGAACCAGATCAGGAAGGTCGAGGCCAGGGCCATCATTTCCCAGAAGATGAAGACCGTCAGATAGTCTCCGGCGAAGACCACCCCCAGGGAGCCGCCCACATAGAAAAAAGAGGCGATATGCTGGGCATCTTCCTTGACATGAAGGCCGTAGATAACCCCTATAAAGGCCATCAGGGTAAAGACATGGGCAAAGACCAGACTCAATCGATCCACCCGGCCGAGGAGGATATTAAACCCCAGGTAGTTGATTTGTCCATACACCCCGGTGTTCATGTTTACCACGATGTAGAAGGCCGCGGCCGGTATGATCAGTAAATAGATTTTTTTAAGCCAGCCCTTGAATACAGGGATGAGGAAGGCACCAAAGATAAAGAAAAGGGCCGGATGAAAAAACTTATCCATAATAATCCTCTTTCTTCATCAGCACGGCGTGCGCTATGCCCTTCATAATCCTGATCAGAAGAACGCAACAGACCAAACCGAAAACCGACCAGAAGACCGGTATCTTGTCTCCAAAAAAGTGGGCTTCATGACGAGGGATCAAAATATCAAAGATAATGGCCGCGGCCATGACCACATAGAGAAACCATTTCAGGGCCTTTAAATGGTCCCGCAAATATTGAATGGGAGTTGCCCAGTTCATGATCGGAAAACCGCCTTTGCTATATTGAGTAGATAATCCGGATCAACGGCTTTGACGATGTTCAGGAAATAATCCGGATAAAGGCCCATCACAATGGAGCCGATAGCTGTTAAAAATAAAGGGATCACCATGAAGGCCGGGGCTTCATGGAGCCCTTGGGTTTGAACCGCGCCAGGATCGCCATCATTAGGTTTTCCAAAAATGGTCTTGAGAATCACCGGGAAAAAATACCCCGTGTTCAGGATGGTGCTGGCCAGCAAAACGATCAAAAAGAAGTTTTCACGGGCCTCCAAGACTCCCAAAGCGATGTACCACTTGGTAACAAAGCCACATACCAGTGGAACGCCGATCATACTCAGGGCCGCTATGCTGAAAGCGGCAATGGTAAAGGGCATCTGACGGGCAATTCCACCCATCTCGCTGATTTTCTTGGTGCGAAGGGCCACAAAAATTGACCCGGCGCACATAAAGAGGGTAATCTTGGAAAAGGCATGGTTGGCAATATGGATCAATCCGCCGGTGACCGCACTGGGAGTCAGCAGGGCCACCCCCAGGATAATATACGAAAGCTGACTGACCGTGGAATAGGCCAGCCGGGCCTTCAGATCGTCTTTAGTCAAGGCAATAATCGAGGCCATCAAGATGGTGAATGAGGCAACATAGGCCGTAGGGATACCGAGATTCAAAGAGTTTAACAATCCTACTCCGAAAACCGACAACATGACTCGGCTGGTACAAAAGACCCCGGCCTTGACCACGGCCACGGCATGGAGCAGGGCGCTGACTGGTGTGGGGGCGACCATGGCCGACGGCAGCCAGTTATGAAAGGGCATCATGGCCGCCTTGGCAAAACCGGCCATAAAAAGGATGTAAGTAATGGTCACCAGAGTCGGATCGGCGGTAGACGGAAAGATCCCTTTGGTTATGCCGGACGGGGCAAAGTCCAAAGTCCCGGCCAGGATATAGGTTAAAATGACGGCAGGCAGGAAAAAGGATTTGGCCGTGCCGGTCAGATAGACCATGTATTTTCTGGCGCCCTCATAGGCCTCTTCATCCTGATGATGCCCAACCAGGGGATAGGTGAAGATGGTGATGATTTCATAAAAGAAATACAGGGAAAACAGGTTGCCGGAAAAGGCCACCCCGACGGCCCCGACGATGGCCACGGCAAAACAGAAATAATAACGGGTCTGGGCATGTTCTTTCAAAGCGCGCATATAGCCGATGTTATAGAAGGTGACCAGGATCCACAGGAATGATGAGATGGTACCGAAAATAAGTCCCAGGGCATCCACCCTTAATTTCAGGGAGATCCCCGGCAAAATAACAAACGGCGTATATTCAAAGGCCTTGCCGGCTAAAATTGCTGGCGTCATCGACAGGACGGTGAGGAAAGTTCCCACTGCCCCTAACACCGACCAGGTCTCCCTTAAGTTTATTAGGTTTGGCTTCCTGGGTGTGCACAGGATCAACAGGGAGGCCGTAGTGGCAATTAAAACGGCAATTAGCGGTCTTATGGAGATAATGGTTTCCACTGTTTCCATTGGGATTAAAAGATCTAACCTTTCAGTTCAGTGACACTATCGGGTTTAATCTCTCTAAACCGGCGATAGATGGTAATGATGATGCTCAGGGCAATGGCCGTCTCGGCAGCGGCCAGACCCATAATAAACAGGGTAAATACCTGCCCGACGGCGGCGTCTTTGGATAAAAACATATTAAAGGCCATGAAATTCAGGGCGGCCCCGTTGAGGATCAGTTCGGTGGAGATCAGCATGCCGATCAGGCTGAGGTGCTGCAGGATACCGAAGATCCCGATACAAAACATGAGAGCGCCCAGAACCAAATAGGTAATCAGTTGTTCCATGCTTTAGTCCCTTTTCTGGTGGTAGCTGGCGATCATGATGGCCCCAATGATGGCAATGGCCAAAAGTAAGGAAATCAATTCAAAGACCAGAAAATATCGGGTCAGCAACTGCTGCCCCAGGGTCTTAATACTCCAATCTCTTGTGAGGTTGATACCCGGCCCCCATTGGACACTTAAAATCATTTTGACCATACCGATAAAGGCCACCATGCTGACAATCAGGGCGGCTATCATCCGTGTTTTTCTTTTTTTCTGTACGTCCCATTCCAGAGGAGGAGACAGCATAATAGCGAAGATATAGGTGATACAGATGGCTCCCACATAAATCAACAACTGCATTACGGCCACAAACTGGCTGCCGAGAAACAAATAGATGCCGGCCACCCCGAACATCGACAAAGCCAGTCCCAATATATTATGGACGATTTTAGGCAGCGTCACTGCGATCACGGCCCCCACCAGGGTGAGAACGACCATAAACCAGAAGGCCACCTGGGCCACGATGATCGGCGGTATGAAATTGGAAATGGTATTCATGGTCTTTCCTCTAACCGTTGCATGATGTCAATGACCGTATCCCAGCGTTGATAGAAGACCAGTTCATATTCACGGGAGAATTTGAGGGTTTGTTCCGGACAGACATCAACACACAAACCGCAAAGACTGCACTTGGAAAAATCAATGACATATTGGCGGCCGTATTTTTTATCACCCGCCCTGTTCTTTTCCCCCTGAAGCTTGATGACATGGGAAGGGCAGGTACGGGCGCACAAGCCGCAGGCCACACAATGATGGGTCTTGGTGTCGTCAAAGCGGATGAACTCGATGTGTCCCCGGAAACCCGAGCTCATAGTTATTTTCTCGTATGGGTATTGGACCGTGATAATGGGCTTGAAGAGTCGCCTGCCGGTGACCCACAGGCCGATAGCCAGGCTCTTGGCCCCGATCAGGATATCCAGGATATATTGTATAAAACCGTTTGAAGACTGTTTCATCTTATATGACCTTAAGAACAATGGCGGTAATCATCAGGTTCAGCAAGGCAATGGGGATTAAAACCTTCCAGGCGAAATTCATCAATTGATCGAATCGAACCCGGGGAAAGGTCCAGCGTATCCAGTAAATGATGAAAATCAGAAAAAAGACTTTAATAAAAAACCAGATCACGCCGGGAAGAAAAGGTCCGCGCCAGCCTCCCAGAAACAGGACCGTGGCCATGGAGGCGGCAATAAACATATTGGTATATTCAGCTATAAAGAACATGCCGAAGCGCATTCCTGTATATTCGGTATGGAATCCGGCAACCAGCTCCGATTCGGCCTCCACCAGGTCAAAAGGGGACCGGTTACATTCCGCCGTGGTGGAAATGACAAAAATGAGCGCAGCGATGGGCTGATAAAGGATATACCAGACCGGTGTCTGGGCGGCGATAATGTCGCTCAGCTTAAAGGAATTAGTCATGATGATGACCGACATGGTGGAAAGCAGTAAAGGAATTTCATAAGCCACGTTCTGGGCCACCGACCGAACAGCCCCGATCAGGGAATACTTATTATTGGAGGACCAGCCGGCCATCAGGATGGAAAAGACCGTCAGGCTGGAAAAGGAAAAGATGAGCAGGATACCCACATTCAAATCCTTGACCTGCATCATGGAACTGAAAGGAATGACCACAAACCCGACAAAGGACGGGATGAAGATGACAATGGGCGCTATCCAGAACAGGAATTTATCAGCCACTTTCGGGGTGATCGGGTCCTTGGCCATCATTTTAAGACCATCGGCCAGGTTCTGCAAAATCCCATGCGGGCCTACCCTCATAAAAGCGGGTCTGAGTGTTATATGACCGGAAACTTTCATTTCAAACCAGACCATGAAGATGCCGTTCACGGGGACAAAGGCTAAAAAAACCACCGTTCCGATAAGGCCGACGGTCAAATCGTAGCCAAGAAAGGCGTATATATCTTTGCATATTTGGATGAGTTGGGTCATATTCAGCGATCAATCTCCGGAACGGTTACATCAAGACTGCCGAAAATGGCAATGACATCCGCCAGGAAATGCCCTGGGCAGATTTTGGTCATGACAAATAAATTGGAAAAGGAAGGGGCGCGGACCTTAATCCGGTAAGGGACCCGCGACCCGTCACTGACAATATAAAAACCGACTGCCCCCTTGGCACTTTCAAAGGCAAAATAACATTCACCGGCCGGCGGGGTGACAAAACGCGGGACTTTGGCCCTGATCGATCCCGCAGGCAGTTTGTCCAGGGCCTGTTCGATAATATTCAGGCTCTGCTCCATTTCCGCCATCCGCACCAGGTAACGGGCCAGACAATCGCCTTCTTCCCGGGTCGGGATCTCGAATTTGAACTCCGGATAGACCGAATAAGGTTCTTGCTTGCGGACGTCATATTTAATCCCGGACCCGCGTAGTGTAGGACCGGTGACCCCGAATTCCAGGGCTGTCTCTTTTGTAATGACCCCGACATTCTGGGCTCGCTTGATAAAAATGATATTCCCGGTTACCAGATCATGGTAATCCTTCAAGCGCTTCCGCAGCCGGTCGATAAAACGGCGGGTCCCATCGCAAAAGGCCTGGTCGATATCATTGCGGACCCCTCCGAACCGACCATAACAATAGGGCAGGCGGGAACCGGCCACCGCCTCCAGAAGATCCAGGATCTGTTCCCGGTCATCCCAGCCATAGATGAAGGGGGTATAAGCCCCGAGACCCATAACAAAATCAAAGGCCCCGATGAAATGGTTGGCAATACGGTTTAATTCCGAGGTGATGACCCGGATATATTCCGCCCGCCTGGGGACCTCAATCCCGCAAAGTCTCTCCACGGCCTGGCAATAACCATAATTAAAAATCAGGCCGGACATATAATCAATTCGCGGCGGATAGGGCAAAAATTGTTCATAGATCCGGTTTTCAGCTATTTTTTCGTGGCCCCTATGGGAAAAGCCGATGTCAGGCTCACAGGAAATCACCACCTCACCATCCAGGGTCAAAATAAAATGCATGACCCCGTGGGTGCTGGGATGCTGAGGGCCGAGATTGAGTTTATAGACCCTTTCGTTTACGGTGGCATCGTCTATAGTAATTTTATTCAGCATAGGATATCGTCTATTTCTTCGGTGAATTTGGTCTTGCCGAAGGTTTTAAGTAGAGGGTAATAGTCCACCCAGTCGGGATTGATGATACGTTTCAAGTCCGGATGCTCCTGGAAGCGGATGCCGAAGAAATCATAGACCTCCCGCTCCAGCCAGATGGCCGCAGGATAGATGGCCGCGATACTTAACGGTGTAGCTTCCCTGGAGATCCTGATCCGGACCTTGACCCGGCAGAAGTCTTGAAAATAAGTGGAATAAAGATAAACCAGTTCAAAATAATCAAGATAATCCAAGGCGGTTATGGTTTCGAGATAAAACCGTTTTTCCTTCATGGCCTGAGCCACAGGACGCATCCCGACCTGGTCCAAACGGACCTCCAACTGATACCCGGTACGGGCATAATCGGTTTCCTCGATTTTCCCTTCGGGGACGGCCTGGGTCAGGCTATTTTTTAGCTCTTCGAGCAGACTTTTCTGCCCTGGCGTTGACATCTAATAATCCTTTGCTCATCTTGGTTTGTAATTTAAGCAGCCCCTGTATCAAGGCCTCCGGGCGGGGGGGGCAACCGGGGATATAAATATCCACCGGAATGATTTTATCCGCACCGTTGACAATAGCATACTGCCCTTCATAAGAAAAAGGTCCCCCCGAGATAGCGCAATTGCCCATGGCCAGGACCCATTTGGGGGCCGGCATCTGTTCATAAAGGGTCTTGATGGTCGGAGCCAGTTTATGGGGAATGGTCCCGGCGATAATCATGATATCGGATTGACGAGGAGTGGCCCTGGGGATCATCCCAAAACGCATCATGTCCCAACGGGCCATGGCCGGGGCCATCATCTCGATGGCACAGCAGGCTATGCCAAAGGTCAGGAACCAGGGGGAATTGATCCGGACGATATCGATCAGCTCCTGCAGAGGAACAAACCCCACCACGGCAGAGCTTTCCTTATATTCCTTTCTCAGGTCTCTGGAGGGCAGGCAGATGGGTTCGCTTCCCTTTACTTCCATTTAAAAACTCCTTTACGCCAGGCATAGACAATGGCTAAGGTCAAAACAAACAGAAAGATAAATAATTCAATTAGTTCAAAATAGGCGGTTCCCTTCTGGTAGGCCAGCAGCACAGGGAAAAGGTAGAGGACATCTACGTCGAAGGCCAGAAAGATCAGGGCAAAAAGATAATAGGAGGCACCGAATTGCAGCCAGGCTGTCTTGATCGGGGCCACCCCGCTTTCATAGGTCACATCCCTTTTTTCGCCCAACATTTTGGGACCGAGCAAGACATTGACGATGATCATGCCCAGTGGCAGTGCTATACCGACAAGAAAGAATATAAAGACGAACAGAAAATCGCCGAGACCGGCTTGCAACATCTGAGAAAACACGGTTAGCAATACTCCTTAATGGAAGAGCTTTGAAAACTTTTCGGTTTTGTTTATGGTAAAAGAAGACGAAAATTTTAACCTAACGATTACCTTATAGTTGTCTCGATGATTAAAATTTGAGTCTGCAGCAGAGATTGGTTTAAAAGGGGACGATGTTCAAAGCTCTCTTTATCTTTAAAGTCTTTATTAGTCTCCGCTTTTTCTAAGCCGTTTAAAGCCTAGAAATATCACCGTCCTCTTACCTGTTTAAAAGGCTTTTTGTCAAGAAAAAAAATAATAAAATCCCCTCTATGAATTTCAATTTTTTGCCGGGCAATCCCTCAAAAGGCTGGACCGCATTATTATCAAATTGAAATTTTTGCAATATTCTCGTTGGAAAGCCAGATTTTGGCCAGTTCGATGTCTTTGTAGATTTGGGCTTTCAAGGCTTCCGGACCGGAAAAGGTCCTTTCCCCCCTCAGCCGTTTCAGAAAAAATATTTTAATATTCTTACCATAGAGGTCGTCCTTAAAGTCAAAAATAAAGGTCTCAATGGAGATTATTTTACCCTCGGCAAAGGTGGGATTGAAACCGACATTGGTTACCCCATAAAAAAAGCCCTGCGGACTTTCCACCCGGACCACATAAACCCCTCGTTGGGGGATCAACTGTTCATTGGGATTGATATTGGCCGTGGGAAATCCCAGTAACGATCGGCCTATCCCTTTGCCGGGGATAACGGTCCCGGTCAGGAAAAAAGGACGGCCCAGAAGAAGCTTGGCCTCCTCCATGGCCCCGGAGGCAATCAGTTCCCGGACACGGGTACTGCTGACCAGATGGTTTCCAACCGTTACCGGGGGATGGATATGAACGATAAATCCCAATTTCTCACCCAATTCTTTGAGAAGATGGATATTGCCTTCCCGTTTTTTTCCGAAGGTATAATCATAGCCGACAACAATCTCTTTCATCCCGATCCGGGTAACCAGGATGTCCTGAATAAAACCCTTGGCCGGGATCTGAGAAAATTCTCTGGTGAAGGGAATAGACAAAACCACATCGATCCCGTACTGAAAAATAAGACTGACTTTGTTTTCGTCGGAGACGATTTGTCTGGGGGACTTGCCCGGTCTTAAGACCTGAGACGGATGGGGGTGAAAGGTAATGACCAGGGAAGTCCCCTTGGTTTCCTTTGCCCGTTCCCGGACCTTTTGAAACAGGCTTTGATGCCCGAGATGAACACCGTC
The DNA here is from genome assembly GCA_049520575.1 of Thermodesulfobacteriota bacterium. Taxonomy (GTDB): domain Bacteria; phylum Desulfobacterota; class RBG-13-43-22; order RBG-13-43-22; family RBG-13-43-22; genus RBG-13-43-22. Next base: position 14,955 of record JBEKPQ010000022.1, on the reverse strand, counting down.
AAAATTTCCGATGGTCAATACCGGTGCTTTAAAGGGTTTGGTGATTTGATGGATATCGGAAAAATATTTAGCCATTACTTTTTACCCACAGATCGCTTGACAGATCTTAATTAATCTTTTATATTTTTAAAAAAAGTAAAAATCAATCAAATAATTATTGCCGAAGTGGCGGAATTGGTAGACGCGCTAGGTTCAGGGTCTAGTAGGCAGACGCCTGTAGGGGTTCGAGTCCCCTCTTCGGCACCAAAGACAGTAAAGCGGATGAGTTTTCAATATCTTGTCCGCTTTCGTTTTTTGGTGGGTGCGGTGAGGGTGCGGATTGGGTGTGTTTTTCAGCCATGTTGTCCAATCGATTTACTGCTTCCTGATTGCCGCTCGGTATCCAATGGCCGTAGATATCGACGGTGATCTCGATGCTGTGATGTCCCAATTGGTCTTTAACATAAACGGGCGATATACCATCACTCAGCAATTGAGAGGCATAACTGTGCCGCAGGTCATGAAGGCGAATTCCTCTTAGACCAGCCTCTTTTAATACGTTCTTGAAGATATACCTGACCGTGTTTTGACCTTTTGGTTGTCCTTTTGCGTTACTGAAAATAATTCCACTCATATCATTCCATCCGGAGACCAGGGCTTCCCTTTTGTTCAGGAGATTACCTTCCTCCTGAAGGCTTTGAAGGGCCTCCACAACCTGGTCGGACATATCCACACGACGGGTTTTGCCGGTCTTTGTACCGCTGAATTTCTGCCTTCTGTAAGATCTTGAAACATGGAAAAATCGACCGTGCCAGTCAACGTCTGACCCTTCCAGGGCCAGGACTTCTCCCAGACGTAACCCAGTTCTGAACATAGTTAGAAATAGTGGATAATAGTCGGGGTGCTTTTCTTGGCAGATATCCAAGAAGAGAGCCGTTTCCTCAGCATTTAGGGGGTCTGCAGATTCCTTGTTGTCTTCCTTGATTCTTAACCGACCAAGAACACCCGTGACCGGGGAAACATTAATCAGTTCATCGTCAACCGCAGTCGCAAATGGTCCGTTGACAACATCTCTTAAAAGAGTAACCGCTTTTTTGGTATGCCCTTCAGCGTGATAATCCAAGAGTAGTTTTTTGATATGGTTTCGACTTACCTGATCTCTCCGGATTTTTCCTATGGTGGGGTAAGCATGATTTTTCAAAACATCCTGATATCGGATATAGGTTGACTCTCGCCTCAAGGTCTTGATTTGGTCTCCCGCCAAAGGGTAGCATATTCCTCGTAGGTCGGAGGAACTTCTTCCTTCCGCTTTGGTGGAGCCACTTCAAATTGTTTAAGCGTTAAGTGGGCTTCAATTTTACTTTTTGTTTCTTTGGCGGCCTCCGGACTGCCCACCTTGCGGGAAGTACGCTTCCCTTTATGGTTAATGAATACCCACCATTCTCCAGGTTTCTTCTCTCTGATTTTTACTCCCATTAGATTTTACCTCCTTCCACCTTTTGATGTTTTGACCCAGTGGTTTTTTTTGAAAGACGGCGTTCCAGTTCAGCAAGGGCCAAGACCAGGAAATTGGGGATAGGACTAAACCCAGTTTCCCAGCGGCACAAGGTGATCTTATGGACTCCAAGCAGTTCAGCCAATCGATCTTGTGTTATCCCATTTTTTTCACGCCATTCTTTCACTTCCGTAGGGTCCATGATAGTTCATTAACATAATGCTAATATAAAATCAAGGGAAATTATTGGTTCGTCGAAAATTCTTGCATGACGTCATCCACCAGACGAGTCACCGGGTTTTCTTCCGGGATCACTTTAAATCGTTCCCGGGCTTCATCAATCCACTGCAATTTAATCAACCGAGTTCCTGAAGTCAGTTGGGCATAACTGAGTATGCCATTTTTTAACCAATCCTCCAGGGTACGTTTGCTCATTCCGGCATATTCCGCAGTTTCCTTGATTTTAGCCCAACCCTGAATCATAGCCCCTAATTAACTCCTTGTATCAAAGAAAATAACCGGATTGCCTTAAGGTGTAGACTCCTCCGTCGATCAACGGCTTCTCGGAAAGCCCCCATGTCCTGCTCCCCTTCCTGTGCCCTTAACCAAAGCAGATTGATTCGGTCCTCCGCATCCTGAACTTCCACCCAAAGCTTGAGGAAGTCCTCTTGAATCATTTCGATGGTTCCCGGTATATAGCTGACCCCCACTTCGGCATCAGCCCTTTCAAATAGCCCCTGGAAGTCTTTCGGGGTTACCGGCAAAGAAAACCCCTTCCTTAATGGAGTGTCCGGCGTTTCTTTGAGCAAAGGAAACTTTTCTCCCTCTGGTTTCCCTTTTTCTTTAAAAGTTTCCAAGTTTCCTTCCCTAATACAAGAAACTGGAAACTTATCTTAATAGGCCAAGCAACTGGGTTTTGTTTTTATGTATGATCACGGTCCCTTTTGCCACCTGGAGCAGTTCAGCAATCTCGTTTTGGGGTACTCCATCATTGATCAGATTGGCCACCCTTTCCGTTAGGCTTTGTTCCAAGTCTTTCAAAGCCCACTCCTCTATCCCATCGGCTTTAGTGGAAAGCATGGCTTCAAAGGCTTTGACATCATCCCCGTAAAGCATCCGTGACTTCTCAAAATGAATCTCAAACCGAGCCCTTTCTTCAGGCTGGTAATCTCCTGGGCGTTTTAAGTGGATGATTGTATCAAGGACATCCTCTTTTCTGCCTGTGCCCCTCTGCTGGCCTCCCTTGTTGTCGTGATGGATAAAAATAATCGAATACCCCCTCGAACGAAGGCGTAAGGCCCATTCCTGCACTAGTAACCAGCTCTCACCCTCATTCTCCCTCCCGCTTCGAACCAAGGTGCTTAAATTATCGACAATAATCAGGGAAATTCCTTCAAGATGGGATTCAAGCGCATCTTGCCACTCATTGTTTGATAGATCAGGCATACCGGCTTCCTGCAAATCAGGTGTGATGATCTTCAAAGGTTTAACCGGTTCCTTGTCTGCACTCTTAATTGCCAGCGCAAACCGTTCCTGCAATACAACCCCTGGCATTTCCCCATCCAGATAAAGAACCCCAAAAGGGGTGGGGGCGTTCCATTTTAAAAATTTCCCCCCACCTGCCACGGCCACGGCCAAGCCAACGCCAACAAGGGTTTTCCCAACTCCACGGGGGGAATGAATAAGACAAATCCCCTGAGAGAAAAGCCACGGATAAAGTACACAATCCCTTAGTTTAAACTCATGAGAAAGCATTTCTGTGATGGTGACGGCCCACAATACCTTCTTGGGTTCGGAGGTCTTCTTCTGAATCTCTTTAGATGGCAAAGCATAGAATTCTTCAACTGTATGGTTAAGGAGGTAATCATCAAGGCCAACCTTGCCTTCACCTTCCCCTTGTGGAAGTTCTATTATGAAAACCCTGGCTCCCCTGTCAATGAGTCGATAAGCCAATCCATAAACTCCCTGCCTTAAATTTTTCTTATAACTAAGACGATTCGGTTTAAGCCAATCTGAGTCAGGAACGATGAAGACTTGGCGGCCTCGAAAAACTACTTGGTCAAAGTCGGGTATTAGTTCTTTTTTGCCGTTAGACCAATTCCAAAGACCAGATAGGCCAATGACCACAAGACCAGCTTGAACACCAGCCAACGTTTTTTTCTCGCCCTCGGTAAATATGAGATACCCATCAAAAGCGGGGTCCTTTAAATTGACCAATGTTTGTGGGGCGATATAAAGGTGGTTGCCGGAGTCTTTTTTTTGCAGATACTTTGGACGGCCCGGTGCTGTGGGAAATGGCTTGTACCGCTCAAATCTATTACAGCCCGGATAAGGGATAGCAAGCAGGCTTTTGATATTTGGGCTATCGTATCCAAGCTTTTTAGGGATGTTTCCCGGCCTGACCGAATAAAGACCAGCTTCCCAAATAATCTCTTCAAAAGGCCGGATTTTTTAAGGTCCTCAAGGTGATCTGGATGAAGGTTATTTTGAAGAGTGTCCATTTCTCATTCCTTTCACATTTCCATTGATACTCTCCTTACTGGAAAGCATTTTCCCTCTAAGGGTTTTTACGGTAGTTACGAAGTCGGCCACTCTGACTTCAGTATTCCCGTTAAAAAGATTCATCAATCGATAAACCTGGTCTGAAGCCAGAAAAGAAAAGACAACCTTTCCGCCCTCATTCTCAAGTTTTGGTTCGATTCCGTGAAGTGATAGGAAAGAAGATAGGTAAATATCAAGGAGATTGATTTTTCGTGTTCTGCCATATGCCCTCCTTTTTCTGAAATCCCCGAAAAGGAATTCTGCCCCTTAATGCAAAGAGGGAGGATATGGTCTTAGGATAAGCCTCTTATTTGCTATGTCAAAAGTGAGAAAAGAGGGTATTTTTTTAAAAGGCAATTATTATTTCTGGGGGGGTGACGAGGATAACAACTTTTCTTTGTAGTAAGAATATCGTTGCCTAACAAGGTCCCGATCAGCATCCGGGTAAATATCATGATGGAATAAATTTAATAATTCTAAAGTCTTATCGTAAGACTTATTCCAGGAGAAACCAATTCTCCTTAATTCCTCCACGAGAACAAAGATACTTTCATTCCATACATGCTTCGTGAGTTTCAACTTCTTCCTAAAGGTATCGGCAATCTTGTGGGGTGGGTAAAGGTTGAAAATGATAGTTCCCACAGGCTTCTGAAGGTTCTCTATCATTCTGTCAATATACGGCTCTGATAACTTCAGATCAAAATATTCTCCCAAATCATACTCGTATTGCTTTGCCAAGCCCTTAAGCTCTACCAGAAACCTAGCTATTTTCTTGTTTATGTTCTGCCCATGGAGGGTATCTGGTAATACCGGCGATAATCCCTCTATTAATTTGATCAGACGCTTGAAAGTATTTTTTACTTTTTTTTCACTCTGCAAATCTGCCTCGTTAAAATAAGTTTTCATGTCATGCATCCCACTTTTCAACTCCAGCAGAAATTTCGGAAAGCATAACGCTTCGACGATCAGGACTTTATTGGCCCCTTTATCTTCAAGCTCGGCCAAGAGCTTTCGTTTGGTCTTATCCTCAGGGGCCTTAAAGTCATTCATCGCAACTAATTCCCGAATGGCCGGAGATAAGACAGATTTGAATGGGACCTTGGGTGATTTCAGTTTCAGTAGCTGCTCTTTGTGGTCTTTAATTCTCTTCTCGTCTTCAATCTTTATCTCCTTCTTCGTCTTTATTTTCTCCAAAGATTAGGCAAGAATTTTATTTTTAATTTTAGACAAATCTTTTTTTATTTTCATTTTCGTATCCGTCTCTCCAAGAGGTCTCTCCTATGAATTAGGGACAGGTGCCGGAGACTATGCTCTATGGGAGCTACCCTATTTCTGATTGGTTAAATCATTGGCAAAGCACGCGGAATTTAAAGAACTACTTTCAGATTCCACTCTTCTTGAATTCCAAGCGCTCACAGAAAAGACCTTCTTCTGGCAGTAGGTTCCTTGGCCTAACGGTCCGATGCTTTCGGGGTCTATTCGGGCTATAAAATACCCATTCAACGAATTTAACAACCCCCGGATTATCACGAGATTGTTTATCAGGAAGAATGAGTTCCTCTATTACCCCAAACGGTATTTGAATGCTTTCTTCATGCCCACCTGGGTAAAGAACGAATTCATTGCCACCCCCAGGGAAGGACGGTGTCTGAAGGTATGCCAGGTTCGGGAAAAGATCCTTCCCCAGGTAAACCCTTTCTGCATGACCCGGTTATTCTCAGCCTGCATTTGTTCAAGGCCCATCGTAGGATGCCGGAAGACAACCTCTTCCCCGCCGTAGCGGTCCCAGGGAAGTTCGGTTAGGATCCGACCCTGTGCCAAATACTCCTCATAGATCGGGCTTCCCGGCATGGGAGCCAGGGTCAAGATCATCGGCATCATCTTCATTTCATCGCAGAAATCGAGGGTACGTTGATACGTTTCCAGGGTGTCTTCGTCCCAACCGACCACGAAGAAGCCCATGATCTCTATTCCCAGTCCCTGGAGGGTCCGGATATTCTCTTTCAAGGTGCGCTCATCAAAGACATCGGGTGAGGTGAAATGAAGCTTGCGCCAGGCGCCGGACTGTTTTTGACCCGGACAGGAGAGCGACTCCAGGCCTGCGGCAATGGAGCACAGACCGCTTTCGACAGCAAGTTCGATGATCCTCCGGCCGTCCTTGTAATTTATGGCCGAAAGACCACCGGCCCCGCTCCACATCCTTTTGGTTTTCAACCGGGCCAGTTCGCTGTAGAGATCCAGATAGTAGCGGTTTTCTTCGGGTCGTTCAACCAGTTGAGGATGGCCGAAAACACTGTCGTCCACGTTGAAATAATATTTTCGCAGGGTCTCCACCTCAGCCACAACCTGGTCTATTGGGCGGTGGCGGATCTGGGGGCCGAATATGGGTGTGACCGGGCAGAAGCGGCAGAAATTTGGACAACCACGGGTGGTGAAAATGGAGTCCATCAGGTATCTTTTCCGCGGCAGGAGGTCCCGGCGCATCAGGGGGACCTTGGAAAGGTCGGGGCGCTGTGGAACATGATACACACTGCCGTTAAGGGATTCAAGCTTGTAGGGGCCGGAGACATAGAAATCCTGCAGCGTCCCGTTTTGGCTATCCTCCAGGATCCGGGGCCAGAGTTCCTCGGCCTCACCGATAGCCACGGCAGAGGCATGACCTTTGGCCTCTGCGGGAAAGGCAAAAACATGAGGCCCGCCAAGGACTACCGGTGTACCTTGGGCTCGGAAACGGTCGGCGATTTCGTAGGCCTTGACGGCCAAAGGGGTCCGGACGGTAATGGCCGCCAGGTCATAAGGCGCCGCATAATCCACCTGGTCCCTGTAAACCATATCCACCAGGGTAACTTCATGCCCTTGAGGAGTCAGGGCTGCCAGGAGGGTCGGCGCCAGGGGCATGACCGGAATCATGGCTCGTCCGACTTCAAACTCACGAGCAGGGAAAATGATCGTAATTTTCATAGGCCCTCTCTATCCCTTCTTCCCCCAAATAAAGAAGAATAAACCATCAGCCCTCACGTTCAGGCGTTTTTTTCTACCCAATCTTAAAAAGCTATCAACTCCTGTCTGGCCACCTGAAATAATCTTAGAAAATATTATGTCCATAAATTATCGAGAGAAGCGGATTTTTAACTTCAAGTCTAATAAAAGTATTCCCATACCAATTAAGACTTGCCTTCATCCCTTATGTAATTTTTCAACCCCCAGGAAATAAAATCAACGACAACCAATTTAAGCATTTCCGGTTAATGAATCTGTGTTTCTTTATTTATTCCAACCCATCTTTTGAATTAATTCATCCGCGACCTCCTTGCCGATCCGACTGCTCGCATCTGAATCAAAATGACAGGTATCGTTAAAATGCTTCCTTTCTGCATCGGTTGTAAAAAGCTGTCGTGTGCGTAAAATCTCGACTTTCTCTTCCTGTGCCACTTTTTCCATTGCATTATTATAAATCAAATCGAGCTTTTTTAAAATCTCGACATTATGAGGAACCTTGAAAGGGAAGTGACAGCGATTGATTTCATCGGATGTCATATGATCATTAAGTATCGCGGGGCGTTCAACAAGAAACGGCTGGCTGCCTGATTCTCTCGCCTTCTTAATAATTTCACGAAGGCTTTCTTCATAATAGCTGGGAGAAAAATCTTTAAACCGGCTGACCTGGTCAGGTGTCAGCTCCCTGTCATAAGATTTGCCCTTCGATGCATACATGCGCAGGACAGAAATGATTGCCCTGACAGTATAGAGCGAAGAAATCTTATCTGTGAATCGTTGTTTGTATTTTCGGTTCTGTTTAAATTCGGTGTAGCGGGGAGTAAATGGATTATATGACCACATATCATTCCATCCCAGCATTATCAACGTTGCTTCATGCTGATAATCCGAAAGCTCCGTAGTATACCATTCAGCGCATTGAAGGCTTGTATATCCCGAAACCGACCCATTTATTACTTCAAAGCTCCAGACTTTACTCTTTAGAGTTTTATCTTCCCCCGCCTCATTAAGGCTTTTCTCCAATTCAAATGGCCATGAATCAGGCTGCGGAGTAAAAGAACATGAATCCCCCAGAACTATAATTCTATATGATGTTTTTTTATCGATCGTATATTCTGGCCCAACTATCCCTTTTGAATTAATCTTAAAGCTTCCTCCATCATAATTCTCCTTGAGTCGATAGCCCAGGGAATCATCGAGACGGCAGAGATCCCCGATCCTGATCGCCCGCTTCCAATGGGATCTTGCATAAATTCGAATCGAAAACTCGCCTGTGGTAAAAAGTATCCCCAGGATCAAAAAAAATATCAAGCATTTTACCGGGGAGGATAGATTTTTAAATCGGGACAATATTATTCACTATCTCCTTTGAAAGTAGATTTCTAATTTCAAATTTCTAATTTAGCTGACTCCTACGCTCTGCGTGGGAACCCTCTGCGCCATTTTCCCTGTCCCAGAATGGCATAAGGCGCAATACCTGCTCCTTTTTGCAAGAATAACGGAATTTCGAACCAGTATTTACATTAATAGCCGCGGTACAACCTCCACCTGGACTGAAATAGACTTGGGTAGGGGTATTATTTAGGGTTAGGTTGAAAGGATAAGATGGAGATGAGATGAGGAATGAAAGAAGAACTAGGAGAAGGAAGAGAGGGGCAAAGGGTTTTCTCATTTTGACCTCCGCAATAAGGGCAAGATTAATCCGTATGGGTTTTATTTGCAAGAGGTATGGGAAGAACGTACAGACCCTTCCTGCTTTGGGGACTTCACCTCCTACTAAATTGTTCCATAAAAAAGTTAAGGATTATGATTAGAAATGGTGATTACCTCTGCTGCACAGGCAAATAAAACACATTTCTGTTTCTTATTTTTTTTCATGTTCTAGCCCTCTTTGGTCTATGGTTTCCGGTTCTCTATACCCTTTCCCGAATCTCCTGGATTCTCTGTTTCAAGAGGCAATACCTTGATATTTGTACAAACATCATCAAGATACGTAATTGTGAATTTGAATTTTGTTATCTCATCCGCTGCACCTTTATGACCCGAAATTTCAAGGGCATAATCTCCCATGGCTTGCAATATACCCTGTTTAGGAATCGGATCCCCCGATTTAACATAATAATTGCCCCATTCAACATAATACACATAATAGACACAAGTCTTGGTGTTTCCCTCCGTCTTGGTTTCTAATGCGTTTCCCAGTTGATTTTCTATTTCATATTGTTTTGCGCCCACTTTGACAACAGAAATATCACTCTTTTTTTGTTTCAGATCACTATCAATTGCACATCCCGCCAGCATACACGCTGCCATCACAATCATAAATTTCTTCATACGATCTCCCTTTTCAAATCTGTCCAAGATTTATAACCGCTATGCTCACGCCATGAGCGCCGCCTGGTTATGAATCCCCGGAACCCTGCTTTCTCTTAGCCCGGCCACATTAAGAAGTTCAATCTTGTTTTTCTCGCCCCACTGTCATGAATTTCGGGAAGATCATCTCTTTGATATAATGTTTCATGTTTCACCCAAGGGAATAATTGTTCTGGAACCTTAGGGAGAGGAGGTTCTTTGAATTTTTTAACTTCTACCCATGAATCGTCCCCATGTTCATCTTCTTCCCCCCAGGCACGCGTAAAGCAATGTTTGGGTTCATGGGGTATTTCGTGCAACCATAAAATGCTCCGATATTCTTAGAGATTTCGAACAATTTTGGTGTTGGTTTTTGTGAGGGCCATGAGATAATCAACGAGGCGAAGTGGTTTGTCGACCGATTTCATGTGGCTACCTTATATTCCGATATGATTTAAAAGAATTATTGGCGCCTGATCTTACCCTTAAATAAAAGGATTGCTCCGTTAACGCCTACTTTAAACTAAATAAAAAAATCATTCTATCTCACTCTATCATCAACCCTAAAATAAAAACCCCATCTTCTTTTTCAAGAAATGGGGTCTTATCACACTGCTTCATGGACCAGCCTTTCGGTTAGAGGGTTGCCAGTGGTTATGAAAGCCAAAAATTAGAATAAATAATATTAACCATAAGATAGATTTAAAGTCAATCCAAAAGGGATTAAACTTCCGTAGGAGTGGGATCCTCCTCTTAAGCCGACCGAAGGCTGCCTTTTTATACTTCACCCCTAGGGGCTGATTGAATGACAAAATATACCGCTGAAATTAAGGAAGACGACAACTAAAGAAAAAATGATAGATATATTGAAAAGAGGAATAGGACTTTTTTTCTAAGAATGCAGATCTGAAAAAATGAGGCATCTATACCCCTGTTTGAAGGCGTGAAAAGATGTATAAGGTTAAAAATTGAGGGGTATTTCTCCTCCCTTGTATTATTTGCACATACCCCTGAAGTCATTTTTTTTTAGATTTATTGTATTTTGCAAAGGATTGTCTTATAAATGCGATGTTCAAATGTTGCATCGTATAGATATCAACAAAAACGAGCCTTGCAAGGGCAAAAATACCCCCTATCATTGAATAATTATATCGACAAAGCGTGCTGGTATAGAAAAGGCCAAAGGGGGAGGCGTCCATTGCTGGGAGATCCTATCTGCGGAGGTTGACCATGCAGGAACGAAGCTCGTCCAAAATCATGACTACCAGGGAGGCAATAAGCCAGTTCGTCAAAGACGGCGACAGCGTGATCACGGGCAACTACACGGAGTCGTTGCCGATGAGTCTCATTTTTGAAATCATCCGGCAACGGAAAAAAGGCTTGACCTATTACAGCCAGTCCGGCTCACTCGATGCGGAATTCATGATCGCCGGAGACTGTGTTGATAAAATGATTTCCGCCTTTTTGGCCAAGTATGGAGGTCGGGATGCAGGGGGCATGGTTGAACGTTACCAGCGGGCCGGAAAGCTCCTGGTGGAAGATTATTCGAATTTCACTTACAGCGCCCGGCTCGCGGCAGGGGCCTACGGTTATTCGTACATGCCTGTTCTTCCCGCTGTCATGGACACGGACATCTTCCGTATTCGCGGTTTCATGGGGGACAAGAAATTCGGAGTGACGACCTGCCCCTTTACAGGCCGGCAGATCCCCGTGGTCCCCGCGGCCAACCCCGATGTCTGCCTCCTCCATGTCCAGCGGGCGGATAAGTTCGGCAACGCCCAGCACTGGGGCGGCCTGGGGTCCACCATCCATGCCTGCCTTGCCAGTGGGAAAATCATTGTAACCTGCGAAGAGATCGTCGATCACGATATCATCAAATCAAGCCCCCATCTGACGATTGTCCCTGCCTTCCGGGTATGCGCGGTTATCGAGGAGCCTTACGGCTCCCATCCCACGGAACTGCCGGGCTACAGAAACCGGGATATGGCTATGAGTAGCCTGATACTGGACTCCTACGCCAGAGAGGAGGGCGTTAAGGCCCTCCTTGACGAATGGGTCTACGGCCTGCCCGACCGAACCGCTTACCTGGAGCATTACGTGCAGGTCTTCGGCCAAGCATCACTTGACCGCATCAGGGCAAAGTCCTACTATTCAGCACCCGCCAACTACGGCATCGCATTTGAGTCGGCCTGGGATCCGAACGGCCGGGCCTGGGAACTCGGGGTCGATATGGAGGGATTGGAAGGGTTGATCGAGGAGAAAGGAGAAATCGTCGATGTTGACTAAGAAGATAACCAAGGCAGAACTGCTGATTGTCGCGGCTGCCCGCCAGATCAAGAACGGCGATGTCGTCGTCTTGGGGATCGGCCTACCGGTCTTTGCTGGGGCAGTTGCCAAGAAGACTCATGCCCCCGAAGCCGTCCTGGCGCTCGAATCGGGGATCGTCGATTTCGATCCTGTTGTGCCCCCGGCCAATATCGCTGATGCCACCTGCACCCGAGGCTACGGCTACGCCATTGATCTGTTTAGCGTCTTTACTACCATCGCTTATGCGGGATACCTGGACAAGGCCTTCCTTGGCGTGGGCCAGATCGACCGCTACGGCAATCTCAATACGACCTACATGGGCACGCCGCCCTTGGCCCAACGCATCACAGGCGCAGGGGGAGCGCCGGATTTCGCTGCTTATGCGAAAGAGACCCTCCTCACCATGAGAGGCCAGGGCTTCGTCGAAAAGCTTCCCTACCTCACCTCTCCGGGATACCTGGGCGGCGGCGACGAGAGGGAAAAATCAGGCCGCTACACGCCGGGTTCGGGTCCGAGCCTCCTGCTGACCCAGAAGGCTATGTTCCGCTTCCACCCCGAGACCAAGGAAATGTACCTTGACGCCGTCTTCCCAGGATACACCGTGGAAGACATCCGGGGCGATATTCCTTGGGATCTGAATGTGGCCGACACCCTCAGCCATTTCCCTGTTCCCACGGACGAAGAGATTTATTATCTACGGAAATTCTCCCCCCGCAGTCCGTTCACGAACGATGTCGGACGGCAACTCATGATTGAGCATTTCCAGAACAAGAGAAAGGAAGCTGGAAATCCGTTTAGTCTATCTGAAGATTGAGAGCTTTGGTATTTAGGTGGGGGCCTCAGTGGATCAAAATTGCCAGGTAGTTAGGGTCGGTAAGTAAATTTTTTTGAACAAGCCATATAATTTATAATTTCACTTAGTTACATAGCATTGGGAGAAGTTAATTTTCTATAAGATATTATTATATAGAAAAACTACTTTTTCCGATTTCCAATAATACACTTAATTATTAGGTAGTTATATTAATTCTCAAAAAAGTTACTTCCAGGTGGCATATTCTCGAGAAGGGGTCAGAATCAATAAGCTCCAAATATAAGACGGGTCCGTTCCGTTTCAAACCATACCTGGCATGAGGGTTATCGCAAACCCATCATCCATTCTGTCCGCTGGCTGCATCAAATAAATTGTGAAAGTCAGGAGTTGACTATACAGACATTGTCAAGTGTGGTGGTGACTTCTTCCTTGAAATCCTCAAAATTCGATTTTGAAATAATAAGAAGATTTCAAACGGTAATCAACGAAAAGGCGTTTGAAATTTATTGACTTTTTGGCAATAGAAGGGTACGAATTCGATAGTAAATTGATTTAATTTTCTTATTGGCAGCCTTTAATCAAGGTGCGTCAATGGAAAAATATGCCCCATTTCTCTAAAGAGTGATGGGGTTTTTTGTTGTTTTATTTTTTCGCTTGCCCTAAGTTTAGGGGTTATAAGGAAAGAAAAGTTCTTGCCAGAAAAAAATAGATGAGGTTGTTTCAGGAGAAGACGTTTTGCTTTTAAGATCTTAAGTTAAGGAGGAGCTTTAAAATGAAAGAGGGCAAAGGAATTTTAATATTTTTCTGTGTTTTTTCTTTTTTCTTCCTTTTAACAGCCAGGTGTTCGACCCAAGCCATGGCGGCGGTGAAAGCCAAATTTGATGTCAACAAGATGGGCGACATGTCCGACTTCGATCCCAGCAACCCGGTGATCCCGACCGGAGACACCATCAAGATCGCCGTGGTGGCTACCTTTTCCGGTCCTGCCGCGGGATCGGGAGAACTTTATTTTCTCCAAGTCCTGTGGGCGGTCCACGATATCAACAAGAGGGGAGGCATAATGGTCGACGGGAAAAAGAAGCTGGTCCAGGTCTTCAAGGCCGATACGATGACCAAGCCCGACCAAACCAAAAAGATCTGTGAGCAGATGGTCCTTCAGAATGGGGTCAAGTTCCTGGTGGGAGCAGACGGCAGCCATGTCGTGAAGGTCATGAACCAAACGGCCGACAAATATAAGGTCATTGCCATGAATTTTGTTTCTTTATCCGACGAGCTACAGGATGCGACCAATTTTTCACGCTATGCCTTTATGCCCTGGTGGCAGACCTCACAGGTCGGCAGGGCCTTCGCCTATTTTTACGGCCAAATCAGGAAAAAAGAAAAGAAGTTTTACATTCTCTGCCAGGACTATATGTTTGGTCATGACATGGCCGAAGGTTTTAAAAAAGCTCTAAAGGAATATTATCCTGAGGCCCAGATCGTCGGCGAGGACTTTCATAAACTGTTCCTGACCGATTTTGCCCCTTATCTAAGCAAGATCAAGGCCTCCGGAGCCGAAGTGATTTACACCGGGGATTGGGATCCGGATGCCTTCAACCTCCTTAAGCAGGCCCGACAAATGGATATCACGCTTCCTATGGCCCAAATTTTCATCCTTTTCCCCATTCCCCTTAGTTCGGTCGGCATTGAGGGTTCCAAAGGTTTGCTATTCGGCAACCCTGTTTCTAATGGCAATCCGGTCTTCAAAACACCGGAAATGATCAAATACTATAATACTTGGCATAACCTGTATAAAACCAAATTCAAACCCCCTTATAACAGTAGGACTTACGAGTTAGGATGGGACTCCATAACGATGGAAATTTATTGGCTGCTGAATGTTATCGAAAGGGCCGGCAGTACGGATGCGGAGAAGATCATCAAGGTCTGGGAAGGGGACACCTACCAATATGTAAACGGTCACGTAGCCAAAATGCGGGCCTGCGATCACAATACGATCCAGGATATTTATATCGTCGAATATGTCCCCCCCAATCAACAGAAAGTATCCTTCAATATCCCGCCTTATCATTGGGCTACTGATTATTCCATTTATGGCCCTGCCTGGAGGATCCCGGCGGAAAAAGTTCTCCCCTGGATGGATCCGAAACTGGAACGATGCAAGGGGAAAAATCCCGCAGACTAATAAGCAGACTAATAAAAGGATAGCCCTGAACATCCAAAAGCCGGAAAGGCGGGGTTCAGCAATGGCGCTGCCTTTTTTATGGACTTCAAACGGTAATTCTCATCAAGTTGGGAGGAGATTTAAACTATTGGCAAACCAACCAATCAGAATAAAATAGAAAAACTGGGTCTGTTGAAAAACCCCGTTAAAAATTACGCTGTGATATACAAACTCCTTAGTGAAAAAGGATATTTTTCCCCAGAGGTTATTAAAGCTTTAAAAATATTTTTCACCACACCGTTCAAG
>JBEKPQ010000021.1:0-41438 GCA_049520575.1 Thermodesulfobacteriota bacterium | reverse complement strand
GTGGAAGTGTTTTATAATCGTCAGAGGAGCCATTCAGCCCTAGGGTACAGAAGCCCGGAGCAGTATGAAAAGCTCCTTAATGAAACTTAACCATGTGTCCACTTTGAGGGGGAAGGTCAAATAGTAATCTTCATCAAGGCGGCAGGAGATTTAAACCATTGGCAAACTAACTGTCTGCTGCATTCGCTTGTTGTGAGGCGCTGCGCTTGCGCAGCGTCCAACTCGACCATAATGTTAGGGGGGGTTTATTTCTTTATGGTAACTGTACCACCCTCATACCTTTTGACAGACAATGCCATCCTGATAGTTGCCAATAGCCCTCGTTTGTATATTCAGGATATTGAAATACCTACTCCAATTCTTATCAATATACGATTTCGCATGATATGTGGTTTGATAAAAATCAGGTAATCCTTTCGTTCCTCCTCCTTTTATATAAACAAAGCCATTTTTTGTGAAATTGTTCAATACTTCACTATCATTCGTAGGTAACAATCCTTCCCCATGTATTGATGCTATAAATATCCCTTGTGGCTTAGTAATTCTTCTCAATTCCTCCAACCACTGAAATTGCATATCTTCTGGCAGGTGCGTAAAGACTGAGATACAGAAAATAAAGTCGATACTGTTGTCAGTATATGGAAGAGGTGGAAGAAAATTAATGGTTTCAAACTCAGCAATATGACTAAGATTTGCTTTACACCATCCAATTGACTCGGGATCAATGTCCATTCCAGTGATAACCTGATGGTTGGTTGGTCTTAAGAAACGTGTCACTCTTCCGCAACCACAACCAAAGTCCAGAATGGAATGAAAAGACTCAAAGTTCTTTCCAATATCGAACAGCAACCTTTTCAAATCCCAAAATATTATCCGTCCAACTCCCAGAAAAAGATCCACATCATCAGAGTAATCTACTCGCACTATTAACTCTTGCGGTGGAATAGGTAAATAATCAGTCTGCGCTAATAATGCCTCAAATTGGCGACATTTCTGTTTGAGATGCTCTTGTTCTTTTTTCAACGCCTTAATTTGAAACGCCTGATGCTTGAGTAGAGATAGTTTACTTAAAAAGTCATATTTCATAAATTATCCTTTCACATTGTCTACAATGATAGATTGCCGCCTAATGTAACGTCCTATAGTTTCTGCATAACTCCCCAATCCGGGGATTTTCTCTTTGTCTCTATAATAATGAGGATCCGGGCCATGAATCTTCTTAAGATCTTAAAGAAAGGTAAAGGTATTTGTAGGTTTAAAACTGTAAGGAATATTATAATATAATCGGCTAATTTGTAAAGAAATTTATGGGGAGGCCATGTTCGAGGAAACCTGTGGACTTCTTCCTGTAATCCTCAAACTTCCATTTTTGAAAAAAGACAAGAGTTCAAACGGTAATCAACGAAAAGAACTTTTAAATGGAAGTTATCTAAGAGATTTTCCCTCGGTTTGCACCAGGGCAAGCTTGGCCCGGACCAGTTTTTTATACTTAACCGCAGCCTTGGCCAAGTTCTTGGCTGCAAAGGCCTTGAGCAGGTCCCCTTCTATTTCGGCCACATCCAACCTTTGATAATAATCCATCGATTCCTTCAGGTGAGCTACTACGATTTTTCCAGTCAGCAGAGGATGGTTGTTGGTGACATTGGCCTCCTTATAGCGGGTCCCATGCTCCAACTCTACTTCAAGACCGACCTTAAATTCCTCGAGGGGGATTTCCATCCCTTTGGGTTTAACCGCATTTAGAATGATCTGAGCCTCTTCCGTTTTAACTTTGGCTTTTTTTATGGTAGTCCAATCGCCAATACCAAGGGCCTTGCAGACCCGTTTTACTTCTTTCTTGGTTACGTATTCTGGAAGCCTCATAGTGATTCTCCTTTACTAATTTTTTTTAATGATCATTTTTAATTAATATACCACAATGATTTATGATAATATAGAGTTGAATAATTAAGGCTCTCAAAATAAATTAGACCATAATTACTGGTCAGGGTTTAGAGGGTCTTCTATCTCCTCAAAGGAAGATGCATGAACCTCGCTCAAATCCTGTCGGACAGGGCCCGGGCTTTTGGTCCAAAGACGGCTGTCCGAATCTGTGAACAAGAAAGATCCTATGTCGATCTGGATCATCAAGTTAAACAAGCCGCCTCATCTGATCGAGGGAAGGATTGCATAGTTCAACCAGTAATCGTTAACTTTCTGGTCTATCTTCTTAAAACATTAGTAGGTGAAGTCGTTAAATTGGGATAGGAGAGTTAATATGAAAAATCCGCTTGATATCCTTTTCGCCAGATATGAGCATGTTTGTCCTTGGTGGTGCTGTTTTACCTTTGATAACCCGATCCGTAAACTGTTCCATAATCCGATGCAACTCCTTGGCCCCTATGTCCATGAGGGATTCACGGTTATCGATATCGGACCGGGTATGGGCTATTTTACCATCCCCCTATGCAGACTTGTAGGGGAAAGCGGGAAAGTCATTGCCGTGGACATACAGAAACAAATGCTGAGCAGACTAACTAAACGGGCTGATAAGGCCGGTGTCTTACCACAGCTTCGTACGGTTCTTAGTACTTCGAAGAATTTAGTCATTGACGAGAAGGCGGACTTTATACTGACTTTCTGGATGGTTCATGAAGTTCCGGATCAAGGGAAATTCCTTCGGGACATAAAAAATCTTTTGAAACCGCAGGGACAATATTTGCTGGTTGAGCCCAAGATTCACGTCAGCGAACGCGCCTTCGAAAGAACCATCGAGGAGGCGGTTAAAACCGGCCTGCGAAAGAAGGAAAGACCTTCAATAGCCCTGAGCAGGGCGATGCTGTTTGTGTCGGCCTAAATGATTGTCTCTCTTTAAATAGTTCGTACTCGTTAATTATTAAAAGACCAGGCAAAGAAATTTTCCTCCCAGGCCTTAATCAGATCCTCTGATGATGCAACGACACAGACCCGCTTTAAGAGCTTGAGTGCCGATTCGTGCATTACAGATAAGAGAAAAGTTGTCAGTTCGTCTTGGAGACATTTCCCCTTTAAAAATATTTTACCTTGAAGAAATTAATAATTACTTGGATAATGGAACCAGGGTATAATTTATTTTTGAGCAAAATGATATTGGGAGGATTGACCATGAAAAAACCGAAGAGCCTGCCGTTGCTTGATGATAAGGACTTTCCGATCAATCGTATTCGACAAACCATGATCAGAGGCACAGGGACCGATATCGAAGAGCTCAGGGGGAAACCCCTGATTGCCGTGGTCAATTCCCATACGGAGCTGCACCCCGGACACATGCATCTTGGCCTCCTGGCCGAAAAAGTCAAGAACGGGGTCCATGCTGCCGGGGGCATTCCTTTTGAGTTCAATGTCCCAGCCCCCTGTGATGGGATGACGGAAGGTCATGAAGGTATGCGATATATTTTGCCCCAACGGGAGCTGATCGCCGATATGGTCGAAACGCATGTCCGCAGTATGCTTTTTGACGGGATGGTCATGATCGCCAGTTGCGATAAGATTATCCCGGGGATGATCATGGCCGCTGCCCGGCTGGACCTCCCAACCATCTTTCTGACAGGTGGACCCAGTATCTGGCAGGGGCGGCTGGTCGGACTTAAACGACCCGACAGTCCGAATATAGCCTCCTGTGGGGCCTGTGATTTGATGGGAACGGCCAACACCTTTCAATGTCTGGCCGAGGTGTTGGGATTGACGATCCCCGGTTCAGCCAATATCCCCGGCTTTCATACCGACAAGTTGCTTTTTGCCCGTCAGTCCGGCAAACGGATCGTTCAGATGGTCGAAGAAGGGCTTTCGGCCAGGAAGATCCTGACTGCCAAGGCCATCGAGAATGCAGTCATCATGGACCTGGCCATAGGCGGTTCGACCAATTCGACCCTGCATTTACCGGCTATCGCCCACGAATTGGGTCTGACCCTGCCCCTGTCCAGATTCAACGAGCTCAATAAAAAAATCCCCACGCTCTTGTCCATTACCCCCAGCGGGCCCCATTTGATCATGGATCTTTATGCGGCCGGAGGGATCCCGGCCGTTATGAAGGTAATGGCTGAAGATCTTAATCTGGAGGCTATGACGGTCACCGGGCAAACGTTTAAAGAAGTGATAAAGTCCGCCCAGGTAATGGATGAAACCATTATTCCTCCACGTGACAAACCTTATCTGCCCGAAGGCGGCACGGTGATTCTTTTTGGAAACTTGGCCCCGGATGGTGCTGTGATCAAGCAATCGGCCGTGGACCCTGAAATGAGGACCTTTACCGGCCAGGCACTGGTGATGGATTCGGAGGCCGATGCCCTGAAGGCCTTTCGGGAGGGGGTTATAAAGGAAGGGGATGTGATCGTCATCCGCTATGAGGGTCCCAAGGGGGGACCGGGAATGCCGGAAACGCTGGCGGTTACCATGGCTATTATGACCTCAGGATTGAAGCGGGTGGCCCTGATCACCGATGGCCGTTTTTCTGGCGCTACATCAGGGCCGTGCGTGGGACATATCTCACCGGAGGCCTATGTGGGAGGGCCCATTGCTGCACTGCAAAACGGGGACCAGATAGAAATCGATATACCCAATCGAAAAATCGAGGTGAAGCTCTCCGATGAAGAAATCAGGCAGCGCCTCAAAGGATTCAAACCCGTAAATAAAAATGTGCCTCCAGGTTTCATGCAGCGATACGTGAAATATGTCAGCTCCGCAGCCAAAGGGGCTATCTTGGAATGAGTTAAAGAAAAATGGTTACAAAAAGAGATATTCTCATGTGGAAGATATTTTTTTCCACCTTATTGATTATAACCTTAAACATTTCATGGGCAGCATCAGTGGAGGATATATTCATCTTGGACCGGCAGAAAATGGTCAAGGAGCAGATCGAGAACCGGGGTATAACCGATAAGCGTGTGTTAGAAGTGATGAGAAAAGTCAAGCGTCATCTGTTCGTTCCCGCCTATTTGCAAAACGCCGCTTATGACGATCGGCCGCTGCCCATAGGGCACGCTCAGACCATCTCACAACCATATATTGTCGCTTATATGACGGAGGCTGCAAAGATTGGTCCCAACGACCGGGTACTGGAGATAGGTACAGGTTCAGGATACCAGGCGGCTGTGTTGGCTGAGATGTCCAAGGAGATATACACCATAGAGATTTTACAGCCGCTGGCCGAAAGTGCAGGTCTGCTTCTGAAAAAGTTAGGGTATAAGAATGTAAAAGTTAAATGGGGAGACGGTTATCAGGGATGGAGAGAATACGCCCCATTTGAGGCCATAATCGTCACGGCTGCCCCTTCCGAAATACCGGGAGAATTGATAAAACAGTTAAAAACAGGCGGAAGGATGGTCATTCCCATAGGCAGCTTCTTTCAGGAACTTTATCTCATCACCAAAACCGGCGCCGGGTTCAAAAAGGAAACCATTTTGCCGGTTAGATTCGTTCCCATGGTTCATTCATCCGGGGCAGACAAATAAAATCTTGTTCAGGACAAGGCAGTAGACTTGATGATCACGTAATAAGGCTTCAAATGGGACGGCACAGTAAAAAACTCCAGATGCAAGGCGCGCAAGTCCTGAGGAACGAGGCGTACATAAAAGTACGCCGCAATGACGAAGGATGCAGCGCAACACAGCAGATAGAATTTTTCCTGCGCCGTCAGTATTAGAATTTTATTCTTTCTATCTCCGCTTCCTTCATATTGTTGGCCATGGTCCAGAAGAAGGCTTCCCCGGAATAGACTCGAAAGACAACCAACAAAGGGTCTTCAGGCCCTTTAACACCCAACCCCTTTAGAAAAGGTCTTTCCGCCATAACCTTGGTCTTAAGATCAAGATCATCGAGAAATTCAACTTTGCCGGTCACCCTCATTATGGTTCCTAAATTTGTTCCCGGGGCATAAAAGCAAAGCCCGATGTTACTATTGCTTTTCAGTTGTTTATAGACGGATTTTGCAGACTCCGTCTGGAAATAAAAGCCTTTATCGTCAGCGAACCACAGGCCAAGGGCCCTGACATGAGGTTGATTCCCCTCCGTTGTGGCGACATAACAGACACGGTGCTCAGTGGCAAACTTGATACAGTCCTGAAAATTCATGAATATTTCCTTTCTCAATATTATTATGAAACCTTTAATCGCTGGTTTTTTTCAGGAGGCTTTCAATGGCTTTTCCGAATATGTCCAGTCCTTCTTCCATCTCCCTACGTTTGATGTTCAAGGCCGGGAAGATTCGGATCATGTTTCCCTGGGTCTGCCTGACAAAAAGACCTCGGGCCAGACATTCGTTGGTGATCAATGTGGCCGTCTCTTCATTGCAGAACTCAACAGCCAGGAGCAAGCCCAGGCCGCGAACATCCGTAATTTTTTTCGGAAAATTTTGTTTCCATTCGTTCATATGAAGAAGGGCAAGATTGCCCATTTCTTGGACATTGATGGAGATCTGCTGGTCGAGCAGATGTTGGATCACCGCATACGACACGGCACAGCCGAGCGGATTTCCGCAGTAAGTGCCGCCGTGATCCCCGGGTTCAAGACGGGCGGAAACCGCTTCCGACACGGCAAAGGCGCCAAAAGGGAAACCTCCGGCAATTCCTTTGGCCATAGTCAAAAAGTCCACTTCAGCACATGAGCGGCTGACGGCAAACATGGGGCCGCACCGGCAGAAACCGGTTTGAATCTCGTCAATGATGAGCAAGGTGCCGTTGGCTTTGCACATCATGCTGACTTGTTCGAGATAATCATCCGAGGGAATCTGGACTCCTCCTTCGCCTTGAACGGGCTCCAGGATGACTGCGGCAACAGAGCTGTCGAGACTCTGTTTCAAGGCGTTAAGGTTGTTGTAAGGGATAAAACAATAGTTGGGCATCAAGGGATTGAATTTCTCCCGGTGTTTGGCCTGACCGGTGGCCGAGGCCGTGCTGATCGTCCGCCCATGGAAACTCTGATCAGTAGATATCACATCCAGTCGCCCAGTCACCTTGCGGGCCAGTTTGATGGCCGCATCGTTAGCCTCTGCCCCGCTGTTGGAGAAGAAGACCCGCGTCAGGTTCGAAGGTAATATCTCGCGCATCAGCTCCAGAAGTTTGGCCCGTATGGGAGAGTAGGTCAAGCCTGAATTGGGGTTCTGGATGATCTTCCGGCCCTGTTCAAGAAGGGCATTGGTAATGACCGGGGAAGCGTGTCCCAGGCAGGTGACCCCCCAACCGGAGGTGAAGTCCAGAAACCGCTTTCCTTCTTCATCCCAAGCATAAACTCCCTCACCGCGTTCTATGGAAACAGGAATCTTGCTGAAGAACGGCGGTGTGTATTGATCTTCGATCTCAATGGTCTTCTTGGTGCTCATAGGTTTTCCTCGATTCTTATACCATAAAAGGTCTGGGGGTCTTTGCAGTTTTTTTTAACTAAGACACGGTGGTAAGGCGGCCTGTGTTGAATTTGACAAGAAATTCCTTTTTGATGAAAAGAGTATAAGGAAAGAAAAAGACACGGTCAAGAGATAAATATGATCGGAATTATTTTTTTAGTTATATTTTCATTTTATCGCTTTGATAGCGTATCCCAGATATAATTCACTCAGTCACTACTTTCGCTAAAATAGGGTATAGATTTTATCAATATCTATCCCATGGATTGAGTCTGATTCCTTGAAATGCCTTCCTGGCCGCTCCGAAATAAATGATGGCGGTGTTCTGATGGGAAACAATTTCGGCAGGAAAGTCGCTCTTTGCCCGCTTACGCCAATCAAACCTTATACCGGCAATTTCCATTCTCGCAAATCCTGCCGTCTCTAAAAGGTGCTTTAGATCGTCAGGACGAATAAAAAGAGGCCAATGATGTGTCCCCCGTGGGATGAACCTGAAGATGATTTCGCCAAACCAGATGATAAACAACTTGGACCAGAAAGTTTTATTGAAGGTGTCAAAGAACAACCATCCACCCGGTTTGAGCACCCGATAGATCTCGCCAAGGGTTTTATCCTTACCTGGTATGTGCTCCAGAACATCAAAACAGGTGACGACATCCATTGTCTGGTCGCTGAAGGGGAGCTGTTCGGGGGTGCATAAGCGGTAATCGATTTCCAGGTTGTTCTCCTTAGCGTGGTCTCGAGCTTCCTGGAGGGATTCTGCCAATATGTCTGTGCCGGACACAGCGGCTTTCCGCTGGGTAAGATATTCACAGGCATACCCGCCGCCGCATCCAACGTCAAGCACCTTAACCCCGTTCCAACTATCAATCAAGCGGTCGAAGTAATCAAAACGCAGTGGATTGAGCTTATATAAGATGACATGGTCTCCGCTGGGCGGCCACCAGTTCATTGAGCCGCCATGTAGTTCGTTTTTCTTCATCGATCTTTTGCCTCCTCGTTTCCTATGTCTGAACAGGTCTCTCGAATCGGTAAAATGTCTATTGATGATAACCTGTAAAAATAAATATTTTCCCTAACTTGTCCGGGAAGATATTAACTTTTACAGATACAGATAATTTCAAATTTCTTATGTTTTATAGTATTAAAAATAAGTTAGGAAAAATGGGATGATAATTAATAAAATCTGAATGCACTATTTGAAGTATAATCAGGAAGGAATAATTTGTAATTAACAATTGTTAATTTGCTTTTTTTATTCTGGTTCTGATCCGGGATAATGAAACGGGGGTGATCCCCAGATATGATGCAATATATTGCTGTGGCAATCTTGAAACTAATTCCGGATTTTCCTGTATAAGTTTCAAGTATCTTTTTTCCGGATTATCAAGAATAAATGATGCATGCTGGTTCATATAATATATGAGCCGTGAAATTAAAAATTTGTTAAAATGATCCCTGGCAGAGCTGCTTTCGCTGATCGCTTTTTCAAGATAGTTCATCGGGATAAATCCAATTATTGAGTCCTCAATTGCATCTATGTACAGTCTGCTGGGTTTTCCCGTCATCGCACTTTCAAAAGAAGCAACCATCTGGCCTTCAATAAAAAATTGAGATGTTATTTCAATACCGTTTTCTTTGATAAAAAAAGCCCTCATGCACCCATTAATAACCAAAAATAATTTTGTGGCTATATCTCCTTCAAATAATAATATAGTTCCCGAGGGTATTTCTTTTATAATGATATTATTTAATAATTTTTCAAGCCCGTCCTCACTAATGGGTAGAAATTTCAATATTTTATTTTTATAATCTTTTTTCATTTAATCAAGATTGATCCTGCATATTCAAGATAAAATTTGCCGCTTCTTGTCTTTCCTCCCAACCTTGTTTTTTGTAAAAACCGCGTTTATAAGATTCCCGATTGTGCAGATTAAGCAGCATCAGTCTTGAACAGCCGCGTTCTTTGGCTTCGGCCTTGGCCGTTTCCAGCAATTGACCGCCTATCCCCAGGCTTCGGGATGATTCCCGCAAAAAAAGTTCCGATACATAGCCCTCCGGACCGGGAAGCAGCAGATAGGGCAGCCAGTGCACGGCGCAATAACCAACAATCTCTCCAGCGGTATCCAGGGCGACAAAGACAGAATGGCTGTCGTCAGCCTGGCATAAGCCAAGATGTCTGGAAACATGCTCTCGGGTAGAATGCGGTGTTTCGGCATTGATATGGGCAAACAAGCCCATGGATCTCAATAAATCGGCAATGGCCGAGGCGTCTTGATCTGTTGCCTTCCTGATTTGAATGTCCATTTTTGTTTTCTTTAACTCCAAAATTTCCCAATCACTCAAATTATTATGCGATTAAGGGCATATCAGCTTTACATTTGGAAAGTAGGTTCGATACCGGGAACTATCTCTCGTCATTAGGTCCAACTGAAGAACCGCAGCTTGTGCCCCAATGTAAAAATCCGGCAGCGGAGTTCTCTTTACTCCTTTCCGTTTTCGGTATTTAAGGAAAACCTTTCCAGCTAAGAACAAGGCCTCTTTGGGAATATCCAACATCTGAAATCCGGCCTTGGCTATAGCAGCCTCCAAATCTTCTATGAATGCAAAACCAATGGAGACTTCAGAATAGATGATCGAATTAATATAAAGTATTGTCTGTTGGCTGTAATTTTCCAGGGTGGCTTCTGACCAATCGGACCATTCAGGATCATTTAAGAAAACATCCAGGATGATATTCGAATCAACCAGAACACTCCTCATTTTTTTCCTCTGGTCAAGGCCATAATTTCATTGGTGCTCATCTTAACGGTTGCAATTCCCCTCAATCTTCGAAATTTGCCGGTTTTGATATTTTCTCTCTTGCCTTTGACTAAATAAACACGGCCTTTTTCTTCAATAAAATCAACTTCTGCAGAAGGGGATATCCCTAATTTTTCCCGAATGGGTTGGGGAATGGTTACTTGTCCTTTTGTGGTAACTCGCATGATGATGCCTCCAGTATGAAGTAATACTGGTAATAGTAATACCGAACTACGGCAATGTCAAATACTTATTTGAAGCTCCCTACACTTAGGTACAGGGGATCTTCCATGCAAGGAAAATATCTATTTATTGTAGTTTGCTCGCTAACACACGCAGCAAGCTGTTGGGAATGCGCTCGCGGTCTATGTTCAAGGCATCAAACGATACAGATAAGTTTAGTGAATCTTGTTAAGAACTGATTTTCTTATCGTTCATTCCTCTGGATTATGGCGTTTAATCGATTTCTTCAAGAGATCATCTTTATCGTAAGTTCGCCAGAAGGCCTCATTTGGACGCCCATCTTCGGTCTGCAATTCTACCTGTTGGGCCAGTGACTGCACAACAGGACGAAGTATGTTTTGAATGCATTCAGGTAGGTGTCGTTGGTGATCGAGGTGGTTCTGAACACAAAGCACACAGTTGCCGCGGATAGGGCACTGCATCTGCGTGCAGGGACAATGCCGATTGATTGAAATTTTGTGATCTTTCATATTATGCCTTTCAAGTTGTTCTGATGATCCCGATTATTGTACCTGCATCCAAAATTACCCATTCTCTCCCGGCTTATTGATCATAAAAATTTATGGCTAATCCCGATAAAGGGCAGAGGAGTTTTTCATAACACGAATCATCTTGCGCATCACGGCACAAAAACATCCAGGTGATTGGTGCCAGCGACTGCTCCGCCACGAATGCCTATTTTTTGGGCCATGGCTTCATCATGGATTGAACCCTTGACCTGTATGGCTGAATTTACTGTTTGCCGCCAGCCCCCAATAATTTGACCGTCTTTAATTTCAATATCTCCGGATATATCCGTTCCCCCTTTCAAAATGAGTTATTACCAAGTGCAACAAATAGATTAACTTTTTGTCACAGACAAAACAGACAACTGCAGACAAAACCTGACAAGCCTGTTATCGCTCCAGCGATACGAGGTTTTCCCTTTGTGAATGTCCACAAAGTGGGGGAAAAAACGTCCGTAGTGTCCGTGTGGATCCGTGGCAAAAAATAATAAGGGAAAGATTTTAAAAATTAAAAATCAAAACCCTGGAATTCTAAAATTCTATCTTAGCACTATCGTAATAAATTCATAACGGATAAATTAAAGAAAATCAATCTCAATATGCCGCTGACCGTTGTTCATTTCCCGCGGCTGATTTGTCTTGACATAAAAAAATGACCGACCCTATACTTCTCTGACATTAAAAGAAGATGTGAGGAGGATAGGATTCATGTTTGATCTTAAAGGACATGTAAGTGTTATCACCGGCGGAAACGGGGGCATCGGACTTGGAATGGCCCGGGGACTGGCGAAATCGGGCGCCAGTATTGCGGTTTGGGGAAGGAACTTGGATAAAAATGGCAAAGCCGTGATTGAGCTGAAAGGTTTCGGCGTAGATGCCAAGGCCTTTCAATGCGATGTGACCAAAGAGGATCAGATCGTGAAAAGCATGGCAGATACTCTGGCTTATTTCGGCCGGGTGGACTCCTGTTTTGCCAATTCAGGCACCGGCATCTCCAGGCCGGTCACCGAAACCACGATGGAAGACTGGACCAAGGTGCTGGATGTGAACTTGACGGGAGTTTTTATGACCTTCCGTGAAGCAGCCAAACACATAATTGCTAGGGGTGGCGGTGGAAAACTTATTGCGACCGCGTCGATAGGTTCGATACATGGCATGCCGCGCAATTCAAGTTATTCGGCCACCAAAGCGGGTGTTATTGCCATTGTTCGTTCACTGGCCGTTGAACTGGGGCGCTATAACATCCAGGCCAACGCTATTATTCCGGGATGGATTGCCACGGATATGACGGTTGATGCCAGGGCTTTTGAAAAACTGAATAAGACGATCATCCAGAGGACCCCGGCCCATCGCTGGGGGGAGCCGAGGGATTTTGAAGGGCTGGCGGTTTACCTGGCCTCGCGGGAATCCGATTTTCAAACAGGCACCGCTATTGCTATGGACGGAGGATACACTATTTTTTAATAGACTTCGGCCACGCACTGTGGCAAGAAACGTCCCCAAGTGGACACCTGGTAATTGGTATTAAACCGAAGATTTATCTTTTCACGGACTTCACGTTACCCGCGTCCGAACGAATCGCATAAGCAGGGGGGGAATCAGGATGGAATGAAAAACTGCGCAGTCATATTCCCCGTCTGATTGATGCCGTTGTTGAATGTTGTCTTATTATTTTGATTCTCCGCCGATTTGCGATGGGCTGTTGTCGTCATACAAATTAACTATCTAACCAGTCAGGTTTATTTCCTTTATTGCAGTTCCACACTCTGATATTATTCCCTATAGCTGCATTTTCTAATTTTTCATCAGCCGTTATTAATACTGTCATGGAATCACCCGTCAGAACCGAATACTTTCCCCATATAGTTTCACCACGAAGAATTAAATTAGATCTTTGAGTCAGAACAATTTATTTTTGGTTATCCGGCTCATCCCCCCGAATTTATCCTATCCCTCTTAAAAAAAAAGCCCATACAGAGCCGATTGCCGGCGTTAGCTGTATAGGCTGGTAAACAGTTCATTCTTCTTTATGCATTTGCATAAGCTTTTACTTCCCTATCCAATCGTTCCCCAAGCGCTTCGGCAGTAACATCCAAGTCGTATTGTGCCTGTAACCCTAACCAGAATTCAGCGGAGGTGCCGAAAAACTTAGCAAGTCTAAGGGCGGTATCTGCAGAAATGCTCCGTTTTTCAAGAACAATCTCATTTATTCTTCTTGCCGGTACGCCGATGCCCAAGGCAAGTTTGTTCTGGCTTAGGCCCATTGGCTTTAAAAATTCCTCCAGGAGGATTTCTCCGGGATGCACGGAATGTAGTGGTTTCTTCATAGTGGTCATCTATAATGATAGTTCGTATAACTTATTATAAATGATAACTATAATCTTGGCAATTTATTTGATCTTTAAGGGATGTCGGATAGGAGCCGGTTATTGGGACTTTTTCCCTTCTTCTCAATCCCTTTGCTTCAAGGTCATGCTCGATAAAAAAAGGAGGAGAAGACCGTAAAGAATCAGGACACCGAACTGGGTGAGATGGGCAAAGAGGAAACTATTCTCGGCGATCATAGGTTTGATCAACATCTGCGCATAGGTGAAAGGGATAAGATAAGACAACCAGCGCACACTCCAGGGAAGGCTGGACAGAGGCAGTATCAATCCGGAGATGAAAATCGTGGTCAATATAAACAGCGGGATGAAAGGAAAGATCTGGGCTTCGGTCCTGGCCAGGTTGGAGACCATGATTCCCAGGGCGATGGAGATCAACGATAAAGTCCACATGACAACGAACAAGGAAAGCATCAATCCCAATCCGTAGGACAATTGGAATAAAAGATTCACCTCCAGCATGATGAGCACGGCTTGAAGTGTAGCCAGGGAAGCGTAGCCGAGGAGATAGCCGAGAACAACCTCGGTGCGACTGAAGTTGTTGACAAACATCCGGATGAGCGTTTCATCCCGCCGCTCCCGCACGATGACGATCAAACAGAGGACATAAGAGGTGAAATGAATAATAAAGGCCGTGATCATGATATAAAGTTCTTGGGGATTGGTGAGGAGTGCAACCGGCAAAGTCCGGATAAAAACCTTAAAAAGATAAAAAATAATCAAAGGCAGAAAAATGGCCAAGGCCAGAAAACGCCGGTCTCCGATAAGCTGTCGGTCAATACGGGCGGCAACAGCCAGAGTATTTTTAACCATGATTTTCCTGCTCCTTCAAGAGTTTCAAAAAAATATCTTCCAGGGTCTCCTTCCGGATGAATATACTGGTGATGCCGGGCTCAAGGCCGTATTGTCTTAACAATCCCGGCAGTTCACGGGAATAATCGCTTACCTCTTCAGTGATGGTTCGGCCTGCGGCTTCTAGGGTCACCCGTGATTTCCCCCTGGCCAGGATGCGCCTTGGGGTGTCTTCAATAATCAGGCGGCCTTCCCGCAGAATTCCGAGGCGGTCACAGACCAAGGGTTCATCCATGAGGTGGGTGGTGATGATGATCGTTTTGCCCTAGTCCTTCAAATCACGAAAGTGCTTCCAAAATCCTTCTTTGAGGACTGGGTCCACACCGGCAGTCGGCTCATCCAAAAGAAAAAGTTCCGGTTCATGCACCAGGGCGCAGGCCAATGAACAGCGTTGTTTAAGGCCTCCGGAAAGGGTTTCCGTTTTACGACCAGCCAGATCAGATAGGCCGACAAAGGCCAGAACTTGGTCGATCCGCTTTTCCAGATGGTCGAGCCTGTGGGCCTGGGCAAAGAATTTTACATTGGCCCGAACGGATATATCGTCGTACAAGGCAGGGTTTTGAGGCATATAGCCCAGACGATTCCTGGCCGATCGGGCTTCTTTGGGCATGGCTTGCCCGAACACTGAAACCTTCCCGGCTGTTGGCTTGACCGCACCTACCAGGGCCTTGATCAGAGTCGATTTCCCTGAACCGTTCGGCCCCAACAATCCATAAATCTGTCCCGGCTCGATGGTTAAATCGATCCCCTGCAAGGCCTTCACCCGGCCGTAGTTCTTAACAAGATTGGAAATGGCTATCGTCGGCGGCATCGATCACCTTGTAAATGGGGCTGTTTTTAAAACTCATCATTTGACAGGTCTTGCTTTGTCACTTTAGCTCAAACTCAAAGGTGCTGACGACGCGGATCTTTTTTGCCGGTGTACTGGTTTGGCTGTAAGGAGCCGATTCATCGTTGCCGTCCGTGCCAAAAATCTGAATAGTGCCTTGATTGGCCGAGCGAATCCTTTCGACTTTGGTGCCGGAATCCGAGGCGAACTGTTGAGCCGTCGCCCGGGCATTCTTGGTCGCTTCAGCCAGAAGTTGCGGACGGAGGGCATTAAAGGTGGAGATGATGTATCGGGGATTGGCTTTGCCGCCCTCCTGCTCTCCGTCAAGCACCACGCCTGATTTGAGCAATTCTTCGGTTGCACCCAATGAGGTGGTCACCTGATCGACGTTTGCTGTTGTTACCTCCAGGGCGCTCGTGACCACATAACGAAATCGTTCCGCCCCCTGAGATTGTCCGAATTCCCGGGCGAGTTTATCAATAGTGCGCGTAGGCTGACGCGTAATTTCTTTATCTTTGAATCCCTGCTTTCGAAGAAAATCGATCGTAGTATCGCGGTCAGCGCTGATCTTGGTGTAGGCGTCTTTCAGGTCGTCGCTGGCCCGTCTGAAACGCAGTATCCAGACTACCTGGTCCGCTTTGATCTCTCTTTCCACCAGTCCCTTCACTGTGACCGTGCGCGTAGCCGACTTAAAACATTCTTCTCCTTTTCCGACAAAGAAGCCTCCAATTGACAATCCCAAAACACACCAAAGCCGATGATGACCGCCGTTAGAACCAACGGTTTGGTTTCATTAGAGAGAGACATCTCTTTTTCTCCTTTCTTTAATCAGGGTTAAAGTCTGAGGTCAGTTTTCCGGCAAGTTCCACGAAATTGCCGGCAGGGTCTATGAAACGGGCGGAGGTTGTCCCCATTGCCGGGAGTCGATGATCCGGTCTCTTTATTTCCCTTTTTGGATGAATTGGGTATAAAGTTCGCCTACCAGGGTGAATAAGGCTTTGTTCGCCTTGGGACCACTGATGTTGGTAGTAATCACGATGCCGGCATCTCGCTTTGTGTCAACCCAGATATGAGCGAGATTCATACTATTCGACCCGCCGTGATAGAGTAAGGGATGAGGCGCCCAGTCGACGGTCAATTCGCCCCATCCAAGCGCATACTTTCCACCAGGCGGCGTGCCCGGGGCAGCGTCCTTTTTCTCCGGCATGGTCATCACCGGGGTATGAAGCTTTCGAATGGTCGCCAATTGAACCAAATCGGGTTTACGCTTTCCTTCACCGGCATTCCATTCGGCCCAACGGGCGAAGTCAAGGATGGACATATGCACGATCCCGGCAGGCCCAATGATGGATGGGCCGTCGCCGTTAGGGCCGGCCAAGACGGCTTTGGCCTTCCCGTCGATGATGACATGTCCAAGAGGTGCATCTATTTTTCCAAGGGAGGCCTGTGGTCCCAAGCCGGCAGTCTTAAGCTTTAACGGCCTAAAGATTCTTTCGGTAATCATTTCCTCCCAGGTTTTTCCACTGACACGCTCAATAATCGCACCTACGATCGTATAGCCCATATTCGAATAGGTGAAATCCTTCCCTGGTTCAAAGACCAAGGGCTTCTTACTCCATTGCTGAACCAGCCAGTAGCGCATCTGGTCGAGATTTCCTTCTTGAAACATCGCTTCTTTATAATCATTGAATATATCGTCATTGTCGGTTGGAATTCCGCTGGTATGTGATAAAAGCTGCTCCAGCGTAACGGTTCGCAACCGGGGGTCCATTTGTTCTGCAATCTCAGGAAAGATCTCGGCCATGGAAGAATTCCAGCGCAGTTTTCCCTCATCCACCAGCATGCCAGCCAAAAGCGAAGTCATGGCCTTGGTATCAGACCCGATATGAAAGCGATCATTGATCGTGACCGGAATTGCCTTTCCAACCCGGCGCGTACCGACGGCTCCGGCCGCAACGATTCTCCCTTCCTTGACCACTGCCGCGGCCATAGCCGGCAGTTCGTATTGAGCCAAATAAGGTTTGAGTTTGGATTCCAAAGCGGTTTGGGCTGCAGCCATCCCGGAAATGAAAATAATGATTGCCGTAACCAGTCCTGTAAAAAACTTCGACTTCTATGATTCATGCGATTTCCTTTCCTGTTTGAACCTTCTTGATAAAAATTAAATCACGATGCTGTGAGTGATGGCCGAATAACATAAATTTCCTTTAACTCTCGAATCTTGGAATCCTCGAACCCTATTTTTGTACCAAATGTCTAACGACCGACCAGGAGATACCAAACCAGCAGGAAAAGTGTACTCCACCAGCCCAAAAAGGAAATGATAAAACTGATGGTTATTTTGACCTGCCAGGAAGAAGGAAGTAATTCATCCGATCTTCCCTCTTTTTCTCGTTTTAATAAGAAAGGGCTGACGCGAAAACTTAGAAAAAGACCATTGATAACTAAAAAAATACCAATGATCGCCTGATAACGGGGAATACCGGTTAAACCGATCTTCCGATAAGTTATCAGAGCACCGATAATAACCAGCAGGAGACCGACCCAGATGAGAGGTTTGGTCACTTTATGAGTCCGGGTGGTCGCCTCGGTCCAGTAAGGGGATTTCCGGCCCAGAAATCCATGCAGGTCAATAACCGAAACTGCACCCAGTCCGATAATAAATCCGGCCAGGAAAATAAAAAGCCCGATAATGTCCATCCAGGGGATTTCCTGCATTCTGCAAGTTCCTTTCTCAAAAATGAAAATTCAACTCCATATTTTCCCTAGGCCAAGATGATTATAGGCCCCAGACCTTGGTCACCATCTCGGGCTCGTACCCAATGACGGCCCGGTCTTTTATCTTGGTGTTCTCCTTTGGTCTGATAAGATCATTTATTGTAGATGTTTGCAGGCTTAGGTGTCAAGGCGATTCAACTACATCAATACCCATATTTCGTTAGCTCAAAATACCAAGGCAAAAGACCTACCCTCAATTTACTAAAATAGCCTTGAGACTCCCAAAGTTTGACTTTTACTAAGAATAGTGATACTTTCAATTTCAATGGTATCTGGCAGAAATTTAAAAGAAAATAGATATTACCACCCCTTCTCAACCTTCCCTCACAAGGGGGGAAGAGGTTTTAATGGGAAAAAATTGATACTGCTGGATTTTACATGGATCCCTTAAAAGTCTTATTCGTTTCTCCAGAAGTGGTTCCTTTTGCCAAGACCGGCGGTCTGGCCGATGTGGCCGGCTCTCTGCCCAAGGCCCTGAAGGCCCTGGGCTGCAACGTCCGCCTGGTAATGCCTCTCTATCAGTCGGTGCGACAGGGAAAATTTCCCCTTAAAAAAGTGCTAGAGGATCTGCCAATACTTATGGGTGGCCGCCAAATCACGGCCGACATTTATCAAGGGGAACTGGAAGAGGGCCTTCCTGTTTATTTCATCGAAAGGGATGAGTTCTACGATCGTCTAAATCTATACGGCAGCGCCCAGGGCGAATACTTTGATAACGACCGGCGGTTTGTTTATTTGGCCCGGGGAACCTTGAATATGGCCCAGGCTTTGGGTTTTCAACCGGATATTATCCACTGCCATGACTGGCAGACCGGATTGATTCCGGCCTATGTGCATTTCGGGCGGGGAGCCGATCCTTTCTATCGAAACAGCGCTACTGTTTTTACCATCCATAATGTGGCCTATCAGGGGTTGTTTCCCAAAGAGATTGTGGAACTGGCCGGATTGCCTGAAGAGAGTTTTTCTTCCTCGGGAATGGAGTTCTGGGGACAGGCCAGTCTTTTAAAGGCCGGGATCGTTTACAGTCAGATCATCAATACCGTCAGCCGCAAGTACAGCCAGGAAATTCAAACGACCGAATACGGCAATGGATTGGAAGGGATTTTGAATTCTCGAAAGGATGATCTTTTCGGTATTCTCAATGGTGTGGACTACGAACTCTGGAATCCGGAAATCGATGCCTTTCTGGCGGCCCATTATAACCCCCAGGACTTCTCCGGAAAAAAGGATTGCAAAAAGGATTTGTTGAACCAGTATAAGTTGCCGAAAGACCGCATCAACTATCCGCTATTGGGGATGATCTCCCGCCTGGCCGATCAAAAAGGTTTTGATCTCTTGGCGGAGGTTTTGGATCGTCTCCTTAAAAAACAGGTCTCCCTGGTCGTGTTGGGCACCGGAGAAGAAAAATATCATCACCTGTTAACTGAGTTGGCTGAACGATATCCGAAAAAAATGGGGGTGCGATTGACCTTTAATAATGTCCTGGCCCATAAAATCGAGGCCGGCAGTGATATGTTTTTAATGCCGTCCCGTTATGAACCCTGCGGTTTAAACCAGATTTACAGTCTAAAGTATGGGACTATCCCAGTGGTCCGGGCCACCGGAGGCCTGGATGATACCATTATTCCTTTTGATCCCCAGACCGGTGAAGGGACCGGTTTTAAATTTGACCTTTATCAAGCCGAGGCCTTGTGGGCAGCCATAGAAGAGGCCTTGAAGGTTTTTCAAAACCAGACCCAATGGGTCCAATTGATGAAAAATGCCATGGCCATAGATTTTTCCTGGAAGGTCTCGGCCCGGGAATATATTAAGCTTTATCAGTTGGCCCGAGAACGATTGGGATCTTTAAAGCTATGATCTTCCCGAAACGATTATCAGGTCAAAAACCCTTTAGTTATCCTTTTTACCTCTTTGCGGTTCTGACGGTTTTGATCGGCATCCTTTTGATCAACGGATACTTTGAAATTCAGCGGACCCGCAGCCAACTGTTCAATATTCTGGAAAACGAAGCCCTGGTGGTTATTCAAGGGCTGGAACAGAATTCTGGTAATTTGATAGCAGGTCTTTCCCAGGAACATCCTCCTTTGTCCACCGTGGGGATAGTCGAAGGTTCTGAAGATTCTTTGAGCATTGAAGACCAGCTCATCGAACGACTGATCAATCTCGCCCTTCAAATGGATCAGGAAGCCGTCCAAAAAAAAGATGATCCCCAATTTTTGAAAGACCGGATAGGCCGATCAGGATTGACGCAGATTTTTTTTCTAAAGACAGACGTTGACAAAGACATTTGGAAGACATTACCCATCGCGCTAAAAACAGAACCCCCATTTTTCCAAAAAGTATTAAATGGGAAGACCCGTCTGGCCGTCTTTAGGGGAGAAGGGCCTTTACGGAAAACCCTTCCCCTGGCAGTGGCCGTAGCCCGCAGGCTCGGCCAAGGGATGATCCTAATGGCCCTTTCTTTTAGTGAATATGTCTCCTGGAGCCGGCAGATCATTATACAGAATTTATTAGAGGATTTTTCCGGGAAAGGAAATATTACTTACCTGAGGGTGGAAGATCCCAAGGGAATGGTAATTGCCCAGATCGGAGAAAGATTTTTCATGGGTTTGCCCAAAAATCAGGCACGAAGGGATGTCCATTCCGGACAATCCAATCTTTTCTGGATAACAGGAAAGGAGGGAGATTTTCTGGAAATCCTTCGGCCTTTTAGTCCTGGAGGAAAAGAGTTGGGCGTTGTTCGACTGGGACTTTCCTTGAAGGAAGTCAATCCTATTGTCGATCAGAACCAGAAAAATATCATCCTCATGAGTATGGTCCTGTTTGGTCTGGGGATGATCAGTCTTTTTTTTATCTTTCGATTGCAGAACCGTCACCTTCAAAAAATGAAGGAGATGGAAAACCAGATTCGTTTAAAGGAAGAGCTTTCGGCCATGGGGCAATTGGCGTCTGGGGTGGCCCATGAAATCAAGAATCCCCTCAATGCCATCAGCCTGGTGATTCAAAGGCTGGAAAAAGAATTTGTCTGGGACAAACCGGAAGAGCAGAAAGAATATGATCGGTTCACCGGGATCGTTCGAAATGAGATTGATCGGGTCAATCGGATCATCGGGCAATTTTTATTGATGTCCAAACCACTGGATACCAAGATGGAAGAGCGGCCGATAATTGAGATATTAGAATATTGCCTGGAGGTTATGGAAGAGGAATTTCGACAAAAGCGCATCCGGGTGATAAAAGGGTGGGAAGGAAAAGGCCCCATAATCCGCTGTGACCGATTTCAATTGACCCAAGCCTTTATCAATATCTTTAATAATGCCCTTGAGGCCATGCCGGACGGGGGAAGTCTTCACCTGACGGTGAAGCAATTTCGTAGTTCGGAGGTCGGAGTTCAGAGTGAAAAAAAGCCTCTCGCAAAACTAACAACTCAACACTCTGAACTCAGCAGAGATTTCGTGGAAATCTCGATTGCAGATACGGGGAAGGGGATCTCTTCGGAAGGCATGGGAAAGATTTTCGCCCCTTACTACACCACCAAAGAAAAAGGATTGGGATTGGGACTGGCCATCACCCAAAAGATGATCCAGGCTCATGAAGGGACCCTAGAGGTCCAAAGCATTGAAAATAAAGGGGCCACAATAATTATCCGTTTGCCTCTTTCCCCTTCTGAATGAATTAAAGGCTTGACTTTTGGCCTAAATAATGACAAAAAGTAAAAATTTTAAATAGATGTTAAGAACGAAAATATAAATAAGGAATCCAGAATACAGGAGTCAGAATTCAGAATAAAAACTTTGAACTTTATTCAAGAATTTTTATTTCTATGCTTTTCACTTAGATTCTATAATCCTGGAATCCTTGAACCTTATTTTTAATTTTTAATTAAGGAATAAACATGCTTAAAAAAATTCGCTGGAAATTTACCTTTATCGGTCTTTTGGTCGCTTTGTCTGTTTTATTTATCATTCCTTCCTTGACTAAAAACTTACCGTCCTGGTGGAGCAGTGTCTTACCCAAGGAGGGATTGCGACTGGGATTGGATCTCCAGGGCGGGATGCATCTAATCCTTAAGGTGGATCTGGAAAAGGCCACTAAAAATTATCTGGAGTTTTCTCAACAGGACCTACGGGAGAGTTTGAGGAAAAAACAGATCCCAGCCAGCCGGGGTGAAGCCGGCAGCCTAAACCGGCTGACTTTTCTACTGCCCAATGCCGATCACCTTCCAGTGGTTCAGAAAACGATCCAAGAGGAATTTCCCAACCTGACCATGGTTTCATCAACCCCCAAACCTGAAGGGATGCAGGTCGAGCTGGCTTTGAAGGAAAAGGAAATTAAGTCCATTACGGAGAATGCCCTGTCTCAGAGCCTGGAGATTATCCGGAACCGGATCGATCAATTCGGGGTGACGGAACCGGTTATCATCCGGCAGGGCTCGGATGAAATTGTGGTTCAATTACCGGGGGTCAAGGATCCTCAACGGGCCATGGATCTAATCGGCCGGACTGCCCAATTGGAATTTAAACTGGTGGATACCGAAAGCAAAGTTGATCTTCAAGGTCTTATTGATCAGGCCGTCGACAGCGGCAGATTAAAAAGAGATTATAGCCATGTCGAACTGAACCAGGCCCTGCAGGACCAAATTCCACCCGAAAGGGAAATCTACATCCGGAAAGAGGTCAATCGAGAGACCGGCCGTGTCGGCCGCACTCCGGCTTTGCTTTTTTCCAAGGCTTTGATGACCGGGGACGCCATCAAAACAGCTCAAGTTCAGATCGGCGGTCAGTTTAACGAGCCGTATGTCAGCATTGAGCTCAATACCCACGGCAGCCGGGTGTTCGATCAGATCACCCGGGACAATGTCCACCGCCAGTTGGCTATCATATTGGATCAAATCGTTCAATCGTCGCCGGTCATCCAGGAACGGATTTCCGGAGGCAAGGCCCAGATCACCGGTTCTTTTTCTATGGATGAAGCCAGCGACCTGGCTATTGTCCTACGGGCCGGGGCCTTGCCGGCTCCGGTGCATGTTGTCCAGAACGTAACCGTCGGACCATCTCTGGGCTTGGATTCCATTAATAAAGGATTTATGTCCGGTCTGGTCGGTACGGCCCTGGTGATCTTGTTTATGATGTATTATTACCGGTTCTCCGGCCTGATTGCCGATTTCGCCTTGGTCCTGAATATTATCTTCATGATTGCCACCTTGGGAATCTTTCGGGCCACCTTGACCCTGCCCGGCATTGCCGGCATCATCCTGTCCATCGGCATGGCCGTGGATTCTAATGTCCTGATCTTTGAACGGATGCGGGAGGAATTTCAACAGGGCAAACCGGTCAAGTCCGGTGTGGACGGGGGATACGACAAGGCCTTTTGGACGATCATTGA
This sequence comes from Thermodesulfobacteriota bacterium, assembly GCA_049520575.1. Classification (GTDB taxonomy): domain Bacteria; phylum Desulfobacterota; class RBG-13-43-22; order RBG-13-43-22; family RBG-13-43-22; genus RBG-13-43-22. The sequence goes on along the minus strand of JBEKPQ010000021.1, from coordinate 18,305 downwards.
CTCCCACGTCACTACCTTAATTACGGCCTTTGCCTTGTTTTTATTTGGGTCCGGGCCGATCAAGGGCTTTGCCGTCACTTTAAGTATCGGCGTTATTTTCAATCTTTTTACCGCCCTTTTTTGCACCCGGGTAGTTTATGATTACTTGAGTATCAAACGACTGTTGAGACCCTTGCATTTTGTCCAGTTTCTGAAGAAGACCAAAATTGATTTTATCGGCTTAAAAAAATACGCCTTTATTTTTTCGGGAATCCTTTGTTTATTGGGTTTGATTGCTTTTGTTCAGATCAACCGGGGGCAAGCCAACCTGGGTGTCGAATTTTCCGGCGGGACCATGGCCCAATTCAAGGCCGGCCAATCCTTCCGACTGGAAAAGATCCGTGGGGCCTTAGTACAAAGGGGTTTCAAGGATCTTGAATTGCAGCAAGTGGCCAACGAAAACATCCTGATGGTTAGGGCTAAAGGATCGGGAAAGACCGTGAGCCAAGCGACCGATGCCATCGGCAAGGCCCTGCAAGAGGATTTTCCGGAATTAAAATTTACCCTGGAAAGCAAGGCTGAAATAGGGTCTTCAGTCAGTGCGGCCTTGAAAAAGGCGGCTTTAATCGCCATTGCCATTTCTTTGGCCGGTATCATTATCTACCTGGCCTGGCGTTTTGAATTACGCTTCGGAGTGGGCGCAGCCATTGCCACTTTTCACGACGTTTTAGCGGTCTTGGGAGTTTTTTATTTGTTGGATAAAGAGATCACCTTGCTGATTGTAACCGCCCTTCTGACTTTGGCCGGTTATTCTCTGACCGATACGGTAGTGGTTTTTGACCGCATACGCGAGACCATGAATCGCGGCGGCAAGCGGGATTTCGGGGAGATCATCAATGTAAGTATCAATGAGGTCCTTTCCAGAACCATTATTACCTCCTTAACGGTTTTCCTGGTCGTCCTGGCCCTCTTTTTCTTGGGAGGCGTGGTGATTCATGATTTCGCCCTGGCCCTGCTCATGGGGGTAATCGTAGGCACCTACTCTTCTGTCTTTGTGGCTTCGCCTGTCGTTTACTTATGGCCGAGGAAAAAGGGAAAAGGGATGATGAAAGGGAAGGGGAGGAAAATTAGAAGGTAACGGATAGACTGGTGACGGGTAACGAAAGATAGGAATGGCGGTAAGTCGTCAGGGTTAGCGACTTGTCCTCCACTGAGAATAGTTTTGAGATTTGAGTTCGGAGTATTTTCTCTTTTAATAGTTAGGTGCACTAAACAATTTAATATTTCAAAAGTGTCTGAGTAACTGGAAATTTATATTCCGAAATCCGAAATTGTTTTGCGGTTCCCCTGGCAGGTCATCTTTCCTATTTGACCCCCCCGACAATTCAAAAGCCTTCAATTGTGAATTCATCCATGTTTAATTCAATGGGATTCTTCATAGAAAAAATAAAAAATTTATACTACGGCTGGGTGATGATTGTCCTGGCGGTCATTGGGATGACCGTCCTGGGGATCCAGGCTTATTCTTTCGGCATATTCATGAAACCGGTGACCGAGGAATTGCATTTGACCAGGGGGGCATTGACGCTGGCGGTAACCCTGCCGGGTTTCCTCGGGGGACTCATCCAGATTTATGCCGGAAGACTGACGGATAAATACGGTCCCAAATATCTGGTCTTCATCTGTGGTGTAGTGACTTTTATAGGCTATTTCCTTATGTCAAAGGTTCAGGCCATCTGGCAGGTGTATGTCATCTATTTGCTTCCCATGCTCATCGGTAATGCCTGCGGATATCTTCCCATAGTGGCGAACTTGACCAGATGGTTCGGACCACGCCTTCTCGGGACGGCTATCGGGGTCGGTGTTACCGGCTTCACTATCGGTGGATGCATAGGCCCTATAATGATCCAATCCTTAATATCTTCCTACGGTTGGCGGCAGGCCTATATTTTGATGGGGTTAATATTCATTGTCGTCTTAGGAATCATATCGCCATTGATGAAACAAAGCCCCCGGGCCATGGGTCTTCAACCTTTAAGAGAGGAGATCCTTCCGGCCTATGAGCCGCAGGCCCCTGTTTCAGAACCCTCCCTGGTTTCACGATATTCCTCTCCTTCAACAGAAGGCATGTCTTTTATCGAAACCGTTAAGACCGGCCGTTTCTGGATCTTCAGTATCATAGGGTCGTTTATCTATTTGCCTGGATGTCGATGATACAACACCTGGCCCCTCACGCCACCGATGTTGGCATCCCGGCCATGACCGCAGCCGGCATTGTATCCATCATTGCCATTGCCGGATTTTCGGCAAATTGGTTTTGGGAGTCGTTGTCGGATGGACTGGGACCAGAAAGGCCATCTGTGGTTGTCTGGTGGTCTTTACCGTTCCTCAATTATTGCTCCTTTTTGGTACGGGAATCTGGTCGTTCTATTGTTTGCCGTGATCTTCGGGTTTGCCTACGGCGGTATGGTTACTCTGACTGATGTGGGGACAACCGAATTCTTTGGCGTCAAATCGATCGGGACTATCCTGGCGGTGTATTATTATGTGACCGGATTCGGATCATTGGTCGGGCCGTCCATGTTCGGCTTCATCTTTGACTTCACCGGAGGGTATCGTTTGGCCTTTCTCATCACTATCGTATTTTGTGTTTGCGCTTTTATTCTCAGTTTGATTTTACTAAGTTCTGAAGGCAAGGAGCAGAGGAATGGGTAAAAAAAGAGAATGGAAATCGTGTTTTGATTTCATTTGACAGCTTAATTTCTGAATGTTAGAAAATCATATCATAAGGTTAAAGGATTCCAGTGTTCAAGGGTTTTAACTTTCATACCTTCCCATTGAATCCTTGAATCCTCATTTTGGAAAAGGAGACTATCACCAATGGAAGACCAAAACCAGAACAGGGGGCAAAAGGAGCTCCAGGAAAAGGTTCTGAATGCCCACCTCTGCACAGGTTGCGGGGCCTGTGTCAACCTTTGCCCTTATCAGGTTATATATAACGACCAGACCATTGTGCTGCATCCTTGCGACCTCAAGGAAGGTCGATGCTATGCCTTTTGCCCGAGAACGCCCACGGATTATGACGCTCTGAGGAAATTGCTTTTTGATGAAGCGGATCTGACCCCCGAGATAGGTCCGGTTAAAGGATTCTATATCGCCAGGGCGGCGGACGAAAAGGTGCGAAAACAGGCTCAGCACGGAGGAACGGTCACGGCCTTGATGGCCCTGGCCTTTCAGGAAGGGATTATAGATACCGCCATTGTGGCCGAAGGACAGAAGGATTTTCAACATCATGGGGTGACGGTTCATGATCCTTTGGAGGTCAGGAATCGGGGGAAAAGCAAGTTTATCGTTTCCCCGACCATAGCGGAGTTCAATAAGGCGGCCCAGGGAGATGCCCAACGGATCGGGGTCGTAGCCACGCCCTGCCAGGCCTTTGCTCTGGCCAAGATGCGTTTGAAACCCATTGCCACTAATGATAATCAAATCGACAAATTGAAACTGGTTATCGGTTTGTTTTGCGGCTGGACCCTTTCCTGGCGGCGATTCGCTGATCTGTTGACATCGAAAACCAACCTGTCGAACATCACCGGGATGGATATTCCTCCGGGGAAAAGGGCCGTAGAAGTCTATACCACCAATGGGGCGCTCACCTTTTCAATGAATGAGCTTGCACCTTATATACGGGAGGCCTGCCATGTTTGTCAGGACACTACGGCCGAATTCAGCGATATTGCCGTTGGCTCGGCCCGGATTCCAGGAAGCTGGGCGGAAACCAAGTCTTGGAACCAGGTCATTGTCCGATCCAAGTGCGGGAAGGAGTTGTTTGAGCTGGCCAAGGCCAAGGGCGTTCTTGAATTCTGCGATGTACCGGAAGGGGTTCTCGAAGACTTGAAAAAGGCCGCCTTGGATAAGAAAAAAACAGCTTTGGACCGGTTGACAGAAAAAAATGAAAAATGAAACAAGACCGGAGAGATCTCCGGATAAGATACGGAGGACCCAATGTCTAAATTGACGGATCAGAACGAGGGAAAGCAATATTTGCTCATGGGCAATGAAGCCATTGCTCGGGGGGCGCTGGAAGCGGGGATCAGTGTAGCCAGCGGCTATCCGGGCACCCCGTCTTCTGAAATAATCGAAAGCCTGGCTAAGGCCGCCAAAGAGAGAAATCTCTATGTGGAGTGGTCGACCAACGAAAAAGTGGCTTTGGAGGTGGCTGCCGCCGCATCCTTTGCCCAGCTCAGATCAATATGCGTCATGAAACAGAACGGAGTCAATGTGGCCTCTGATTTTCTTCTCCATCTGGCCGGGTCCGGAACCCGAGGAGGCATGGTCCTAGTCACCTGTGATGATCCCGGGGCCTTGTCCAGTGTCAATGAAGGGGAATCGCGGCATTTTGCCAAGATGGTAGAAATTCCTCTGCTGGAGCCTGGTGATTTTCAGGAAGCCAAGGATATAACTAAGTGGGCCTTCGAGTTGTCGGAAACTATCAGGAGTCTGGTTGTTGTTCGAAGTGTAACCCGGATGTCCCACGCCAGCGGGAACGTCCGATTCGGCAAGCTTCCGGGCACAGATCATCACGCTGTATTCAAATACGACGGCTTCGTGCTCGATCCTATGGAAGGACTGGTCATCAGTGCCCCGGTCAGTTTCAAACACAAACAGCAACAGGATAAACTTATTAAGACCAGGGAAATTTTTGAAAAGAGTCCCTTTAATAAATATTTCGGCCCGGAAAAACCTGAACTTTTGCTCATCACCAGCAGCGCCTGCACCCTTTACAGCCGGGAGGCCGTTCATCTTCTGGGACTGCAGAGCAGGGTAGGGGTGTTGAAAATGGGTACGACCTGGCCCTTGCCACCTGGATTGATTAAGAAGTATCTGTCCCTTACCGACAAGATTCTCTTTGTGGAAGAGGTTCTGCCTTTCCTGGAAGAAAACGTAAAAATCCTGGCCGCCGAACAGGCAAAAGATTTGGGGGTCAAGACCTTCCACGGCAAGAATGACGGCAGCATCCCCATGGTGGGAGAGATGAATCCGGACTTTGTCGTATCCATCTTGGCAAAGCTTATGGGGATCGATTATGTCCCCATGTCCAAGGATTACGAAGAGAAGGCTGTGCAGTACAATATTGCCAATGCGCCCAACAGAGAGCAGACCTTCTGCCCAGGATGTCCGCACCGGGCATCCTTCTGGAGTATTCACAATGCCCTCCTGTTGGACAACCGCAAAGGTTTTGTCTGCGGCGATATCGGCTGCTATACCATGGCCATAGGCAGTACGGGTTTCCGGACCTTGAAAACATTGCACTCCATGGGATCGGGCACCGGTGTAGCCAGTGGCTTCGGCAAGTTGGGCCAATTCGGCTTGGATCAACCGGTGCTTTCTGTTTGTGGGGATTCGACCTTTTATCATGCTGCTATGCCGGCCCTGGTCAATGCCGTGCATCATAAATCCAACATCACGATGGTGGTTCTGGACAACAGCGGTACGGCTATGACCGGCTTTCAGTCTCATCCGGGGCTTCAGGTCAATGCCATGGGAGAGACCATGCCCGAGGTCGACATCGCCAAGATTTGTCAGGCCATAGGGGCCAGGGTGGAGATCCGTGATCCCTTCAATCTGAAGGATACCCAGGAAACGCTCAATCAATTGATGGCCGACAAGCAAGGGGCCAAGGTTTTAATCCTTCGTCAGAAATGCGCCTTGTCTCCTGAAAGAAAGGCCAAAAAATATTTTGAGATGCATGTCGATGAAACCCGCTGTCTCGGGGAAAACTGCGGCTGCAACCGCCTCTGCACACGGATCTTGAGTTGTCCGGGTCTGTTCTGGGACAAAGACAAAAAGACCGCCAAGATCGACGAAGTTATTTGCGCCGGTTGTGGCGTCTGCTCTTATATCTGCCCTGTTGATGCCATAAAAAGAGAGGAGGTGGCCTAAGCCATGACCCAAACCCATTTACCCAAAGAACCTTACAATATCATCATCACCGGAGTCGGGGGTCAGGGAAACGTCATGGCCTCCAGGATAATATCGAATATGCTGGTTCACCAAGGATACCATATTACCATAGGTGAAACCTTCGGGGCCTCTCAACGCGGCGGATCAGTGATGAGTCATATCCGGGTTTCGGCCGATTCCACCTGGAGCCCTCAAATACCCAAAGGTAATGCGGATATCGTCGTCACCCTGGAACCGATTGAGGCCATCAGGGTCTTGATGAACTATGGGAACCCCGAAGTCAAGGTACTGACCAATACTCGTCCCATCTATCCGGTGGGGGTCATTTCCGGGGAGCTGAATTATCCGTCCAAGGAGGAAATTCAGGAGGCGATCAGGGATTTGTCTTCCAGCGCTTGGTTTATTGATGCCACCGACGAAGCGGTAATATTAGGTAATCCCATTCTGGGGAATATCATAATGATCGGAGCTCTGGCCGGCACTGGACTGTTGCCAATTGACCGCCAGGCCTTCCAGGAAGTGATACGGGAAAATCTGCCGGCGGGCACTTTGGACACCAATCTGAAGGCCTTTGATCTGGGTGTGGCCAAGGTTAAACAATAATTACTTTTCTTTATTAATTCATAGAAGGTATTGCCATGTCGTCCAAAAACCAAATACCCAAGGACCCAAAATTCCCCGATACCGATTTAGAGTCGGAATTAGGGGAGGATTTTCTATTTGAAGAAATTGAAATCGAAGAGGACCTGGAAGACTCACTGTCTTCAGAGGGAAGGGATATTTTTTTGGAAGGACTGGACGAAGAACTTGATGAATGGGAAGAATATATCGATTCCCATTGGAATAAAATCATCAATGAGCAATGAAGGACTCGTAAAAAATCACAAAAAGTCTAATGTCGTCATTCCGACTCCAGTCTGAATCCCGGATGGTTAACTTATTACGGATTTCTGGACCCTGGTGTTTTCGGGGGAGAAGTCTTTTTATAGGTTTTTCGATTATGAAGGGTTGATGATTGCGGGATTTAAACCCCTTCGGATATGAGGTTTAATTCCTTTTTGCTTCATGAAAGGATCATGGTTTATGACCATAGGTACGAATATGCTCAATAAAGAACAATTAGAAAGAATTTTCAAACCTAAACGCCTTGCGGTCATCGGCGTTTCTGGGGATAACAATTTTGGTTACGGCAGCCGGACGATCATAACTTTGCGGAACTTCGGATTTAAGGGTGAACAGTGTCCTGTCAATCCCAAAGGGGGGACCATTTCCGGATTGAAAATTTATAAAACCCTGGAAGAGATTCCCGGGGAATTGGATTTAGCCATTATCGCCGTACCCGCCCCTTTAGTTCCCAAGGCCCTTGAGGCCTGTAGACAAAAAGGGGTGATTGGGGCGGAGATATTGTCCGCCGGGTTTAAGGAACTGGGCACACCTGAAGGTAAGGCCTTAGAAGAAGAAATCAAAGGCATTGTCAAAAAAGGGATCCGCGTTGTTGGACCGAACTGTTTTGGAATCTATTGCCCTGCCGGCGGATTAACCATATTGCCGGGAGAGGAATTTCCCCGGGAAAGCGGTCCAGTTGCCTTCCTGGCCCAGAGCGGCGGCATGGCCGGTGAATTTGTCATGAACGGGGGATGCCTTGGGCTGAGATTCAGCAAGGTCGTCAGTTTCGGAAACGGCGTCGATTTAAGGGAGGCTGAGCTGTTGCAATACCTGGGGGATGATCCTGAAACCAGAGTCATTTGCATGTATATGGAAGGTGTAGAGAACGGCAGGGCTTTTTTCAAGGTTCTCAAGGAAGTCACGGCCAAAAAGCCGGTCATTATTTATAAAGGCGGCCTTTCAAAATCCGGCAGCAGGGCGGTTGTCAGTCATACGGCCTCCCTGGGGGGCACTCGGGAAATCTGGGAATCGATGATGCGGCAGGCCAATGCCATTCAGGTGAATAACTCCTGGGAAATGGCCCAGACCTGTTTGGCCTTTGTCCAACTTCCCGAAAGGGTCTTTAAGAGAATCTCGGTGGTTGGGGGAGGAGGGGCCCTTGGGGTTACGGCCGGCGACACAGCCGAATCCTTTGGTTTCGAACTTCCAATCCTACCCAATGATATCCAGGAACAGATCATGGCCATTCTTCCTAAACCGGGTTCAAGTGCCTCTAATCCGATCGACGCCGCCAACCCGGGAGTTCCGCCTGAGATCTTGAAGAAGGTCTTGCTCAAGGCCGGCGCGGTTGAAACGATTGATCTTCAGCTGTTGATACAGTTACTATACATCTATAAGTCTTTTCACAGGTTGGGAGAAATGACCGTGGAAGAGGCAACACCCTATATCAAACTGGCGGAGGCCATCAAAGAGGTTGAGGATCAGACGAACAAACCCGTAGTTCTTTTCCTGCCTAACAGCAGACGGGATCTGGAAGATCTGGACGCCGAAGAAGTGAGGCGGAAAGCTGCCCGTCTGTTTTTTAAGAAAAAAATATTAATATTCGAAAATCTTACTGATGCCTTCAAGGCCATCGAAAAGGTTTCCCACTATTACGCCCAAAGAGAAACCAACCAAAGGGCCTGAAAATCGTTTTGCAGCGAAACACCCGATCCAGAAAAACCAATGGATCCTTTCTCCGATCTTTCATTTGAAGTCCTTCCGGGCAATGGACCTTATTTGCTGCTGGTCCACGGATTTTTATCCAGCCGGACCTATTGGATGCTCAAATTGGACGCCCTGGCCAAAGTGAGCCGGCCGGTGATCGTCGAATTGTTGGGTCATGGCCGTTCACCAACCCCGGAGTCAGCAAAGCCCTATCACCCTGAAAACTACATCAGGGCCTTTGAAAAAATCCGAAAACTCTTAGGGACAACTCGATGGCTGCTTTGCGGCCAATTCATGGGAGCAGGTCTGACCCTTAGATATGCCCTGGACCACCTGGAGCATATTATGGCCCATGTTTTCACCAATACAAATTCCGGCTTGAAAGAAATAAAGGATATAGATGAGGTTAAAAAGGGTTCTGCTTTACTTGCCCAGATGCTTTTGGACCAAGGCCATGAGGGGATCAAAAAGATTCCTGTACATCCGGCCAATGCCCGCTGGTTGCCTAAAGGTGTAAAAGCGGCCTTATTGGCGGACTATTCGTCCTTAATCGTCCTGGGTGTGGCCAACACGGTACGTTACACTTCGCCGGAGCTGTCGGTACGTTCAGAGATTTCAAAAAACAGGGTTCCCACATTGCTGATGTGCGGAAAACGGGAAAAACGATTTAAAGCGCGGAGAGATTTTGCCGAGAGTCACATGCCTCTGCTCGACATCGTGGATCTGAATGCCGGACATGCTGTCAACATCGATGCCGCCGATGAATTCAACCAGGCAGTCACCGCATTTTTCTTAAAACATACTTCCTGAAAAATCCTTATACATTCTTCTGCTTGGATGCGGCCTGTAGGGCGATGAGGTCCCGGAAGCTTCTGGGAGGTTCCACAAACTCAGGACGAGCTCGAAGCGACAGGGCTTCCGTGGGACAGTGATACACGCAGACCCCGCAGCCGATACAGCGATCCAGATTAATGGCGGTCACATCCCCTTCAAGGGTAATCGCATCCATCTGGCAGTGTTCCACACACTCCCCGCAGTCGGAACAGGTGTCGCTGTCCACCGCAGCCTGATAATTGCTGGAGACGGTGCGAACCGGTGCATTAAAAAGACTGACCCCCTGCAGTATTCCGCAGCAGCAGGTGCAGCAGTTGCAGATGAAGTCAATCCGTTCCTGGGTGTTGCTGGAGGTATGGATCAGGCCGGCGTCGGCGCTCTTTTTTAATATGTCCAGGGCTTCCGTCTTGCTGATTTCCCGGCCGAATCCCCGATTTTTGACAAACTCGGCAAACGGTCCCAATTGAAGGCAGACATCATCGGGATATTTACAGCCCCTATTCAAAAGCCTTTTCTCGTGGCGGCAGTAACAGGTGGAAACGGTTATCATCGATGCTTCCTTGACGTATTTACTGGCCACCTCAAAAGGAAAGACGTTCATGGTTGAGGTGATGGTTTTTTCAATAGGGATCACCCGTCCGAAGTGGATGCTTTCCCCGGAAGGGGCTACCGTAATGTCTGCCTCTGATATACGGGCGTGGAAATAAGCATCGAAAAGACCGGCCACTTCCCTAGCCCGGGGCGTCACTTCGCCTTTCATAAACTGCAGTTCGAATATCCCTGGAACAAGCTGAATCAGCTTATACCAGTTCTACCCGTTCCGGATGCTGGAATAAATCAAGCCCTTGTCGGCCATTTCGTTCAAGACCTGGGCCACTCTGGACGAGTCTGCACCGATGCGCTCGGCCAAGGTTCCTGGTGCTTCGGGGGCCATCGGTGAAAGATTGACGGCCAGCGTGGCCTCCTCTTGGTTGAAAAGCGATTTTAACAGCGCTTGCAGTTCCGGGCTCTTACGGCTCCCGAATCCGATCATATTAAATATATCCGCTAGTCGATCATATAATTCATCTGCCATTCTATTTTCCTCCTCATTGAATGCGAAGAAGGGATCAAAGATGAAAGAAAAAGGTTAAAGGATAAACGTGAAAGGGAAGACCTTATGTTGTATACCTTATGCCAATATCTTTTTTGAAACCTTGCCCTCTTTGAATCCTTGATACAATTATGTTGACTCTGTTGACACTTAAACTTTGTTTAAATATTGATATAACCTTTGAATTTTGTCAATGAAAAAACCCCCTTGTTTTTGTGATGGAATTACCTTGATTTATCCACGACAAAAAAATAGAATTTAAAATGATTATAAAAACAAGAGATGAAGAAAATAAACTACAAAACCAGATTGATGAAAATTGAGGACTACCCGAGGATCCATGAACTCTGGAGAAAAACGGAGGGGCTTAGCATGGAGGAATCGGATTCAAAGGAGGCGATCGCCATCTATCTCAGACGAAACCGCGATTTCTGCTTTGTGGCCTATACCGGAGATCAGATCGTCGGTACTATTCTCTGCGGACATGAAGGCCGGCGTGGGATTCTCCGCCATCTCGCCGTCAGAAAGAACTACAGGCAGGCAGACATCGCCCGCGTGTTGATTGAAAGGTCCCTGTCTGCCCTGGCCAAGGCCGGAATTATGAAATGCAATCTTTTTGTTTTGAATACCAACGTCGAAGGGAGAAGCTTTTGGGAACACCTGGGTTGGCATGTCCTGGAAGACAATTTTCGCATGCTACAGACAACTACAGTGAGAAGTATTCATAAACCAGAAAAAGTGAGAAGATGACGCATGGCCATGACAGTTGACGAGAAAACAGAAAGCAAAAATGAGTTGATCGGATATCTGGATCAGTATCTTGAGGCACTCGTAGCCAACGATCCTTCACGGCTTCCCCTATCGGATAATGTCCGGTTTACGGAAAATACCCGCCCATTGAAGCTGGGTGAAGGTCTCTGGAAGACGGCCTCGGCTATAAAATATCGGCATGCTGTGGCTGACCCTTCTCTAGGCCAGATCGGATTGTTCAGTACCCTTCAGGAAGGCGGCGAGCATTTAACCTTGTTCGCCCTTCGTTTGAAAGTGGCGGGCAAAAAAATCAGCGAGATCGAAACCATGGTTTCCCGTTATGCCGGACAGGATGTGGCCTTCAAGCCCAAGGCTCTGATTGCCCCGGCCCCGATCTTAATGGAAACTTTGCCCGTATCAGAACGAGTATCGCGGGATAGGATGATTAAGATCGCCGATCTCTATTTGGAGGGGCTGGAAAAAAACAGCGCCGAATTCATCCCCCTTCACAAGGATTGCAATCGGCTGGAGAATGGCCTTCAAACCACCAATAATCAGGCCGTTGGTTTTCCATTATCTCTTTCTTGTGCCGAGCAGATACCCATGTTCACCTATATGACTAAAATCCGGGACCGCCGATATCTGGTCGTAGATGAAGAACTGGGGCTGGTCTGGTGCATGGTGATGTTTGATGTCCCAGGGACGGTAAAAACCGCTGAACTTCCCGGTTACGGTGTCGTGGAACTTCCAGCCCGCACTCAATATCCAATATCCAGGTTGGTGGCTGAATTATTCAAAATACGCAACGGCCAGATCCATTATATCGAGGCGCTTTTAACCGGCGTTCCCCTGGGGACTGAATCCGGCTGGCCAGCATGAGGAATTCCCCTAAGTCGTGGAATTATAAAGAAACAATAGCATATGCTGGGCGCGACGATAGCCGCTCATCAGACAAGACGAAAAGGATGCTTACAAGGATAAGTCAGACTACCGAGTCGGGAACCTCAAATTCCCGCTGGATAGGTCTCTATATGAGCTGTCCCTCACGATTAGGTATGCCGGCCTTGAGTACCGATAGAAAAGCTGCGGCATAAAAAGCTAAGAGGTTCCTATGAACATTTATTCATGGTTAGAAATTCATTCCAAGGAAAGGCCGGCCAAGGTCTGCATCAAAACCCATGACCGGGAGATCACCTACGGAGAGCTCTCTCGGGCCGCCCGTTCCCTTGGGATTGCCCTCAAGCAGGCAGGCCTTAGAAAAGACGATAAAGTCATCTTAGTCCTTCCTAATATTCCGGAGTTTGTCATCTCCTATATGGCCATTATCGGTTTGGGGGCTACGGTGGTTCCGGTCAATCCCTCCTATACGGCCTGGGAGTTGGCTCACATCATCGGGAATTCAGATTCCAAGGTCATTATCCTGGAAAAGGGCCGTCTGGAGACCTACCGCAAGATTCTGGAACAGTGTCCTTTGGACATCGTCATCACCACGGGCGAAGAGGGCGACTTCAATCAATGGATTACAGGGCGATCCCAGGAAATAGGCGAGGACTGCACTCCTGACGATGTGGCCGTCATCATGTATTCCTCAGGTCTTACCGGATATCCCATGGGGGTCATGCTGACGCAGGGTAATCTGGACCACAATTCGGATTTGTTGCGGCTTTGCATGGACTGTGATGAGACGGATACGACCCTGACTGTTATTCCGCTCTTCCACTCCTTCAGCGCGAGTGTCAATATGCTTTCCATGCTCCGCCTGGGCGGTACCATCTATCTGATGAACCGGCTCAATTTCAAAGAAATGGACTATGCCCTCAAGGAGGCCGGGATCACCGCCATATGTGCGGTTCCAACCCTTTTTTTCGGCCTTATTCATCATCCGGAAGTCCAGAATGTGGATTGTTCCGGGGTGAGAACCCTGATTGCAGGAGGATCGGCACTCTCTCGCGAGATCTTCGACGCCTTCAAAGAAAAATTTCATCAAGAGATCCATCAGGGCTATGGGATTACCGAGGCTTCCCCGGTATGCTCGGTCCATCGTAAGCACCAGCTGGTCAAGCCGGAATCCATCGGCCCGACCGTGCCCGGAGTGGAGGTCATGGTAGTGGATGATAACGGCCACCCTCTGAAGACGAATAAGACCGGGGAGCTGCTGTTTAAAGGACCCAACATCATGAAAGGTTACTACAAGTATGAAAAGGAGACCACGGAAATTATCCGTGATGGGTGGCTGTATACCGGGGATCTGGGCTTTGTTGATGAGGATGGATATATCACCATCACGGGATATAAAAAGGAAATGGTCATTACCTCCGGGTTCAATGTGTACTCCCGTGAAGTCGAGGGCGTGCTTAACGCCGTTTCCGGGGTGAGAGATTCCGCCATCACCGGGGTCCCGGACCTGATGCGCGGAGCCATCATCAAGGCTTATATTGTACGGGAAAACACAGGCGTCTCTGAGCAGGAAATCAAACACCAGGCTCATGAACGACTGGCATCCTATAAAACACCCCGGATGATCGTTTTCGTGGAAGAAATACCGCGAGATGCCCAAGGGCGGATTCTGCGGTCTCAGCTTTCATGATCTTCGCTTCAGGCACAAGGGGGGAAGGAGAAGATGACATATGTCCATGGCAGTTCATGAGAAAACGGAAGGCAGAAATAAGTTGCTAGGATATCGGGATCAGTATCTTGATGCGCTTGTAGCCACGGACAAATCCATTATATTGAAGCACTTTTGACCAGCGTTCCCTTGGGAACATAACCCGTCGGGCCGGCATGAGGGAACCCCTTTGATCGTGGTTTTATAAGGAAGGTAAGAAATGGGTGCAAGAAACAGGGGGCAGACCAAACCAGGTGAAAAAAAGCTTCTAAATTAAAAAGGTTGGTCTGGTACGACTTCCAAAAAGGTTATTACTGAAAGGAAGAATTGCCGATGTTTTATAAGTGCAATCCAGAAGGGTATAGGCAAGTCCTTGAAGGCATAAAGCTTAAAACATTAGTTTATGGGGACAAGACGCTTTTCACCGAATTTCAACTGAAAATGGGCAGCCAGTTACCCAAGCATGCCCACCCGCAAGAACAAACGGGATATCTCGTCTCCGGTCGAATCCGGCTTTCCATCGGGGGAGAGACCTTTGAAGTGGAACCTGGCGACAGTTGGTGTGTGCCTGGTAATGTGGAGCATCAAGCTGAAATTCTCGCTGATTCGGTGGCTATTGAAGTTTTCTCACCGATACGGGAAGATTATCTACCGGATCAATTTGCCTGAGACAGTCTTTGAATTGTTGGAGGCGCGGGCCACAGGAGAAATATGTCAAAGGTAGCCAAACAGAACATCGCCCGGGATTTGCGTCCGGGTGCCCGATACGTCGCGCAGAGGATGGCGCTTTTTCTGGTCTTTGCAGTCATCCTCTTTGCGGCCGCAGGGAGGTTTTCTTGGCTCCGGGCTTGGGTCTACCTCCTCTATGGGCTCCTCATGGAGATTGGCACGCTCTTCATTCTTGCCAAGAGAGCGCCCGAGACGCTTAATTCTCGTGTCATGTGGCAGGCTGGCGTGAAACCTTTGACAAGGTGTTCGCGGCGGCTTGGGTGGCGCTGTCTCTGGTCACTCCCCTAGTGGCGGAGCTTGACGAGCGTTTCCGGTTGTCCTCTATGCCGATAACGGCACTCTATGTTGGCATAGTGCTGATGACAATCAGTTATATATTCGCTACCTGGGCAATGGTCGAAAATGAACACTTCGAGCAGTTTGTGCGCATTCAAGTGGATCGTGCCCATCGCGTTGTGACCTCCAGACCATACCACATCGTACGGCATCCCGGGTATGCCGGTTCTATTTTTGGGGCACTTTGTACGCCATTGATATTGGGTTCGTGGTGGACATGCCTGCCTGCAAGAGCAGTCGCGTTGCTGTTCATAATTTCGGACAATGCTTGAGGATAAGACGCTGCGCAAGGAATTAGAAGGATATGAGGCTTACGCTCGACGTCCCCGGTATCGACTGTTTCCTGGCCTATGGTAGGGAGTGTGGGGAAACCCTCGCATTGCGATAGTTCGCATGGAAAGAATGAGAGACTTCGTGTTGGAAATCACTTATAATAACTAATTGAGGGAGACTCCAATGAAAAATGCAAGAACGATCCGCACGGTTATCAAGAGCACGGCCACGATAGAAGGGGCCGGCGTGCATCTCAAGCGGGCCTTCGGCAACAACGAGGTACCGCTGTTCGACCCCTTTCTGATGCTCGATGATTTCCGTTCCAACAATCCCGACCATTATCTGGCCGGCTTCCCCTGGCATCCGCATCGAGGAATCGAAACGATCACCTATGTCCTGAGCGGTGATGTGGAGCATGGGGACAGCATGGGGAACAAGGGCGTCATTTCCTCCGGTGATACGCAGTGGATGACCGCGGGAAGCGGTATCATCCATCAGGAAATGCCACAGGGAAACGATGAAGGCAGGATGGAGGGATTCCAGCTCTGGGCGAACCTGCCGAGGGCCTACAAGATGATGGAGCCCCGCTATCGCGATATTAAGAGCGCTCAGGTCCCGGAAGTTTTGCTCGAAAACGGTGTGAAGATCAAGGTCATCTGCGGCAGGGTCGGTAAGCACGAAGGCCCGGTCAAGGGTATCATCATCGACCCCGAGTACCTCGATGTGACGGTTCCCGCAAAGGCTGATTTCAAGCACCTGACCAAGCGAGGCCATAACGTGTTCGCTTACGTCATCGAGGGGCAGGGGTATTTTGACGAACCGAAGAGGCACCTAATCGGGAACGGCACCGTCTGCCTTTATGCTGACGGCGACCATATTACGGTTACGACCGCGGAAGAACCTGTCCGGTTCCTGCTCATCTCGGGCAAACCCATCGGCGAGCCGGTAGCCTGGTATGGTCCGATCGTGATGAACTGCGATGAAGAGCTGCAACTGGCCTTGGAAGAGTACCGGAACGGTACATTCATAAAGCATAACGGTGCGAGTGGGGGGGATCGGACCAAACCGGTGTATTGAACTCTCAATGAATTCCATAAAAAATGAGGGGGTGAAAAGAAGCTTCTAAGCAGAACACCGATGCCGCGAGCCAATCGATATTTCGTTCAAAATCAAATCTGAAAAGATTGGTCTGAACCGACCCTTAAAACAAAGAAACATAACTTAAAACACAAACTCAAAACACAAAAAAATGGAGAAACCGACCAACATCTTAGACAACACCGAACCAATGCCCGTTTTGTTCATCGGACATGGCACTCCTATGAACGCCATTGAAGACAATGAGTTCTCAAGGGGTTGGCTGAAAGTGGGTAAAACCTTGCCTACACCCAAGGCCATTCTTTGTATTTCGGCGCATTGGGAAACCGAAGGAACGATGGTCACGGGCATGGAGAAGCCGCGGACTATTCATGATTTCGGCGGCTTTCCCCAAGAGCTATTTGAAGTGAAGTATTCTGCCCCCGGCAGCCCATGGCTGGCGCGAGAGACGAATAAAACAGTGAACAAAACTGAAGTGGGACTGGACGATGATTGGGGATTAGATCATGGATGTTGGAGTGTCTTGAGGCAGATGTTTCCTGCCGCCGATATTCCCGTGGTCCAACTGAGCTTGGACTATACCAAGCCGGGACCAGAGCATTACGCATTGGCAAAAGAACTGGCTCCCCTGCGGCGAAAGAGGATCCTTATCATTGGCAGCGGAAACATGGTGCATAATCTGGGGCGAGTTGTGGTCAGAGGTGATGCTCTCAGGGATTTCAATAAACCCTTCGGATTTGATTGGGCTATTGAGGCCAACGAACTTTTCAAGCGACTGATCAACGAGAACCGTCATCTCGAATTGGCTGATTATCCGTCGCTGGGTCAGGCAGTCCGGTTGGCCGTGCCTACGCCCGAGCATTACTTGCCGATGCTCTACGCTCTGGCCTTAAAACAAGAAAATGAATCTATCCTTTATTTCAACGACCAACCCGTTGGAGGTTCGCTCACGATGACTTCAATGATCATAGATGAGGTATCGAAGAATTGTCAGTATGCCAAGCAAATAGTGTAATTCTGAACAGCAAGGGGTGGTCGGACAAAGCCGGGGAATCGAAATCTCAATGAGTTCCAAATAAGACTTGTAATAATTTAAGTCTGAAATGGTTCGAAGAGTACCGGAACAGAACATTTATAAGGCATAAAAAGCCGTTGGGGGGTAACTTATTAACGCTAAAGGAGGAGACAAAAATGGCAAACTTAAAAGATGGAAAATTGGAGTTGTTAACGGAGAAGAACAGTGTTTTGGTTTTAGTTGACTACCAGCCTTCGATGATTAAGAGCGTCAGTTCAGGAGATAAAACCATAATCAAGAATGCGGCTATCGGAGCGGCTAAGGCTGCAAGCATCCTGAGAGTTCCTGTTGTTTTGTCGTCAATTAATCCCAAATCGTTGGGAGAGTTTATTCCGGAAATCACCAAGATATTCCCAAATCAAGAAGTATTTGCACGAAAGATGCCGAGTTTCGATGCCTTTGAAGATGAAAGAACCATGAATGCTGTAAAGCAATCAGGTAGAAAGAAAGTGGTCGTTTCAGGATTGTGGACCAGCATGTGTTTTGCATACACCACTCTGCATGCCTTAAAGGAGGAATATGAAGTTTATGGATTGATGGATGCTGCTGGCGACTCGACCCTGGATGCGCACAAGTATGGAGTTAAGAGAATGTTGCAGGCAGGAGTCATCCCGATTACACTTGAGTCATTGGTATCGGAATGGATGCATGACTGGAACAATCCAAAGGCAGGCGAGCTGGTCAAAGAAGTTTATTCCAAGTACGGCGCTATGATTGGTCTTCAATAGTATATTGTTGGGTACCTTTGGCTCCTGGGGAAGCCTAACCATCGACTGCAATGGATCGCAGAAAAAGCCGGCTCTTGTTAGGCCGCCTGTTAGGCATGGATTGGACATAAATAAAAAGTAATATGGGAAGGTTGGGGCTGTTGAAAAACCCTATCAAAATCCTGCGTATTTGAAAAGGGTGTTTTGGTAAACAACATATCGAAGTAATATAATTATATGAAATAACTTGACAAAACAGTGCTTCTGTCTTAA
>JBEKPQ010000020.1:0-42566 GCA_049520575.1 Thermodesulfobacteriota bacterium | reverse complement strand
ATATACGAAATCATAATACCCTAATACAACCGCAACAAATTGATCCGTGCCCAGTAATACCTGAAAACAAAGGTGTATGACCATAGCCTTCACCGTAGGCATGTTAAAATACCTGTATAAAATATACTAGATTCCGTTTACGAGTTTCGGGTTACGCGTTTCGAGTTAAAGAAAATTAACATCCTGTAGGCAACACATAAACCCGTAACTCGCAACCTGTAACCCATACTAGTGGAGTTTTTTAATGTTTGATTCAAAGAAAATTAAAGAGCTGAAGATAAGGCAATCCGCCTGGCAGGAAAAAACCGAAGCCGTGGTTTCCAAATCGCCGGAAAGAAAAAAGACCTTCACGACTATTTCGGAAATTCCCCTTCAGCGCACCTATACTGCGGCGGATATTGAGGATTTAGATTATGAAAAGGATCTCTCCTTTCCGGGAGAGTATCCTTTCACCCGGGGGGTCCAACCCACCATGTACCGGGGCCGTTTCTGGACTATGCGCCAATACGCCGGTTTTGCCGATGCCGAAGAATCCAATCGCCGTTATAAATACCTGTTGGAGCAGGGCCAGACTGGGCTTTCCGTGGCCTTTGATCTGCCCACCCAGATCGGGTATGACTCCGATCACCCGCTGGCCCAGGGGGAAGTGGGAAAAGTCGGTGTGGCCATCGATTCCCTTCTGGACATGGAAATCTTGTTTAACGGCATCCCCTTGGATAAAGTCAGCACTTCCATGACCATCAACGCCCCGGCCGCCATCCTCCTGGCCATGTACCTCGGAGTGGCGGAGAAACAAGGGATTTCCTCCAAAGACTTGAACGGAACGATACAAAACGATATCCTGAAGGAATATACCTCACGAGGGACTTATATTTTTCCGCCTCAGCCTTCTTTGCGCATCATCACTAATATCTTCGAATATTGTGCTAAAGAAGTCCCTAAATGGAACACCATCAGCATCAGCGGCTATCACATCCGGGAGGCCGGTTCCACAGCTGTTCAGGAAGTGGCCTTCACCCTGGCCAACGGTCTGGCCTATGTGGAAGCCGCCCAAAAGGCCGGGTTGGACGTAGATAGGATCGGCCCCCGCTTGTCTTTTTTCTTTAACGCCCATCTGGATTTCTTGGAAGAGATCGCCAAATACCGGGCTGCCCGTCGGCTCTGGTCCCGCCTGATGAAAGAACGGTTCGGCGCCAAGGATCCCCGGACCATGACCCTGCGTTTTCACACCCAGACCGCCGGCTGTTCCTTGACCGCCCAACAGCCTAAGAACAATATCGTCCGGGTGGCCTTTCAGGCCATGTCCGCCGTCCTGGGAGGAACCCAGTCCCTGCACACCAATTCCATGGACGAGGCCCTGGCCCTGCCTTCCGAAGAAGCAGTCCAAATCGCCTTACGCACTCAGCAATTAATCGCCCATGAGACCGGCGTCACCGATATCGTCGATCCCCTAGCCGGTTCTTTTTATCTCGAACACCTGACCACTACCATTGAAGAAAAGGCCATGGATTATATCCGGCAGATTGATAAGCTGGGTGGTGCTGCAGCGGCGATTGAAAAAGGATTCATTCAGCGGGAAATCCAGGAAAGCGCTTTTCGCTATCAGAAGGCCGTGGAAACAGGCGATCGAGTGGTGGTCGGGATCAACAAGTTCCAGACCCAGGAACCGCCGCCTTCGGGATTGCTTAAGGTCAATCCGGCCATACAAAATCAGCAGATCCAAAAGATTATTCAATTAAAACAATCCCGGGACAATACCAAGATGCTTTCTTGTTTGGCCCGACTTAAAAAAAACGCCGAAGCACAGGACAATCTAATGCCACCCATACTCGAGGCGGTTCGGGCCTATGCGACCTTAGGTGAAATCTGTGACACCTTGCGGTCGGTTTTCGGAGAATATACCGCCGTCTCGTTCTTATAGGAGGACTTGATCCATGAGCACAGGAAGAAAAATACGCGTCCTGGCCGCCAAACCTGGACTGGACGGTCATGATCGCGGGATCAAAATCATTTGCCATGCCCTGCGGGATGCCGGGATGGAGGTGATCTATACGGGCCTGCGTCAAACCCCGGAGCAGATAGCGGCTACCGCCGTTCAGGAGGACGTGGATGTCATTGCCCTGAGCGTCCTTTCCGGGGCTCACGATTATCTGTTTCCGCGGGTCATGGAATTGGTCAAGGAAAAAGGTTTGGAAGACGTCCTGGTAATCGGAGGCGGCATCATTCCGGAAGAAGACATCCCGGCCCTTAAAGCGGCCGGTATCAGTGAAATATTCGGTCCGGGGACCTATACCTCGAAGATCGTCAATTACATCCAGGAAAACGCCCGAAAAACCTGAAAAACAAAAAGCCCTTCCCCCAAAAGCCTTTGCTTTATCAGCGAAGCAAAAGCTCTCTGTTAATCAATTTTACTCGCGAGTAAAATCGGGGTATTATTATTTCACTATAACGATGATCCATGAACGATATTATTTGTACTAAACCTATCATACAGGAATCTTCAAAAAAGTCCATTCGGCTTTACCCTCGTGTCAAATGCCGGTATTTAATCCGATGAGGCTGATCGGCAGCGGTTCCCTGGCGTGCTTTCCGGTCTGCTTCATATTCGGAGTAGTTGCCGTCAAAAAAGAGGCATTGACTCTCCCCTTCAAAGGCCAGGATGTGGGTGACGATGCGATCCAGAAACCAGCGGTCATGGCTGATGACCAGGGCACATCCGCCGAAAAGCTCCAGGGCTTCTTCCAAGGCTCTCATGGTATTGACATCCAGATCATTGGTCGGTTCATCCAGAAGAAGCACATTGGCCCCTTCTTTTAAAATCCTCGCCAGATGGACACGGTTCCTTTCCCCTCCGGAAAGAAGTCCCACCTTCTTTTGTTGATCACTCCCGGAAAAGTTAAACCTGGCCACATAGGCCCGGGAGTTGACTTCTCTCGTTCCCAGGAGAATGGTATCCCGGCCCTCTGAGATCATTTCCCAGATGGTTTTTTCCGGATCAAGCACATCACGGCTTTGGTCCACATAAGCCAGCCTAACCGTTTCTCCGATCCTGATCAGGCCGGAATCCGGTTTTTCCTGCCCGGTGATCAAACGGAAAAGGGTGGTCTTGCCTGCACCGTTAGGGCCGATGACCCCCACGATTCCTCCCGGTGGTATAGTAAAAAAAACTTTTTCCATGAGGATATTGTCGCCATAGGCCTTGTTTACCCCTTCGGCTTCTATGACCAGATTCCCCAGCCGTGGACCAAGAGGGATATAAATTTCCAGGTCTTGTTCTCTTTTTTCCATCTCTTGATTAACCAAGGCCTCATAGGAATGGATACGAGCTTTAGCCTTGGCATGCCTACCTTTCGGCGACATGCGGATCCATTCCAGTTCGTGTTGCAGGGTCCTTTGACGCTTGGTTTCACCTTTTTCCTCCAAGCGGAGACGATTCTGTTTTTGCTCCAGCCAGGAAGAATAGTTGCCTTTCCAGGGGATCCCCTCTCCCCGATCCAGCTCCAGGATCCATCCGGCTACATTGTCCAGAAAATATCGATCATGGGTTACAGCAATGACGGTCCCGGCATAACGCTGAAGGTGGCTTTCCAACCAAGATACGGATTCGGCATCGAGATGATTGGTGGGCTCATCCAAAAACAGAATGTCCGGCTTTTGAAGCAGGAGTCGGCAAAGGGCCACCCGCCTTCTTTCCCCTCCGGACAACACCTTGACCTGTGTATCGCCGGAAGGACAGCGTAAGGCGTCCATGGCCATTTCCACCCGGGAATCCAGTTCCCAGGCATCCATCGCCTCCAGTTTTTCTTGCACTTGGGCTTGACGCTCAATAAGTTTCTCCATGGCCTCATCCGACATGGATTCGGCAAATTTTTCATTAATTCTGTTGAACTCATTCAACAAGTCAACATTGGCCTGGACCCCTTGTTCCACAATTTCTTTTACCGTCAAGGTGTCATCCAGAACCGGTTCCTGTTCCAGAAAACCCACGGTGTGCCCTGGGGAAAGAATGGTTTGGCCGTTGAATTCCGAGTCGACTCCGGCCAGGATGCGAAGAAGGGAGCTTTTGCCTGATCCATTAAGCCCCAGGACCCCAATTTTAGCCCCGTAAAAATAAGAGAGGGAGATATCTTTCAATACCGGCTTCTTGTCGTAGTATTTGCTGACTTTGATCATCGAATAGATGACTTTATTCGGTTCCGTAGACATTGGGGTTTTCTTCCTCCTGTTTTGAAAAAATAATCGTTCGGTTGATCGCTGTCTGCTGACGCTAACCGTTCTTCCCGGGATTTTTAGGTTTCCGGATGGATATCAATTCATTTTCACACGTGAAGGGAAAACCTTTGACCGTCGATTTCAAGGGTTGTTTTGGAATAAGTCAATTTCTTGATTATTTTTCCATTTTGAAAATGAATCACATCCAGGCCTCTTCTTTTTTCTGCTTTTCCTTCATAGCCTTTTTCTGTTGATGGCCAATCCAACTGCCAGCGATAAAGGACTTTTTGATCCTTTTCATCGATGAAGAGATCTTCCTCGGTAAATTGAAACCCTCCATGATCGGCGAACCAGGGCGTCCAGACCATTCTCAGGGCTTCCTTGCCCATTGCTTTTCCGCCGGTCCAGTTTTCAAAAAAAACATCTTCATGGAAAAGTTCCATTACGCCTTCCAAGTCATGATTTTCCCAGGCCAGATTCCATTCTTGCATGGCCTCAATGATTTCTTCTCTTGAAAGAGGCATAGAGTTCTCCTTTAAATTGTTTCAATGGGTATGCTGAAAAGGAATTTCTTGTTTAATTGATATTGAAGGTTGCAAGTTGCGAGTTGTGATTAATAGTAAAATAGCTTCGATTTTCTAATATAAAACCCGTAACCGGCAACCCGTAACAGGAATTTTTTTAAATATATTTTTTTGAATTCCGAAATCTGTAATCTTAAATCCAAAATGATTTACCCCCACCCTTTCACATATTGGGGCGCTTTTTCATTTTTCTGGAATCCGCCATAGGAACATGGCGAAGGGTAATACTCCGTCCCGAACTGAACCATGCCTGCTTTCTCTTCGCCGGCCGCATCGGCCACAAAGGCCAAAGCCATGTCAATCCCTGCAGAGACACCGGCCGAGGTCCAAATCCGGCCATCCCTAACTATTCGCTCCTCGACCACCGTCACGTCGCCCAGATCACGTAGACGATCCAGAGAGGCCCAATGCGTTGTGGCCCTTAATCCGGATAACAAACCGGCGCGGTGCAAGATGAAACTCCCTGTACAAACGGAGAGCACGGCCTGGCAATGTTTGGCCTGTTCGGCGACAAACCGGATTAATACCTCATTGTTCACTTCTTTGCGTGTGCCTTGTCCCCCCGGAACAAGTAGATAATCCAAAGATGGACACTCCGAAAAAATAACTTGGGAATTAATAGACATCCCCTTGTTGCAAACAATCGGTCCTGATTTCTCGGAAACCATAAGGCACTTCTCCGGTCCCTGAGCCAACATACTCCAGTATCTTATTATTTCCCAGGGGCCGACCAGGTCAAGCTCTTCAAGATCCGGAAAGATCAGAAATCCAAAATTCATATAGGACCCTCCTGTTTGAAAACTTTTTAATTACATTCCATTTTAAAATAAATGCAAAAAAAACACACGAGATTTTTAGGAAATACCCCTAATGGGAAATTTTGACTTGAGACATTGATTCAATTTGATTCTTTACTCAAAAATATGATAAATACATAAGAACAATATGGGAGGTGAGAAATATGGGCAGGGGAAAAGAAAAGAAGCCTAAACGTTTTGTCGACTTAAGTATCGCCATTGAATCGGATCTTCCAAGCGATCCGCCGGGCATGGTTCCCAGGGTCGATTACCGCGATCACATCCTGGGGAGTGAGGGGATGAAGAATTTTTTCCCCGGGATCACCCAAGAAGATCTGCCCTCCGGTCTGGGCTGGGCTGTGGAGTCAGTGAGTCTGAGCACCCATTCAGGAACACATCTTGACGCCCCGTATCATTACCACCCGACCATGGACCGGGGCAAACCTTCTTTGACCATCGATGAAATTCCACTTGAGTGGTGCTTTCATGATGGGGTGCTCCTGGATTTCCGTCATAAGGCCGATGGGGTGCCGATAACAGCAAAAGATGTGGAAAAGGAATTGAAACGGATCGACTATAAACTTAAGCCCTTGGATATCGTCCTCGTCCAGACTGGGGCCGATGCGGCCTGGAGCACGCCCCAATACCTGACCAAGGGGGCTGGCATGACCCGGGAGAGCACCCTTTTTCTTACGGAAAAAGGGGTCAAGGTGGTCGGTATCGATGCCTGGAGCTGGGACAGACCTTTACCTCTTCTGGCCCAGGAATTTAAACGGACGGGAAACTCAAAGGTGATCTGGGAGGCCCACTTCGCTGGGATTGAAATCGGTTACTGCCACATGGAGAAGATGGCCAATCTTTCGGCCATCGGACGTCCCCACGGCTTCACGGTCTGTTGTTTTCCGATTAAGATCAAACGGGCCAGCGCCGGTTGGGTTAGGCCGGTGGCTATAGTCTATGAGGATTAACTAGTTCGACGGAAAAATTAAATAAAAATGCAAATATCGAATTTCGAACACCGAATTTTGAATCATTACGGAATTCGTTTTGCCTGCCTTCGACATTCATTATTCGTCGTTCAATATTCGATATTCAATTTATTTCTTTTGCTGACTACAAATCATTCGGTTATCGGATTATTAGGATAGGCAACCAAAGACTTCCTTTATTTTTCCACGTGGCGCTTTCGAAGCTCCTGTCGCAAGACCTTGCCAACGGAATTTCTCGGTATTTCTCTTAAAAACTCGATGTACCTGGGACTTTTGTACTTACCCAGGCTTCCCTGACAATATGAAATCAGGTCGCTTCCGGTGACATAACGACCAGGCTTTAAAACTACAAAGGCCTTGACTTCTTCCCCCATGATCGGATCCGGCACCCCGACAACCGCCGCATCCTCCACGGCCGGATGCTCATATAACACTTCTTCGATATCCCAGGGGAAAATATTGATCCCGCCCCGGATGATGAGATCCTTTTTGCGATCGACAATATACAAATAGCCGTCATCATCCATCTTGGCCATGTCCCCGGTGTAAAGCCAGCCGTTTCGGAAGGCCTGCCCTGTTTCTTCGGGCATTTTATAATATCCCGGGGAAACATTCGGTCCCTTGACGATCAGCTCTCCAATCTCCCCGACGGGCAGGTCATTATCATCATCATCCACAATCCTGACTTCCACCCCCGGTATGGGTACTCCGATGGAGCCGGGCTTCTGCGGCATGTCCGGCCGGTGTCTCGAGACCACAGGGGCCGCTTCGGAAAGGCCGTAGCCCTCCCGGATAGGACAGTTGAATTTTTCCTGAAAACCTTTCAGAACTTCAAGAGGAAGAGGCGCTGATCCGCAGCCGCAGCGCCTAAGGGAAGATAGGTCATAGTGATCCGCAGCCGGACTGTTGAGCATCATAGCAAACATGGCCGGGGACCCGGAAAAACCCGTCACCTTATATTTTTCAATGAGACGAAAGGCCTCCTCGGTATCAAACCAGCGCATCAGCACACTTTTTTGGTTGAACATATAGCCGGAATTCATGACCGTCAGCCCATAGGAGTGAGATAGGGGCAGGACATGCAGAACCACATCATCGGGTTTTACATCGGCCATGAAAGAAGCATTAACGGCATTGGAATAAAGGTTCCTATGGGTCAGCATCACCCCTTTCGGTTCCCCTGTGGTCCCGGCGGTGTACAGGATCACGGCCAGGTCATATTCATCAATCTCAATTTTATTCGGCTCTTCAGAACTCGTTCGGACCAGGTTCCAAAAGTTGACCGTCCCTGGAATATCTTCATTTTCAACCACAATGATTTGCTTCAGAGTTTCGATACCGACTCTGCCTTTTTCGATCTTGCTCATCAAATTTCTGTTGGTGATCAGGACCTTGGATTCGGAATTTCTCAAGATGTGAATCATCTCCCTTTCACCCAAAAAATTAATCACCGGAACAATGATGCCTCCCGCTCGCAGTATGCCCTGATAGCTGATCAGGACCTCGGGACTGTTCATGAGCATCACCATCACCCGATCCCCCATCTTGACGTCCAAGCCCTTTAGTCCATTGGCCAGTTGTTCTGCAAAACGAAGCAACTGAAGATTTTTGTACTCTTGGTCTTCAAAAATCAAGGACACCTGTTCGCCGAAATTCCTGTAATGCTGATCGGCCAATTCAACCAGATTCATTACTCTTCCTCCGTCCGGACATCAGGGGTTTTTCCCTTTGTACAACAAGAGAAACAACCGCTTCAGGAGATACTCTGAATGGCCTTTGATCCCCAGACATCCACGGCGCTAAAAGTTTGGGTTTTATATAAAGGACCGACTAACGAATAGTGAGACCTGCCGTCTTCTTTGACAGTGCAGAATCAGTTTAGACCCAAAAGTATAATTTAAGAATCCCTCTAAAGTCAAGAAAAAAACAGAGTTAGAGTATGAGGCGGGAAAAAACTATTTAGGAATCCGGGCAAACAGGTTTCTTTAAAACGGAAAAAAATCAAGAATTCAGAATCCAGGAGTCAGAATTCAGAATAAAAACTCTTAACCGCATGACTCGAAGGTTTTTTTCTTGTTTCGTGTTGGCCCATGAGGGTATGAGGGTTAAAAAGAAACCGGGGTAATGCCCTATTCCTGAAGCTAAGTAAGGTTATTTAATTTATTGCATCAGTGACCTTCATTATGATAACTTGATATCCTTTAAAAAAACTACAGACCAACATGAAAATTTCTTTTGTATCGTTGGAAAGGAGCACACCATGGCAACAGAGATGACTGTAAAAGAAATGAAGGAACTTATAGGAAAAGAAATTTCAGTAGGGGACTGGTTTGAAGTGACCCAGGAGCGGATCAATCAATTTGCGGATTGCACCGGCGACCACCAGTGGATACATGTTGATTTGGGAAAGGCGGCCAAAGGACCATTTGGAAAACCGATTGCCCACGGGTATCTCACCCTGTCCCTCCTTCCTGCCCTGCAGTCAGGCACCCGCTTTTCGATCAAAGGAGCGAAAATGGGAATCAATTATGGGCTCAACAAAGTCCGGTTTTTAAGTCCTGTTCCAGTAGGATCCAGGATCAGAAATCGGGGTGTCCTGTCCGGCGTTGAGGAAAAAGAAGGTGGAAGGGTTTTGTTCACCTATACCAATACGATTGAAATAGAAGGAATGGAAAAACCGGCCTGTGTGGCTGAAACGCTGGGTCTCGTCTATGTGTAAATTTTAAACAGTAGCAGGGTTCAAGGATTCTAGGATTCAAGGGTTCAGCCGCTCGACTTCGTCGAGCTATAGAAAAGGTTCCCCTCCGGGGAACCCTGGTTTTAACTTCCAGGCCTTCCCATTGAATACTTATAATAATTGACGACCCATTCAGAAATGACTAAAGCGTTTGGCTGTATTAGGATGAAATCCTAAGGAGGTAGATATTAATGTTTCAAGGAGCTTTGGAGGGGGTCAAAGTGGTGGAATATGCAACCATGGTATCCGGCCCCTATTGCGGTAAACTACTGGCCGATCTGGGAGCGGATGTTATTAAAGTGGAACCGCCCGGAGGTGATCCCTCCCGTCTTTGCGGACCATTTCCTGAAGACAAAAAACATCCGGAGAAGAGCGCTCTGTTTCTTTATAACAACACCAGCAAACGAGGAATTACCCTGGACCTGATGAAGGCTGAAGGAGTCGAAGTATTTAAAAAACTCCTTCAATGGGCAGACGTTTTTATCGATAATAATCCTGTTGATTTTTTTGAAAACCTCAATCTGGGCTGGGACGCCCTTCAGCAATTGAACCCGGGGCTTATCTATGCCTCCATAACCCCTTACGGACGTACGGGTCCCAGGGCCAAGGTCAAGGGAGACGAGCTGACCCTTGTTCACGCCGGCGGCATAGGGTATCACCTTCCGGCCCGCTCGGTGGATATTGATCATCCCCCGGTCAAGCTGGGGGGTTATCAGGTCGGTTATCAAGGAGGGCTCACCACCGCCCTGGCCGTGATAGCCCTGCTCCTGGGCAAGTTAAAGACGGGGCGGGGATATCTGGTCGACATCGCCCTGCAGCAGGTTGTCCTCACCCTGGTTTGTCCTTTAGTCACTACATCACGGTATTATGATCAATCCTACAGCCGGGTCCCAGACAGGCCGCCGGGCATGGGCAGGATGGAAACCAGTGACGGATACGTCAACCTCGGGGCAGCTGATGATCATCATTTCCGGGCCTTTCGCGAGTTGATGGGCAAGCCGGAATGGGCGGCCAGTGATATGTGGGATGATATGGTCTGGCGTGCCAACCATATGATGGATATTGCCCCCAAGTTGGATGATTGGATGAAGAAACAAAAAAAGAAAGATATCACCGAAAGGGCCTCAAAAGCTGGAATCCCCATCGGAGCGGTCAATACGGCCGAAGACGTCATGAACTATGTGCAATATAAGGCCAGGAATTACTTCGTAGAAGTGGATCACCCCGTGGCCGGGAAATACCTCTATGCCGGGTGGCCCTATAAGATGGCGACTTCACCGCCTAAAGTAAGCCGACCTGCACCGCTTTTGGGCCAGCATAATGAAGAGGTCTACGGTCAGGTCCTCGGTTATTCGGGGGAAGAATTCAATCGTCTTAAGATGGCTCAGGTGATAACTTAGTAGGATGCAGAAAAACTCTTTATACAGGTTGCTCAAAAAGGTCCAGATACAAGGCACCAGAAATTCTGAGGAATGAGGCGTACATAGAAGTACGCTGCAATAAGCCTGCCCCGCCGAAAGGCGGGGAAGAATGATGGCAACGCAGTAGGTGGGCCTTTTTCAGCAACCTGTCAAGGAAGGAAATAAGTTAGCAATGGAGAACATGCTTCCACTTCAGGGAATCCGGATTCTCGAATTTTGCTGGGTATGGGCCGGCCCCTATGCCACCATGTTGCTGGCCAATCTCGGGGCCGAGGTTATCAGGGTTGAAGGACACCGAAGAACGGATCTGATGCGTCGCCCTATTATCTGGCCCAGGTACGAACCGGCCCCCAGAATGCTCCCGACCAATCAGGGGATGCCCTTTAGTTCCGTCAACCGGGACAAAAAGAGCCTCACCCTCAATTTGAGCGAGCCGAAAGGCATTGAACTAGCCAAGAGGCTGGCGGCCATAAGCGATGTAGTTATGGACAATATGCGTCCGGACGCCATGATCAAGATGGGATTGGGCTATGAGGTATTATCTAAAATCAAACCGGACATCATCGTCATCTCCTCTTCCGGGAGGGGGCATGAAGGTCCGGAAGCGGAATATCTTGGCTTTGCCACCATACATCAAAGTATTGGCGGACTCACTTATATATCAGGACATCCGGATGACCATCCCACCCACGGCACAGCCGGGGATGCGGATCTGATGAATGCCACCGGGGCCGCCTTTGCCGTTGTAGCCGCCCTGTATCACCGCGCACGAACCGGTGAGGGTCAATTTATTGATTACTCCCAATGCGAGGGGGTAAGCTCTTTGATCGGCGAGCAGCTCCTGGGTTATGTCATGACTTCCAAGATTCCTGAGCGCATGGGTAACACTCATCCGGAATATGCCCCCCATAGTGTTTACCAATGCTGGGGTGTTGACCGCTGGCTGGCCCTTGAGGTCCACTCGGATGAGGAATTCAATGCCTTAGCTCAAGTCATGAACCAGCCGGAATTAGCCGCTGATCCACGTTTCAAGACCGCCGGGTCCCGAAAGAAAAAAGAAAAAGAACTCAATCGGATCATCGAGGAATGGACCCGCCAGAGAGACCGGGATTGGATGGTGGAGGAAATCTGTAAGGTGGGCATTGCTGCCGCGCCGTGTCGGGACGACAAGGACCTTTATGCAGATCGTCACCTCCGGGCCAGAGAGGCCTTTGTAAAAATAAATCATCCCGAATTGGGCGAACTGGAGTTGGTAGGCCCCCCCTGGAAAATCAGTGACCTGGAGCTGCCTAAGGGCTATGCCCCTCTCCTGGGAGAGCATAATCAATATGTTCTTCAAGGGCTTTTGGGGCTTGGAGACCAAGAAATGGCCGAATTACGGGAAAAAGACATAATTATGTAAGGTTTTTCTCCCATAATATTAGAGAAAGACTATTTTTAAGGGATGAAAAGTCCGGAATTCGGAGATTTAAGTTTCTGCCCGAACTCATCACTACGAACTCAAAACTTTATTCACCTCTCTTCCCGACAAATCACATTATCTCCGACATTTTTTTCTTGACTTACCTATTTGTTAATGTAAGATGATTCAAAAAAAGGAGATGAATTGAAATATGGAAGAAGCAACCATGACCAGCAAGGGACAGATCGTGGTCCCGGCCAGATTGCGCCGGAGGTATGGGCTCAAACCGGGAGTCAAGGTGTATTTTATTGAACGTAAGGACGAAATACTATTCCAACCGTTGACCAAGGAATATATCCGGAGCGTTCACGGCAGGCTTACCAGCAAAACCTCGGTGACTAATGAGCTCCTCCAAGAGCGCGAAAAAGATAAAAGACACGAGGAGGCCAGACTTGAAAAACGCCGTCCTCGATAGTTATGCGGTTTTGGCTTTCCTTTTTAAAGAAAAGGGACACGAAATCATCCTCGATCTCTTTGAAAAAGCCTTGAAGGAAGACCAAAAAATTCTTCTGGTTTCACCGAACTGGGCGGAGGTCCGGTACATGATCGAACGAAAGGCCGGGGCAGACCGGTGGGACGAGGTGCGGGAAAAGCTTTTGGGATTACCCCTCCAGATCATCGATGCGGATCGGAAAATGGCGGAAGCTGCCGGAGAGATAAAAGTATTTCATAAAATGTCTTTGGCCGACTGTTTTGCAGCGGCCCTAGCCAAACAGCAGAAAGCGGAACTCTATACCGGAGATCCTGAATTCAAAACCATCGAAGGGGAACAAAAAATAGTCTGGCTTTAAGAACTACAAGATTCTCTTGCACCTGGGCTTATGGCAAACCAATCAGAGACCCCCACCCAAGCCCAAATCCCTCGAACTTCAAATAGACTATTCGGATTCCCAGCTTCCTTTCTATGAGGAAGCCTTTGACCAGGATTTAGGAGCTTCCGCCGATCACTCCTCCGTTTAAGGGGAGTTCAGGATGTAAAGGGGATAGTTCGTCCAAATTTGGTTAGTTTCCCTCTTTTTTCCCCCTTATCGATTCCTATTTGTAAATTTCACCCCGGCAAAGTCCCTTTTTCCCCAGAAGGCCCCCTCTGTCTCATTGCCTTTGGCCCTATTTTTCTCCTTGCCTTGCTCTTTTTTTTATTTTATGCTCTACCAATCAAAAAGCAATGTCTTATCAAATTATCAAAAAACAACTACAACGGGGTATGCGGTAATTCTGGCTCCTCCCTCCCCTGTCCCCGGCTACTCTGCTCCTTTTAGACAGTGGGCTGGCTGGATTGATGGAGTCCGGAAGGAGGAACTTTAAAAAACAATAAAAGGGTGGTCTTTATTGACAAAAAAATATAAATAGACCCGTTGTCTCCTTTATTATTGAATCGGTAGATAGCTCGGAGTTCGGAGGTAAATGTTTTTGCTCCAAACTCATCACTCCGAACTCAAAACTGCCTTCTTTACCCCTCTTCCTGATTGATCAATCAGCTCTCGATAACGATCAGCCGCCTTTCGGACTTCGGAATCATTCCACAATTCCTCAATGGAATATCTCATTTTTCTTGACCAGTTGGGATAGGTGGTGATGGTTCCCGGAAGATTGAGTTGTTCTTTTTCCAGGAAAAGGTCTTCCTGGCTTATGTAGGCCAATTTGGCTTTGGTGGCCAGCACATAAGATAATACGGCCCGGTGAAGCCCTTCCGTTACAACCGGTTCTTCCTGGGCTTGAAGGGTTAGCGAATCCTCTTTGGAAAGAAATCCCAATTGCTGAAGACGGTCTACCATCCTGCATTTGTCCTTGATCCGTTCAGCCAGGGCCTGATAAAATTGTTCCTCTTTTGCAAAGAGACCTAAGTTTTTTCGAAGAGCAATGTCTCCCATAGCCCAGAATCCGGCCAGGGGAGGCAGATCATGGGTACTCACCGAGGCTATAGCCAATTCCGGATAGATTTGAGGATGTATTAAAAGGCCTGCTTCATCTTTCTCAAAATAAAATAAACGATAGGAAAAGACACCCTGTTTATAGAGGACCTCCCTCAATTGGTCCGGCAAGGTCCCCAGGTCTTCACCGATGATCAGGGTTTTGTTTCGAACACTTTCCAGGGCCAAAATCTTCAAGTAATCCTTGAGAAAATATTTGACATAGACCCCTTCATGGGCAGGCCGCCCTTCCAATATCCAAAAAAGACGTGAAAATTTTAAAACATGGTCAATACGCAAGGCCCCCCCGGGGTAACTGTTTTTCCGGATCTCCAAAGCAAAAAGTTGATAACCCTCTTGACGATATTTTCCTCCATCGGGAGGGAAAAATCCCCAATCCTGTCCTTTGGGTGAAAAATCATCCGGAGGCGCCCCGACCTTGACACCGGGGATGGTATAATCCCGCCAGGCCCAGGAATCGGCCCCCCAAGGATCAATCCCCAGGGCCAGGTCATGATAAAGGCCAATCCCGGACCCTAACTTCATGGCCAGCTCCTGCACGGCTGAAAGCTGCTCTTCCACCTGCCACTGCAGATATTGATGAAACAAGACCTCTTGCCAGTGTTCTTTTTTAAAGGTAATAACTTCCTGGGAATGAGGGTCTTGAAAAGGATGGGGCCACTGCCCCCAGGTATAAAGCTCCTGGTTTTCTTTTTCAAAATAGTCAGTCAAGGCACAAAAAACCGAGAAGTGATCCAGCCATTCGCCTTCTCTTTCAATATAGGCCTGGAATTCTTTTTGACGTTGAGTCTCCTGCCCGGCCGCCTTCCAAAGACGTTCTAAAAAGGTTTGAAAAACTTTCTCTAAAACCTTCCTCTTCAACCTGTCCACTTTTTCAAATTGAACTTTTTCGGAATTTCTTGTTTCATTTAGCAAGTTCAGGGTTTCCGAACCCGCCATGATTTCCTTGGCTTTTAGAGAAAATTCATATTCTTCAATTTCGGGAACGGATAAGTAGATCGGATTTCGATACAAGCGGCTCGATGGATAATAAGGACTGATATTATAGGGCTCCTTATTGGAAAGGTAATGCAAGGGGAGCAACCCGACAACCTCCACATGCAACCTTTCGATGGCCCAGCGCATTAATTCCTTCAGGTCGCCGAAATCCCCAACCCCCCAATTATTCCTGGACCGGAGGCCGGCCAGGGAAACCATGAATCCGGCCCTTTTCCCGTCGCCTCTGAGGGCCGGAGGGATATAGGTCTGTTCGGGGCAGACGATCACTTTGACGTCTTGCGCAAAATGACGCTCCTCTTGCCTTAAGACCACAGAAAAATAGTGGTAGCCCAAAGGCAGCCCTTGAGGGAAAGGCAAGCTTCCTCTCAGATAAAGGGCCCCCTCGATCCTGGCCGCTTCTCTAAACAGAAGCTTTTCCTGGGGGAAATATTGAATGGTTACGTTCCCATTTTCTTCATGAATATTTAATTGAACCCGGAGGTCTTCGGGCAGACCAACGGGATCTATGTCCGGATTTTCCGCTGGAAACTTAAAAAGCAGTTCTTCCGGCATGGACCCCATCGAAAGAATCAAAACAGGCTCTGTAAGTTGCCTCCAAGACCGATACTCCTCGGCCAGGACCGCTTTTTTCAGATCCTCCAACGGCTCCACCGGACATCCCATGGCCGCCAGAATCCTCTTGGTAGTTTCCTGGGTACTGGAATGGATGTGCCCCCAGACATCCCGATAATCGGTTCCAATCCCTTTAAGCAAAGCTAAACGAGTCAGCCATTTTTGATATTCTTCAGCATCGTTCATCGGATTCGAATGATTTCCCCTTCATCCAAAATTTGGGCGTTGAAATCATAACCGTTCTTTTGGGTTAGTTCTTTCAGCAAATGAATCCCTTCTTTTTGGCTATCCAATACAGGAATTCCCCCGTTAACCAATTTTATCGGAATCAATCGCCCTTCTAAAAATTGGCCGTTTTTCAGATCCAGATTGACTTTTAAGATACCGCCGATGCCGTTAGGCCCTCTCAGGTTAAACAGGCCGTACGTCAAGAAATTACCCAGACTGTAGGCAATTAATTTCCCCTTATAAATCTCCACAGCCCTTAATACATGAGGGCCGTGGCCCAGAACCAGATCTGCACCAGCGTCAATAACCGACCGGGAAAACAGCATCACGTTACCCCGGTCCTCGTCCAGGAAAATTTCATTCTCATTGACGACTTGGAGAGCGGTTCTCCCTTCAGCACCCCCATGAAAGGATACGATCACCAAGTCATGGGTCTCCTTTATTTTAGCGACCATTTCTTTGGCCTTGTCAATTTCCAACAAAGACCAGGAGTAGAGAGACGAACGATAAGAAAACCCGATCAAGGCTATCTTTTTTCCTTTGATCAATAATTCGGCGACGGCTTGGCCTCCTAAAGGTTTTATCCCCAAGGCGTCCAAGGTCTCAAGGGTACTCCTTAGGCCCTCCATTCCAAAATCCAAGGTATGATTATTGGCGATATTCAACACCGTAAATCCGGCCTGTTTCAGAAAAAGTCCGTAACGGACCGGCGTCTTGAACTCAAAATACCAGGGGCTTTTGGTATCCAGGCATTTACCTGGTACTCTTTCGTCGTACAGCGGACCTTCCAGGTTTCCAAAGGTAAGGTCTCTGTCCTTCAGACTGGCGGCGATATCATCAAATAAATGTTGTCCATCATCAGGCGGTAATCTCCCTTTTTGACCAAGGGAACCCATCATGATGTCCCCCACGGCAACCACAGAGAGAACATCACCGGCATAGGACTTTTGATAAACCAATCCGGCGATTAAAACTAAGAAAAACAAACAGACGGCCTTTTTTGGTTTCAATATTTTTTCTCTTTGGCTTGGGCAGGACATAAGTTATCTATATACTACAGAATCGACCCCTTGTTAACTTTTTAAGAGATAGTGCCAATCCGAAAATTAAAAATTCCCGGATAGAGCTGTCAGCAGTCAGCAATCAGCCAACAGATTGTCTTTTAAAGGGTTTCCCTGAACACTGAATGCCGATGTCTGAGCATATTCATCCGAAAATAATAATTTTCGGATGAATACTAGATACCTTATTACGGAATTCTTGACAATACGCTCATAACATAATAAAAAAAGAGGAATAAATTTTATTTTTTCATTACCGGGAGCTGCCTTGAATTCCAATAACAAGCCGGCCCTTAAGGGGTTGATCCTATTCTTAAGTTCCGGGGCCTACCTGGGGTATATCCCCTTGGCTTCGGGCACTTTTGGAACCCTTTGGGGGTTGCCTATATTCTACTGGCTCTCGGGTCGGCCGATTTGGCTCCAAATGGCCTTTTTGGTCGGTTCCATCTTGTTGGCCGTTCTTTCGGCCGGGCAGGCAGAAAAAATTTGGAACAAAAAAGATCCTTCCCAAGTGGTGATCGATGAAATAGTCGGTTATATGGCGGCAATGGTTTGCCTGCCTTTTTCCTGGGAAACAGCCTGGTTGGGATTTTTTATATTTAGGGCCATGGATATCTTTAAACCCTATCCGATTCGAAAAATCGACCAAAATTTGGTTGGAGGTTGGGGAATCGTTTTGGATGACGTCCTGGCCGGTATTTATACCCATCTTTTACTTCGGCTTTGGATTTACTTCCGGTCCTGATGGAAGAATTAAATGGGAATAAAGATTGAGATCATAGGGATAGGTGATGAACTGATTACCGGCCGGGTTCTGGATCAAAACGCCGGTTATGCCGCTGCCCGATTGCATTCCTTTGGATTTGAGGTCAGGACAATAGTCTTGATCGGGGATCAGCCCAGGATCATCCGTTCCGCCCTGAAACAGGCGGAGAAAAGGTCCGATGCCGTCCTGGTGACCGGCGGCTTGGGGGGCACCCTGGATGACATTACGGTTGAAGTGGTCAACCGGGTCTTCCGCCGACCGTTGGTTCTCCATCCGGACCTTCAAAGTCAAATCAGACGATCGTTAACCAAGAAGGCCATCCCTTGGGACCCAAAGTTTGAAAAAATAGCCTGGCTGCCGGAAGGGGTGAAACTATTTCACCCCAGATCCAAGGCTTGCAGTGTTATGATGAAGGAGAATGGAAAACCGTTCTTTTTTCTACCCGGAGTCCCGGAGGAAATGAGAAGGTTTTTAGACCGGCAAATTATTCCCTATTTACTCCAGCACTACCTAGGGCAGGAGGTCGTCCGACAAAGGGTCTATCATATCTTCGGATTGCTGGAGCCGGAGATCAATGAAAAATTCAAGGATTTGGAACAACGTTTTAAATCCCTCCGAATAGGGTTTTATCCTAATTTCCCGGAAAACCAACTGACCCTTTCCGTCCGCTCCGAGAAAGCCCTTTGGGCCGACCGTTTGCTCGATTCCATTGAAAAGGTGGTGGAAGAACGATTATCCGGACATCTTATTTCCAAGCATGGTCAGACTCTGGAAGAAGTCCTTGGTGAATTATTAATACAAAAAAAGAAGACCTTGGCTGTGGCCGAATCCTGCACCGGCGGTTTGATCGGACATCGAATAACGAGTGTACCTGGAAGTTCCGAATATTTTGATCGGTCCGTGGTGGTTTACAGTAACAAGGCCAAAACGGAACTGCTTGACATCCCCAAAAGGATTCTTTCCCGATACGGGGCTGTCAGTAAAAAAACAGCCATATTGATGGCCGAAGGAGTTCGAAAAAAAAGCGGATCGGATATAGGACTGGCCGTTACCGGGATCGCCGGACCGGGAGGCGGAACCCTGGAAAAACCCGTGGGAACGGTCTGGATCGCCCTGTCTACGATCCAAGGGAACAAGGCCGGTCATTTTCTTTTTAGCGGACCACGCCATCAAATCAAGATCCTGACAGCTTATACGGCCCTGAATTGGGTCAGGAGATGCCTCCTTGATGATACGTTCCTTTTTAGCGATCGAACTTCCTGAAGACCAAAAAGAGACTGTTGCCGAATATATTCAGGAGCTGCGTCAGGTCCCTTCGAAGATTAAATGGGTCCTGCCCCATCAGACCCATTTTACCTTGAAATTTTTTGGTTCCATTATGCCCGAAACAGTAAAAAAAATTGCTCAAGACCTTTCTCCGGTCTTAAGCGAGTTCCCCAAATTTCATCTGACTTTGAAAGGGATAGGGGCTTTTCCAAACCTGTTCAGACCCCGGGTGGTTTGGTTAGGTCTGGGGGGGGAGACGGATAGCCTCCAAGGGATTCACCAGGTCATTGATCAGGCCCTCATTCCTTTGGGCATCCCCAAAGAAGAACGGCCTTTCCAGGGCCATTTGACCCTGGGAAGAAACAAAGAGAATCAAATAAACGAATCAGTTTATCGACACCTGTCCGAGTGGTCGAAGGAAGAAACCGCCCCGTTTGCAGTTGAAAAGGTGTTTCTTTTTCAAAGTGATCTAAAACCGGCCGGACCGGTGTATACTAAGTTGGAGGCTTTTCCACTTAAAAAAGCGTTGCAGGAATAATGTATAAAATTTGGATTTTGGATCCCGGATTCCAGATAAAACGATTTTCATTTAGGATCGGACATCTGGTATCTTTCTTATATCCGGAATTCAATAAAAGAAATTGGACTTTAACAACCAAACCAAGAGGGAGGCGATATGAAAACAGACTTGAAACCAACCAGTGAAAAAGGCAAGGCAGTGGAAATGGCCATGGGGCAAATTGAAAAACAGTTTGGAAAAGGCTCTATTATGCGTCTGGGAGCAGAGGCCTTAACGGCCGATGTCCCCTTTATACCCACGGGATCCCTTTCTCTCGACATTGCCACCGGTATTGGAGGAATTCCCCGGGGCAGGATCACAGAAATCTATGGCCCGGAATCTTCCGGTAAGACCACCCTGGCCTTACATGCCATCGCCGAGGCCCAAAAAAAAGGAGGCATGGCCGCCTTTATTGACGCCGAACACGCCCTGGATATCAGCTATGCCAACAAGTTGGGGGTGAACTGCGATGACCTGCTGGTCTCCCAACCGGATAATGGGGAGCAGGCCCTGGAAATCGCTGAAATACTGGTGCGTAGCGGGGCCATGGATATCGTGGTGGTCGATTCGGTAGCCGCCCTGGTCCCCCGGGCGGAAATAGAAGGGGAAATGGGAGATGCCCACATGGGACTCCAGGCCCGGCTTATGTCCCAAGCCTTGAGGAAACTGACCGGGACCATCAGCAAGACCCACACCTCCCTGGTCTTTATCAACCAGATCCGGATGAAAATCGGGGTCATGTTCGGTAATCCGGAAACCACTACCGGAGGAAACGCATTGAAGTTTTATGCCTCCCTGCGCCTGGATATAAGGAAAATCGGAACGTTAAAAGATGGACAGGAGATCATCGGTTCTCGAACCAAAGTCAAGGTGGTTAAAAACAAGATTGCCCCTCCATTTAAAGAGGCCGAATTTGATATCCTCTATGGCGAAGGGATCTCCAAGGAAGGCGACATCCTGGACCTGGGTGTGGCCCACGACATTGTTGAAAAAAGCGGCACCTGGTACTCTTACGGCGGCAATCGTATCGGTCAGGGACGAGATAATGCCCGGTTGTATTTAAAGGACCACCCGGAGGCCTTAACCGAGATCGAGACCAAAGTCAAACAGACTTATGGATTGATCAAAGAGACAGGGCAATAGAACAACCTAAATAATATTGGAATACAGAATCCAGGAGTCAGAATTCAGGATAAACTTCCCTGCCAAAAAACTGGATACTGAATACTATAGGTTTAATGGAAAGGATAATTTTTGAAAACCGGGAAAGAAATTCGTCAGGCCTTTTTGGATTACTTCAGAGATCATGAACATGAAGTGATTAAGAGCGCTTCTTTAATCCCGCGGGATGACCCTTCATTGCTTTTTACCAATGCCGGCATGGTCCCCTTTAAACGGGTGTTTCTGGGGGAAGAGAAGAGAGATTATCTCCGGGCCGCTTCCAGCCAGAAGTGCGTACGGGCCGGCGGAAAACATAACGACCTTGAAAATGTTGGCCGGACCGCCCGTCACCACACCTTCTTTGAAATGTTGGGAAATTTTTCTTTCGGGGATTATTTTAAAACCGAAGCCATCCGTCTGGCCTGGGACCTGTTGATCCGGGTCTATAACCTCCCGAAGGACAGGCTCTATGTCTCGGTTTTCCAGAAAGATGACGAAGCCTATCAAATATGGCATCAGGAGACCGGCCTGCCGCCCGAAAGGATCATCCGTCTGGGAGAAAAAGATAATTTTTGGTCCATGGGGGACATCGGTCCTTGCGGGCCGTGCTCGGAGATCCTATTCGATCAGGGGCCGGAAATGAGCTGTGGCCAGCCTGATTGTGCACCTGGATGTGATTGTGATCGATACTTGGAAATCTGGAATCTGGTTTTTATGCAGTTCAATCGCGATGCAAACGGGCTTCTGACTCCTTTGCCCAAACCGAGCATTGATACCGGCATGGGTCTGGAACGAATCACAGCGGTTATCCAAGGGGTTCCTAATAATTTTCTGACCGACCTGTTCAGAGATATCATCCTGGCTGTTAAAGATATCTCCGGTATATCCATGGGGCAGAAAGAGGAAACCGATATCGCCATCAAGGTTATCAGCGATCACAGCCGGGCCCTGGCTTTTTTGCTGGCCGATGGGGCCATTCCTTCCAACGACGGACGGGGCTATGTAGTCCGACGGATATTGCGCCGTGCTGCCCGTTTCGGCAAGGTCCTGGGTATCAACAAACCTTTTTTATATCGTCTGACGCAGATCGTAGCCGAAGTAATGGCCGACCAATTCCCCGAAGTTCAGGAACA
Source organism: Thermodesulfobacteriota bacterium (assembly GCA_049520575.1). Lineage (GTDB taxonomy): Bacteria > Desulfobacterota > RBG-13-43-22 > RBG-13-43-22 > RBG-13-43-22 > RBG-13-43-22. Next base: position 20,648 of record JBEKPQ010000020.1, on the reverse strand, counting down.
CAAGGCTTTTACTTCCCAAGTCATTCAAAAAGAAGAAGAGCGCTTTCTGGAGACCTTGGATTTCGGGCTGAAGCTCCTAACCGAAGAAATTGACCGTTTACGCCAAGAGAACAAACAGGTCCTGCCCGGCTCCTTGGTCTTTAAATTATATGACACCTATGGTTTCCCTTTGGACATTATTCAGGATGTGATCCGGGATCAAAATTTAAGTCTCGACCAGCAAGGTTTCCAGGCCCATATGGATCGACAGCGGGAGATGTCCCGCCAGGCTTGGAAGGGAAGTGGGGACCGGGAGATTCAAGAAGGATACAAAACCTTGATGGCCCGGGAACTGAAAAATGAATTCAAAGGTTATGATCGCCTGGAGATGCAATCTCATATTATCGCCCTTATTCACGATGGAAAGGAAGTCCAGCAAATCAAGAGCCCCCAGGAAATAGAATTGGTGGCGGCTGAAACCCCTTTCTATGCCGAATCCGGGGGGCAGGCCGGGGATCTGGGAACCATCCAATCTCAGCAAGGTCGATTTGCTGTGGAAGAGACTTTCTCCCTGCCCAACGGATTGATCCTCCATCGTGGCCGTCTACAGCAAGGAACACTGAAGGTCGGCGACCAGATATTTCTTTCTGTCTCCAAAGACCGGAGAACACCTACGGCCCATAACCATACTGCCACCCATCTGCTCCATGGGGCCTTGCGCCGCACCCTGGGTGACCAGGTCAAGCAGGCCGGATCGCTGGTGACAGCCCAGAGACTGCGATTTGATTTTTCTCATTATTCAGCCTTGTCCCTGAAAGAACTCCAGGCCGTGGAAGATCTGGTTAATGAACAGATTCGACAAAACCTACCGGTGAAGACTAGGATTATGGATTATGAAGAGGCTAAAGCCACGGGAGCAATCGCCCTTTTTGAAGAACGATACGGCGACCGGGTCCGTTTGGTGCAGATCGGTGACTTCAGTCAGGAATTATGCGGAGGGACCCACACAGCGCGTACTGGGGATTTAGGTTTATTTAAGGTCCTTTCGGAAGGAAGTGTCGCTGCCGGCGTGCGACGTATTGAAGCGGTTACCGGAAAGGAAGCCTTAATAACCGTTCATCAGGAAGAGGACCAGCTGAAAGCCATCGGAGAATTGTTAAAGTCGGGGACAGAAGATTTGGTACCCCGCATTGAAAAACTCCTGGCCCAGCAAAAAGAATTGGAACGAACCATCACCCGGTTAAACAAATCCCTTTTTACCGGAGGAGGCCTGGAATCCATATTGAACCGCGCCCGGGTTATTAACGGGACTAAAATCCTTTCCTGCCCTGTCCCAACCACCGAAGCCAAGGAACTCAGGGATCTGGCCGACTCGTTGCGCGACCGTTTGGAATCAGGGATCGTCATCCTGGGAAGTGTCAAGGAAGATAAAGTCCTCCTGGTGACCGTGGTTTCCAAAGATTTGACCCGCAAATTTCAAGCGGGAAAAATTATCAAACGCCTGGCCAAGGCCCTGGGAGGTGATGGCGGAGGTCGGCCCGATATGGCTCAAGCCGGCGGAAACCGTCCTGATCTATTGGAATCAACCCTGGCCGGAGTGTATGAGTGGATCGGAGAAGAAGATAAATAAAAGAAGGATGGAGTATTGGAATGGTGTCGTACTGAAGTACTGGAATAGTGGAAGATTAAAGTAGCAGGTTTAGTCCATTACTTCAATACTCCATTACTTCAACTTAGTTTTTTGGGTGGCCGTTTTCAGCGTTTCATAAATTCGATCGGAGAGATAACGGATGGCATTACTCTTCTTTCTGCCCCAGCCCCAATCGGAGGGGCGTTCTTTATTCTCAATAATAATAGAAAGGACATAATCGTTACAACCGTTCAAGTTCTTTTGATAAACAATGCCGCAATCGCCGTTTAAACCCCGAACATAGCCGGTTTTGTCGGCCACAGCCACACCATCCTGCTTGATCTGATATGTTTTAATCCGGTCATGAATGTTTTTAAGTAAGATTTCGTTCATTTTTTGGGAATACTGGGGGCTGATCAATTTCTGTTCATAAAGCAGCCGAAAGAAAAGCGTGGTGTCGGCGGTTGAGGTTCGATTGAAGTACGTTTTCCCTCCTTCGGGAATAAGTTCCTGGAGACGCGTGTCCGAGAAACCCAGTTTACGCATCAGGGCGTTGATACCAATGATACCTTGAAGGGTATCCCCTTTCCCCAGACGACGTATCAGGACATTGGTGGCCCCATTATCGCTCACGGCGATCATACGATTCAAATAATGTTCTATTTCCGGGGTTTCCTGAAGTTCCTGCCGGGCAATGGCATCGTAAACCGCCAACATGACAAAAGGTTTGATCAGACTGGCAGCATTACGAACAATATTCCCATTAATGTCCACTAGCATTTTTTTGTCATTGAGGTCGTAGATCTGGATGGAAATCTGATCCTCCGGCAGAAGTTGCCGGATAGACTTAAGATGAATAATTTCATTTTCGATCAAGACTTGTAACGGACCTTCGATATTTATTTCCGGCGGCGGGATAGTGTTTTCATGAGGAAATCGTTTTCGGGCAACGGATTTAACCGGTTTGCGGGTTGAAAGGGCCTTTTCCCTTTTTTTAATCGAGGCGGTTCTTTTCTTTTTTTTCTTTTGACTGATTCGTTTGAGTTTCTTTTTCTTGGTCCCTTTTTGCCAGGTCTTCTTTAATTTTACCCGAGGACCATCAGACCCTGTGATGGCCTGAAGGGGTTGGTTCAGAAAAAAAACCAGGGCCAGTATCAAAGATATGATGAAATTTTTCTTAAAAAGTGTCATAAATATACCTTAAAAAATTTATTGTTTTCTTGTCAAGAAATAACAGCCATTGGGATGCTAACTTACTAAAACTTTTAATGTTTTATTTTCAGTCGGTGATTTATGAAATTGCGTCATTCTTCCGGCTTGGGCTCCTGGGTTGAAATTGACCTTTCCTGTCTAAGGGAAAACTATCAATCTCTCAGGAAAAAAATCAATCCCTCCACCAAAATCATGGCTGTGGTTAAAGCCGATGCCTATGGGCATGGTCTGGTTTCCATTGGTCGGGAATTAGTTCGTCTTGGTGTTCCAGCTTTGGGTGTAGGTTCGATTGAAGAAGGCATCATTGTCAGAAATAAGATCAGCCCTGATATCCCGGTGTTCCTTTTACTGGGTCTTCTTCCGGAAGAAACCCATGCCTGTCTCCAGTATCGCCTGACCCCGGTCCTGTACGGAATCGAAACCGCCATAAAGCTCGACCGGGCTGCAAGGCAAAAAAAAATCCAATTCCCGGTACACATCAAGATCGATACCGGAATGGGGCGTTTGGGGGTACCCTGGTTTGAATTCGGGGAGTTTGTCCATCAAATAAAGGTCTTGAAAGGTCTTCAAATAACCGGCCTGACCTCTCACTTCGGCCAAGCCGATGAAAAAGAAAAACCTTATAATCGACTGCAATGGAAACGATTCGCCGCCGCACTGGATCTGGCGCGGCAAGCCGGTCTGGAATTGACTGAAAATCATATAGCCAACAGCGCCGCCCTGCTCAATTATCGGAAAAGCCATCTCCAGTTTGTTCGCCCCGGAATCTTGCTTTATGGCTGTAACCCAGTCACCCCGTGCTGCCGCACCAGATCCCTCAAAGTAAAACCGGTCATGACTTTAAAAAGCCGTATCCTGCAAGTCAAGCAGCTACCGGCCGGGGTTGAAGTCAGTTACGGGGGCGCTTTTATCACCACCCGTCCTGAAAGCCTGGCCGTTATAGCCATTGGTTATGCCAACGGCTATCCGAGAATATTATCCAACCAAGGAGAAGTCTTGATAAGGGGCAAACGTTTCCCTATCGTCGGCCGGGTCTGCATGAATTTGACGATGATCCGGGTTGATCCCTCTATCCATTGCCGGGTTGGTGAAGAAGTGGTTCTGATGGGAACCCAAGGGCAAGAGACCATAACCCCCGATGAACTGGCTCAAAAGGCTGAAACCATCCCTTATGAACTTTTTTGCCTTTTGGGTCGTCTGAATCCCAAAAAAAATTTAGGCAATTGACTTGGATTCAAAAAAAGTTTATAAAAAAGGGTTAAATTTGATGAACTTGTAAAAAGTTATTAATTGGGAAGGCACAGTAAAAAGCTCTCCCGCCAAAGGCGGGACTAGGCAGGAAAATACCGAGGAATGAGGCGTACATAGAGGTACGCCGCAATAAGCCTGCCCCGCTGAAAAGCGGGAAAGGATGCAGCCTAATCCCGCGAAACGCGGGACTGATGGACTTTTTACGAAGCCGTCAAATTAAGTCTGTTGGCCAGGAGGAATTATGTCGCCGGTTCCTGAAGAAATAACCATCTGTGTCGTCTGTGCCTGGAGGGAAACCTGTCAAAAAAAGTATTCCTTTTCCTCTTCGGGAGGAACGAAATGCCCGGATTATACACGGGATTTGACCCTGCCGAAAGATAACGATAAAAGACCGGAGCGTAATAAACAAGGTGCGTGAACAGCTGACAAAACTGATTCAAGAAGCGATTCATGAAATCCAAATGCCTTTTTCAGAGAATCGTTTTGATCTACCCATTGTTTTTACTGTTCCGAAAAACGAAACCTATGGGGACTATGCCACCAATCTGGCCATGACCATGGCCAAGGCGATGAAACAGTCTCCCATGAAAATCGCCGAAGCCTTGGCCGAACACATTCCAACCGACCCTGGTTGGCTGGAAAAAATTGAAGTGGTCAAGCCAGGATTTATTAATTTCTTTCTTAAAGATAAAGCTTTTCAGGATATACTTCCTCTGATCATCGGCCAAAAAGAGGCCTTCGGCCAAAGCCAATGGGGAAAAGGGGAAAAAGTCCAAATCGAATTCGTCAGTGCCAATCCCACCGGCCCCTTACATATAGGCCATGGCCGGGGCGCCGCCCTTGGAGGGGCTTTGATCAATCTGTTGAAGGCCACCGGGCACGAGGTGTCTTCCGAATACTACCTCAATGATCTCGGCACCCAAATGGAAACTCTGGGGCGATCCATTCAAGCCCGATTCAAAGAACTGAAGGGTGAGGTCGGTCTTTTCCCGGAAAACGGCTATAAAGGTGAATATATCAAGGACATTGCTGCTGAGATAGTTAATGAAAATTCATCTAAAGCCGTTGATGAATCCGCCTTGGATGTATCTTATTTTTCTCAATATGGACAACAGGCCATCTTAAAGGATATTCGAGAAGACCTGGAGATCTTTGGAATTCAATTTGATCATTGGTTCAGCGAAGAAAGCCTGGTTCGTGAAGGCCTGGTGGAAAATCTGATCCAATCCATGAAAAACAAGGGCCTTTTTTACGAAGCCGAAGGGGCCCTTTGGTTTAATAGCAGCGCCTTCGGAGACGAGAAAGACCGGGTGGTGGTTCGAGCCAATGGGGCCTTGACTTATTTTGCCTCGGATATGGCCTATCACCTTCAAAAATTCGATCGCGGTTTTCATCGATTGATTGACATTTGGGGGGCCGATCATCACGGTTATGTCCCGCGGTTGAAAGCCGCTCTTAAGAGTTTGGGAATTGATCCAAAGGCCTTAACAGTTATCCTGGTCCAACTGGTCACCTTGGTCCGGGAAGGCAAACCGGTGGCCATGTCCACCAGGGCGGGTGAATTCATCACCTTAAGAGAAGTCCTGAATGAAGTAGGTAAAGACGCCGCCCGATATATCTTTCTGACCAGGCGGTCGGACAGTCCCTTGGATTTCGATTTGGATTTGGCTAAAAAACAGAGTAACGAAAATCCGGTTTATTATGTTCAATATGCCCATGCCCGGGCTTGCAGCGTTCTTGCCGTAGCTCAGTCCCAGGGTTTTTCTATTGAGGACCTGGATGCCAAGAGGGTTCATCTGTTGACTTTACCGGAAGAGAGGAGACTCTGCAAACATCTGGCAGAATATCCGGAAGAGGTCGACCAGGCGGCCATGAAGCTGGAACCTCACCGTATCCCATTTTACCTGGGGGAATTGGCCGCCCAATTTCATCACTATTACAATCATCACCGGATCATTCAGGAGGACCGGGAACTCACCCAAGCCCGATTGATCCTCTCTCTGGCCATAAAAACGGTGATTAAAAATGCTTTACATATTTTGGGCGTCTCCGCCCCGCAAAAAATGACGAGGGATTATGAAACCCAAACCCTATAATCGGAAAAAACAGTTCTTTATCGAAATGAGCAGGTCGCAATTGTTTCTCAGTATTGCCGGTGCCCTCTTCGTTTTGTGTTGGATTTTTATCCTGGGAATCTTCGTTGGCCGCGGATATGTATCCGATACCATAACCCGGACCTTTAGCGATAAAATTCAAAAACTTCAAGAGGAGAAAAAAGCCCTGACGGATAAATATCTTGTCCAGGAGAAAAAAGCTGATATTCCCAAAGAAGAGATCCTTGACCCAAAATTAGATTTTTATGACCAGCTATCCAAAAAGGAGCCAGACACCACCTTACAGACTGCCCCTAAGCCGACACCAAAACCCTCTCCTGTGGAGGAAAAAACCAGTTTGTCCGGAAAATCCGACTCCCTGGAAACTAAAAAAGAAACCAAGGAAACCGCAACCGAAATAAAGGTCCCTAAAGTGTCCCCGGAAAATACCAGCCAGAACGGTAGTTTTATAATTCAAATCGGATCATACCGGGAGGAGGCTACGGCTCAATCCAGTGTGAAACGCTTATCTGAAAAAGGGTATCAAGCCCATATAAGGATGAAAGATATACCTCAAAAAGGAGGGAAATGGTTTCGAATTCAGATTGGTCCTTTTAAGACCAAACCCGAGGCCGAAAAAACGGTCAAAAAGTTAGAGCACGACGGTTTCCAAACTGTGTTGCTGGAAAATAATTTTTGATCAAATGATCCAAAATCCAGGAGCCAGGGTTCAAGAGTTATTTTAAAAGACGATAAGAAATTATGATTATGAATTTTTCTTTATTCTGGATTCTGAATTCTGACTACTGGATTCCATAGGCATCAAATGATGATCCGTAAAGCCACCATGAAGGACGTCAAACCGATCCAAAAACTGTTGGAGCACTATGCCCATAAGGGATTACTTCTCCCTCGTTCCCTTAACGAGTTATACGGCTATCTAAGGGATTATTATGTTTTTATTCCCGACGGAGGGGAAGAACCGCGAGGTGTCTGTGCCCTGCACCTGTGTTGGGAAGATCTGGCCGAGATCAAATCTCTGGCCGTAGATGAGACCTATGCCCAGCAGGGGATCGGCACCCAGTTGGTGGAAGCCTGTTTGTCTGAGGCCGTTACTTTGGGCCTTTACAAAATATTTGCCCTGACTTACCGGGTAGCCTTTTTTGAAAAACTGGGTTTTAAGGAAGTGGATAAAAACCTTTTACCTCATAAAATATGGTCCGATTGTTTGAATTGTGTCAAGTTTCCGGAGTGCGATGAAGTAGCCGTAATGCTGGAGTTTTAGACAAGGCAGAGGGAAAGGCTTCTTGGGAACAACGGGCAATAGGAGGGGATTCAAGAATTCCAGGGAACAAGAGAAAGAGCTTTGAGTTTGGAGTAGTTAGTTCGGAGAAAAATTGACCGCTCTGAACTCCAGACTTGATTTATCATACCCTTCAACTCTTGACTCCTTTTCACTAATCTCAACAAAATAAAATTATCATCAGAAAGAAATTATGTTCAACAGCATAATAAAAAAAGTAGTTGGGACCAAAAACGATCGGGAACTGAATCGTATAGCCCCCATTGTGGATCGTATTAATGAGATGGAAAAAGCTATGGGATCCTTGAGTGATACCGGACTCCAAGCCAAGACCGCTCAGTTTAAAGAACAACTGGGACAGGGGGCCTCTTTGGACGATATCCTTCCCGAGGCCTTTGCCGTGGTTCGGGAAGCCTCAATTCGTGTCTTGGGTCTTAGACCATTCGATGTACAGGTCATAGGTGGGATTGTCCTTAACGAAGGAAAAATCGCTGAAATGAAGACCGGTGAAGGAAAGACTCTGGCCGCTACTATGCCGGTGTATCTAAATGCCTTGACCGGAGAAGGCGTTCATGTGGTGACGGTCAATGATTATCTGGCCAAACGTGACAGTGAATGGATGGGAGGAATTTATCGGTTCTTAGGGCTTTCCGTTGGCGTCATTCTCCATGACCTGGATAAGGAGGAACGCCGGGCGGCCTACGGGTCGGATGTGACCTATGGGACCAACAATGAATTCGGGTTCGACTACCTCAGGGACAACATGGAATTCTCACTTTCCAATTACGTGCAACGCCAATTTAATTATGCCATCGTGGATGAAGTGGACAGTATCCTGATCGATGAGGCCCGCACCCCGCTGATTATCTCCGGATCGGCGGAAAAATCCACCCGTATGTATCATGACATCAACCAGATCATACCCCGCCTGAACAAAGACAAGGATTATACCATTGAAGAAAAAACCCGGACTGTCGCTTTGACCGAGGTCGGAACTGCTCATGCCGAAAAATTATTAAAGGTGGACAACCTGTATGACCCGCGCCATATGCTTATGGTCCATCATATCAATCAGGCCCTCAAGGCCCATACTCTATTTAAAAGGGATGTGGACTACATCGTCAAGGAAGGCGAGGTTATCATCGTTGATGAATTCACCGGCAGGCTTATGCCGGGACGGCGGTATAGTGAAGGTCTCCATCAGGCCCTGGAGGCCAAAGAAAATGTAAAAGTGGAAAGTGAAAATCAAACCCTGGCCACCATCACCTTCCAGAATTATTTCCGTATGTATAAAAAATTAAGCGGGATGACCGGGACAGCCGATACGGAGGCCCCGGAATTTAAAAAAATCTACAAGCTGGATGTGATGGTCATCCCCACCCACAAGAAAATGATCCGTGAGGATTATCCGGATGTTATTTATCGCAACGAAGCGGAAAAATTTCAAGCCATTATAGAAGAAATCAAACGGCTGCATACCAAAGGCCAGCCGGTTCTGGTAGGAACGATCTCCATTGACAAATCGGAACAACTGGCCAAAGTGCTGGCTAGAGAAGGGATCAAACATTCGGTTTTGAATGCCAAAAACCATCGATTGGAAGCGGAAATTATAGCCTCGGCCGGACAAAGAGGGGTGGTCACTATCTCCACTAATATGGCCGGACGGGGAACCGATATCGTCCTGGGGGAAGGGGTGACCGACTTAGGAGGACTGCATATCCTGGGTACGGAACGGCATGAATCCCGACGAATCGACAACCAGCTCCGAGGCCGTTCCGGACGGCAGGGAGACCAGGGCAGTTCCCGTTTTTATCTGTCTCTGGAGGACGACCTCCTGCGGATTTTCGGATCAGACCGTATATCCGGTCTGATGGGCAAGATGGGCATGGAAGAAGGGGAACCCATCGAACATTCCCTGATTTCCAAGGCCATCGAAAATGCCCAACGCCGAGTGGAAGGGCACAATTTCGAAATCAGAAAGCACCTCATCGAGTATGATGATGTCATGAATCAGCAACGAGAGGTTATCTACGGTCAAAGACGCAAAATCCTGGAAGGCCAGGAATTGAGGGAACTGGTAAAGGAAATGACCGAAGATTTGCTGGATGAAATTGTAGAATTGTTTGTCAATGATAAAATTCCGGCTGAAGAATGGGACCTCAAATCCCTGAGCGACAAACTCTTTCAACAGTTTTCCATCAGGGTTTCTTTTAATGGGAACCAGTCCCTTCACGACCCGGAGGAATTGAAGGAAAAGGTCCAGGAACAGATCTGGACGACCTATCTTAAAAAAGTGGAAACCATCGGCCCGGAAGTCATGGACTCCCTGGAACAAATGGTCATGCTGGAGACGATTGATAGCACCTGGAAAGACCATTTACTCAGTATGGATCATTTAAAAGAAGGGATCGGCTTACGGGGATATGGTCAGCGCGATCCTCTGCGGGAATATCAGCGGGAAGGCTACGAGATGTTTGTGGATATGGTTGACAGGATCAAAGAACAGACGATTGCCAATCTTTTTCGTCTCCAGCTGGCTAAAGAAGAGGACCTTCAGCCCCTGATTGAACCCCAGGAAAGGCAGATGTTCTTCAGTCATAATGGAGAGGAAACTTCTGCCCCGAAAAAAAGAGAAGGAAAGAAGGTAGGAAGAAATGACCCCTGCCCGTGCGGAAGCGGTAAAAAATACAAAAGGTGTTGCGGCCAGAAGTAAGCGGCTTCACCTGTCGGGTTTTCTAGCCTCAGCCCAATCCGCTGAAGTTAAAAAGGGAAATACCCGTTCGGATCTGGGCTTGATTTTTTCCGAAGTCCCGGCCGTGGCCGCGGGTGTCTTCACCCGTAATCTGGTCAAGGCGGCACCGGTTCAGCTTAACCTCGAACGGATCGTTAAACAAACAGGGCGGGCCATCCTGGTCAACAGCGGCAATGCCAACGCCTGCACCGGACCGGGCGGTCTTAAAGATGCCCGACGGTTGTCCAGGCAGGTCTCTCAGGCCCTGTCCATTCCCGATTCTCAGGTCTTTCTGGCTTCCACCGGGGTGATCGGGAAAAGACTGCCGATGGCCCGAATGACCAAGGCCGTTCCTGCTTTAATTCAATCCTTGTCTCCCCACGGACTGCCGAAAGTTTCCGAAGCCATCATGACCACGGATACCTTTCCCAAACTCATCTCCGAAGAAATATCCATAGGAAAGAAAAAAGTTCATTTGGTGGGAATGGCCAAAGGGGCCGGCATGATGCATCCCGATATGGCCACTATGCTTTGTTTTGTATTGACCGATCTGGCCGTCTCCCCTGCCCTTCTGGATCGTTTTTTAAGAAAAGCAGTCGCTCAGTCCTTTAGCCGGATTACCGTGGATGGGGACACCAGCACCAATGACACGGTCCTGGTTATGGCTAACGGTCTGGCAGGAAACCCCGTTTTGGTTAATCTCCAAACGGCCGGAGCCCGACTTTTTTCCAAGGCCCTGGATCAAATCCTTTTGAAACTGGCCCGAATGATCGTTCAGGACGGCGAAGGGGCCACCAAAGAAGTGACCATCCGGATCGAAGGCACCCGTACTGAGGAAGAGGCGCGAACTTTGGCCATGACCGTGGCCCTTTCTCCATTGGTTAAAACAGCCCTTTTCGGGGAAGACGCCAATTGGGGAAGGATCCTGGCTGCCCTGGGTAGGTCCGGCATTCCCTTTGACCCGGATAAGGTGGATATCTATTTTAACCGAATTCAATTAGTTAAAAAAGGGATCAGCAAAGGGCCCAAGGAAGAAATTCAGGCCGGCTTGGTCTTAAAGAAACCATCTTTGACCATCCGGATCGACCTGCATCAAGGATCGGCTAAAACCCAGGTCTATACTTGCGACTTTTCTCTGGATTATGTCCGCATCAATGCCGACTATCGAACCTGACAGGCTGATGAAACCGGGTACCGCCCCGAAGGGGTGGGAGTGAGCCGAGATGTGAGGCGATCAAAAATGCTCATCTGTCCCGCTGCAAGCAGGATTGTACCCATCCCTTCCCGCCTTTCAGCGGGGCAGGCTTATTCCGACATACTTCTATGTATGTCTCATTCCTCGGAATGAGTCCGCCTGGCATGTGGACATTTTTGATTAGCCTGTCCCATTTGAAATAGTTTATTTCCATCCTATAGATTTATGACCACTGCCAAACTCAAAAAACTTATCCGCGCCGCCAGTGGAGAAATTCCTGCCGATCTGGTTCTTAAGGGTGGAAAGGTGGTCAATGTTTTTTCCTGTGAAATCCAGGAGACTGATGTGGCGGTGTGCGAAGATCAAATTGTGGGACTCGGTTCTTATCAAGGCCTGGAAACCTTGGATTGTCGTCATTGCTTCATTTGCCCCGGATTCATCGACGGACATTTCCATATCGAAAGCACCTGGCTTACACCGGCCAACCTGGCCCCGGTGCTCCTGCCCCTTGGGACAACAACCCTGATCGCCGACCCTCATGAAATAGCCAATGTCCAGGGTTTGGCCGGCATTGAGTTTATGCTGAACAACAGCGCTAAACTCCCTTTGGAGATATATTTCATGGCCCCATCGTGTGTCCCGGCCAGCCATCTGGAAACCTCGGGGGCGATCTTGACCGAGAAAGATTTACGGCCTCTTCGCCGAAATCCCAGGGTCCTGGGTTTGGCCGAGATGATGAATTTCCCCGGGGTCCTCTTGAAGGATCAAGAGGTGCTGAAAAAAATTATCGCTTTTCGAACGAAAATCAAAGACGGGCATGCACCTCTTTTAACGGGGAAAGACCTCTGCGCCTATGTCAGTGCCGGGATCAGGTCCGACCATGAGTCGACCCAATTATCTGAGGCCCAGGAAAAACTGGCCCTCGGTATGGTCGTCATGATCCGTCAAGGGACTCAGGCCAAAAATTTAAAAGAGCTTCTGCCCATAGTCAACTCCGGCAACGCCCGTCGCTGTTTATTGGTCAGCGACGATCGACATCCCGAAGACCTTATCAAAGAAGGACACATTAATTTTATCCTCAAACAAGCCGTTCAGTGGGGCTTAGATCCCATTCTGGCCATACAAATGGTTACCCTGAACACGGCCGAGTATTTCGGCCTTCGTCATTTAGGGGCCGTTGCCCCGGGGTATCAGGCGGATATGGTGGTCTTAAAATCACTTCCCAGCATGGAAGTTGAGGCGGTCTTTAAAAAAGGGAAAAAGGTGACCGCAAACGGGCGGATTTGGGGGGAGATTCCGCAATCCAAAGGTTTCAACAATAGTTCTGGAGTGAAAATCACAAACCTTTCTTTGGAAAGATTTCAAATCCCCGTCCGCGGGCCAAGGGCCAAAGTCATCGAATTGGTTCCCGATCAGATCCTGACTCGAAAATTTCATCATAAGGTCCGTGAAAAAGATGGCCTGTTGACCCTCAGGTCTGAGGAAGATATCGTGATCTTGGCTTGTGTGGAACGACATATGGGGACAGGCAACGTGGGCTTGGGGCTGGTTAAAGGTTTTGGACTTTTTCAGGGAGCTATGGCTTCTTCGGTGGCCCATGATTCCCATAACATTGTAGTCATCGGACGTGAACCGGAAGACATGCTTTTGGCCGCTAAAACGATTGAGGCCATGAAGGGCGGGCTGGTGATCGTGGTTCAGAGAAAAGTGGCCGCCAAACTTCCTTTGCCTATTGCCGGGCTGATGTCCGATCAGTCCATCGAGAAGGTCATTAGTCAACAACAAAAACTGTTACAGGCTGTGCCCCTGACCGGCTGCACTCTGAAAACTCCCTTTATGGCCCTTTCCTTCCTGGCCTTGCCGGTGGTACCAGAATTAAAGATCACCGATAAAGGACTGGTAGATGTGAACCGTTTTGAAATTGTGTCTCTGTTTGACTAATAGGAGAGAAAAAGGTATTTAAAAAATATTTACATCCGGTTAAAAAAATATGCATTTATCAACGCCAACGGAGGTGATCAAACAGGAAGCCGTAATCCAGGCCATGCTTGACCCGGAAACTTACCCCCAACCTCCCAAAAAGATCACCCATCTCCAGACCCATATCTCCCATATCTTTTTAACCGGCAGCCTGGTTTATAAGATCAAAAAGCCGGTCGATTTCGGTTTCCTGGATTTCTCCACCTTGGCCAAGAGACGGTATTTCTGTCATCAGGAGGTAAAGCTGAACCGCCGTCTGACCCAAAATATTTATCTGGGAGTGGTCAAAATAACTTCGGAAAAAGGAAGACCGATCATCAACGGAAAAGGACCGATAATGGAATATGCGGTCCTGATGAAAGAGATGCCCCAGGAGCGGATGATGAACCGGTTGCTGGCTGAAGGAAAAGTCAGGGAAAAAGACATCCGGGAACTGGTTGGCAAATTGGTCCCCTTTTACCAACAGGCCCGGACCGGAAAAGGGATCAACCCTTTCGGACGCATCGAGATCATGATCAAAAATACCGAAGAAAACTTTGCCCAGACTCAATCTTATCTAGGCCGATTGATTTCAGCCCGAACCTATTCCCAGATGGTCAAAGGTACCCGGGATTTTTTAGAAAAAGCAAGAGAGCTTTTCAAAAAACGGATCCGTGAGAATTATATCCGGGACTGCCACGGCGACCTTCATTCCGCCAATATCTGTTTGTATAAAAAGCCCCTGATTTATGATTGCATTGAATTCAATCATCGCTTTAGATACACCGATGTGGCCTGTGATCTGGCCTTCCTGGCTATGGATCTGGATTTCCATGGTCGCCCGGAACTCTCCAGGCTTTTGGAGAGGGAATATGTGCATCGTTCCGGAGATGATGATCTCCCTTGGCTGTTTAATTTTTACAAGGGTTATCGGGCTTATGTGAGGGCCAAGGTTCACTCCTTTTCCTCCGAGAATCCGGAAATATCGGTTAAAGAAAAAAAAGTTGAAAGCCAATTAGCCAAAAAATATTATCAATTGGCGTATGAATACATTCAAAAAGGCAGGACTCCCCAGATCGTTGTGGTCTTTGGACTGATGGGCACCGGCAAGACTTCTCTGGCTAAGGCGCTGGCCGCACAAACAGGCTGGCCGATGATCAGCTCGGATGAAACAAGAAAGAATTTGCAAGGGATTTCTCCGACGACCAGAAAGTGGGAACCTTTTGGTAAGGGTATTTACTCCGAGGTGATTTCTCGAAAGAATTATCTGAAGATGAGATTTGAGGCGAAGAGACTTTTGGAGCAAGGACAATCGGTTATTTTGGATGGCTCGTACAAGCGGCAATCAGAACGTCTGGCCCTGATGGATCTGGCTAAAAAAACCGAGGCCCGGATTCAATTTCTCGAATGCCGGGCCCCATTGAAAACCATACGACAACGCTTGAGGCAGCGAGAAAGGGAAACCAGGTCCATATCCGACGGCCGTTGGGAAATATTTCATCGGCAACGCAAGGATTTCGATCCTATTGTTGATCCGGTTAAACCATACTGTCTTCGGATTCGGACTACGAAGCCTCTTAACGAACTAATAATAGAATTGGTTCCAACCTTGCGATAAAATCCAATCGGGATTTTTAGAAAAAATCTTGAATTTCTTAATCGATCGGATTTAGGACTGCCCATTGAGTGTCTTTCCTGCCTACTTGAATGCTTATCTTTTGATGTCAACTCTTTGAAATACAATTCCGCCAATATAAGCAAGCCTACGATCAGTAGCAGGATCATCGGAAAGGTTGGTAAACTCTAATCTTAAAATGGGGCGAGCAAAGGAAGTCATGCCTCGGGCGATATACTTTCCTTCGATCCATTTTTTTCTCCCGGATTTTAAGTCCCAAGATTTGATTAATTGATTATCTAAATATAATGTCATTTTGGGAGAACTCTCGTTTGTTTTATTTCCTCCTGCTGTTATCGTGATCTCTGTCGTTCCGGGCCAGGTTACAATCCGTTCGTAAATTTCTCCGTTTTCCTTCATTACCCATAGAATTGGATCTTTAACATTCGGATCGTATCTGATCCCTCCGGAATGAAGCATCCCTGCCGCTTCCAAAGATCGAGTAGGAATAACAACAGCAGCCCCCAACCAGAGAAACATTAAACCTAAGGTAAAAATACCAAGTTGGACAGGACCAACGATGACATTATTCTTCCCCCATCCTTGATTAGGTGATAGGCGGAAATATTTATGATAAATCGCAAAAAAAATAAGCGCGACTAACCAGATTCCCAATATAATCCAGGTCCATATTGTGTGCACGATCAGTGAAGGAAGAAATCGAGCAAGATCGAGTTGAAGTAAATTTCCTAGAACCCGAATGATCGTTGAACGTCCATCAGGTATGGAATATCGCCAGAATGGAATCAAACATAAAACAAAAGCAATACTGCCGCTCCAAAAAAGCCAAATAGTATTCGTAACAGCTAAAACTTTACCTCGGCAATGCTCAAACGCTTCGGCCACGAAAGGTATCAAAAGGGGTGTTATGGGAAGAACATATCTGGTTACCGTAGGATTCCATCCTCCATGCCACATATATCCTTGAGCCTGCGATATAATTATTAGATAAAAAATAGTTAGACCCAAAAGCCCTATAGAGATATTTCGTTGGCGTTGCCATAAAAAAATAATTCCTACAAAAGTTAAGGAGAGGTGAGGATTGTAAAATAAAAGACCCACTTGCTGGTCGGCCAACACTCCTATCGTGGCGATAAATTTATAACGATCCCAACTCAACAGGTTTTGTAAATTTCCTGCCTTATCCCATTGTTGAAAAAAATAAGGTCTTATTGAGAATTGAGAAAAGAAGAAGCTTCCAGTAATCATTACCCCGGCAATAAATAACAGGCCGGAATATGGCCGATATCGTATCAAACGAGCCATAGACCAAACAATTAAACCTATACTTATAGGCAAATAACGAGCCTTAAGAATCGACATGGTAATCGCAACACAAAAAACAATCAAAATACCGGACCATGGTCTTTTATCCATTCGAAGTATTATACGAAGTCCAATTACAATTAAAAATAAATTGGGTATTTCAGGGTAAATATGGTTCGAAAATGTGAGCACCGGTGGAAACATGGCGATAATAATCCAGGCCCAAAAAGAGGCGGGTCGTGATATGTTCAGATCGCAGCAGATTCTATAAATTTGCAGACAAAATAGTGCTCCGAATAGAACTATGGTAAGAGTTGCTCCCAGACGACCGGCAAGGTGATAATGGGGAAAAAGTTTGCTGGTTATGGCATACCCCGGATAAAGAAGAACCGAAAACCCAGGGAATTTTTGTGACCACCAATCCAAGGGACCGGGTCTCCCCCAATAGAAATTTTTATAATCACCTCGTTCAATGCTATTTTTAGTGTCGAGATCTCCATCCGCATACAAACTGTGCACGTTAATGAGATAAAGCTGTTCGTCCCCCGCTGTAGACATAGCTATGTTTAAGTAAACTCCGACGAAAACATAAAGCAGAAAAGGGATTAAAAAAAAGAGTAAACCGGAGGACGGATGGTCTTCAGAAAATTCCCGATCCTCGTGGTTAATAATAAAACCGGAATAAAAAGTAATAATTAATAAAACAACTTTGTAAAATAGTATACTCATATAAAATCCGGCCAAGGGAAGACGCCAATGTCCTGTTACTTTCCCACCAATCATCAATAAGATAAATAGGGGTATCATCCCATAAGAAATCCAATCCCATTTGAGGGCCTTTTTGAACATAACCTGGAAAGAATTTTTTTCTTTAAAATAAGGCCTTAAAAGGTGCAAAAGTAAGCTAAAACAAGGGAATATGGCCGGCAAAAAAATGGAAAAAAACCAGGGCCACAAATTTGGAAATGGAGCTTCATCGGGCCCGCCGGTTAGGGGAAGAGGAAGATAATGCCAAAGACGAAAAATAATCCATCCCATGAGGGGAGGAATTAGAAGGGTTGTTACTAATAAGGAATATTTGGTTCCGATCCCGAGGAGACTTATTTCCGCTTCCGTCTTTTGTTTGGATAATCGGAACATGTTAATTTTAATCAATCTAAATCAAGGTCATGACAGAATTCATTGGCCATCACATTCAATACCCTGCTTATTCCAAGAGGAAATACACCCTGGGAACTGCTCCAAATGATCTCTAAATTTCCCATAGATCCTTTTCCCCAAGACAAAGGAAGGCTTAAAGTTACTGTCCTGTTGTCTCCCTGAAGGGGTTCAGAGGCAGACCAGGTTAAGGGCTTATCGGGATACATAGCCAGAGAAAGGGAAGCTCGCAGAATGCCCATATCTTCAAACAACTCTCCAGCCAATTTCCACCTTCCATCAATGGCCTTTTCATCTTCAAAGGCCCGGCTGATTAAACGGGTTCGAAAGGTCAGATATTTAATCTTCTGAGAATCTTTCCATCTTTTTATCAGGTTTTGGAGGACCCTGGTTATTCTAAAATACCCGAGGAATCTGGACCCGAGTAGGACTAACACGCCCAGGGTAACTACGATATGGGCCGCATAAGAATTGCGAAAAAAAAGTAAAAGCCCGGCCATGGCGGCTAAAAAGAAATTAACCCCATAAAGTACTAAAACGGCCTTCCGGTGGGAATATCCTTTTGCCAGCAGTTTATGATGAATATGATCGCGATCCGCTTGGCCAATAAAAATCCCCCGATTCCAGCGACGTATAATGGCATAAATCATATCAAGAATAGGAAGTCCTAAGGCAATGATTGGAATTAACAAGGCAAAGGCGATAGCGCTTTTTTCCGAGGCCCACAATGAAAGTCCACCCAAATAAAAACCCAGAAAAAGGCTGCCCGAATCTCCTAAAAATATAGTCGCCGGTGAGAAATTATATCGAAGAAATCCCAGAGAGGCCCCGGCCAGGGCTATCGCCAAGAATGGAACTAAAGTGTAAATAGTTGGGACCGTCATAATAAAAAGAACGGCCGCCGCAAAGGTGGCGATCCCTGCGGCCAGCCCGTCGATGCCGTCAGCCAGGTTCATAGCATTGGTTATTCCAACCAGCCAGACAACCGTAAAAGGACAACTTAGCCAGGACAAATCCCATTGCAAACCAAACGGGTTGGACAAGAGTTGAATCCTCAATCCAAAATAAAAAGCCACTAGGGCGGCACAGATTTCGGCGGTCAGTTTGGGCCAAGGCGATAGTCGATGGATATCATCCCAGATGCCGATTCCGAAAACGATCAGACAGCCAATAATCAGTCCTAAAAAAGGTCCCCATGAATTCTTCATAGCTCCGGCCAGAGAATTTCCGAAAACAAGAAAAATCAAAAACGGCAGCAGGGTGGCAGCAAAGATGACTATTCCACCTAAGCGTGGGATTTCCTCCTGATGGACTTTTCTTTTCCCCGGCAGGTCCAGGATGCCGAAATGGACCCCAAGGGCTCGAATAAAGGGAGTGAGACACAGGGCCCCCGCAAAAGCGATTCCAAAGAAAGCCGGATAGTTCAAATTCATGATGTCTTCTTAATTTTCTCTCTTAATTGAAAAAGCCAACTCGACCAAAAAATCCAAGAGGAAAAAAACCGCACTGTGCTCAGGATATGCCACCTTAAATATTGCCTATTTTTATGGCTGTCCCTGCGGGCGTTATGAACAACCGAAACTCGAGGATCAAGAAAAATTTTATATCCGGCCAGTCTCAATCGGCAGCAAAGGTCCACATCCTCAAAATAAAGGGAATACCTCTCGTCAAATCCGTTTATTTCGGCAAAGACCTGGCTGGGAAACAACATAAAAATACCGGCCATCCAGTCCGGGAAAATGAGGGTATTTCCGATCTTATAATCGAATTTAGTCCCTTTTTTACCACTCCAAAATCTCTTGAACAGACGGAAAGGGGTTGGAAGCCGGCGGGCACTGTCTTCAATCCCATTGGCTTCGTTCTTAATAAGCGGAGCAACCACTCCTGTCTTTCTATTTGACGCTGTTTCCTTTAAGAGGGGGAAAGGATCCCGGTCCAATCGAACATCCGGATTCAGGACACAAAAAAAATGGGAGGCCCTTAACCGAAAGGCCGCATTATGATTGGCCCCAAAGCCCTTGGGGTGTTCATTTTGAATCACTCTCATTTTAAAATTGAAATCATCTTCCTTAAAAGGTATTTTTTCTTGGACATTTATTGTTACCACCACCTCCATATCTTTGTAAAGGCAAAACCGTTCGATATCACTTAAAAGTCCATGTACCAAGTCGGCCTGTTTATGACTGACTACCGATAGCAAAATCGACATTAAGGTCCTTCTTTTAATGATGATATCTCACAAAATATGCCTCCTGCTGAATCGTTGTCAAGTAGTTTAAATGGGTTAAAAATTTTTCAAAGAAGACTACGGGTTCGAATAAAATCAGAAAGATTGTTGAAACGATTTTGAACTCCTTTGCTAAAAAGCCTTCAGGAAGGAACCGGATCTATATTTTGCCTCGGATCGATCAAATAAGAAAAGGTTTACCCAATTCCCCCACTCTTTCTTCCCCTTCTAAAAAGCTGTCTTGTTGATTGAACGTCCTCTTATCAAAAAATATCTTTTAAGAATAAAAAATACTTGACAATGTCTTGCCCCTCGTTTATTAAGTATGTTCAGATCATGAACATATAAAATACATAGGGCTTTCTTACTGTCATGAATCACTGGTATTGTATTTACACCAAACCCAACAAAGAGGAGTTTGTCTGCTGGCTGCTCAGAAAGTTTAATGATATTGAACTGTTCAATCCCAAACTGAAGAGAAAAAGATTGGCCCGTGGGCAGGTTTCGGAGATTGTGGAAGAACTTTTCCCCTGTTATGTTTTTTCCCGCTTTAATCCCTTAACCTATTACCATCTCATAAAATATACCAAAGGGGTAAAACGGATCGTCGGTGACAGTAGTGGAAATCCCTACGCCGTTGATCCGGCAGTCATAAATGAAATTAAGGCCCAAAGCGAGAACGGATATTTCCGGGTTCAACCGATCGAATTCCAAAAAGGGGACCCAGTTATGGTCAAAGAGGGCCCCTTCCAGGGATTGGAAGGTATTTTCTTAAATAAGTGTAAGGCCAGTGAGAGGATCTCCATTTTGCTGAATCTGATTAAATCTACAGCCCGAGTTGAAATAGAAAAATGTCTTGTGGCCAAAGGGTGAGGAGTCGAATGAAAGGGTTAAGGTTTTAAGCTAAAGTTTAAAGGTATTTTCGTTTTATTACTGAGAGCATAAAAAGAGATTACATCATAGAAACAT
>JBEKPQ010000019.1:0-42785 GCA_049520575.1 Thermodesulfobacteriota bacterium | reverse complement strand
TTTAAAACGGTATTTGTTTAAAAAAATATTAATTATCTTCTGAAATGTGAAGAGATAATTTATGAATATTTTATATTTGCAAACGAAAAGGAAGAGTTGGATATGGGACTTCCTCATTCTAACGATAGAATTAATGGTTTCGTGCTTGCCTAAAAGACTGAGATTTATTCTGGAACCGACAAACCAATCTTCTTTGATAAATCAAAAATATAATATTGTTGAGAAACAATCCGGTGATTTAAATTACGAACCTGAGAATTCAACTGCCGTCGGGGGCGGTGCGACGGAAGGCGTCAGGTCTATTTCTCAGATTTTTGACTGATCTCAGGGTAGCGGGTCGCGCGAGATGGCAACATTATAGCAGTCTTTTGCCGGCAATTGAGACGGGCTGCGGTCCGTTGTTCCTACCAAGGCTCGCCCGGCTTTTTTGCCGCAGCCGGAACACACTTGACGGCCACGCTTGCGTCTGCTACTTTATAAAACTGCGCCGGATTTCTTGGCGACAAGCCATTCAGACCGCAAGAAGCACAAAAAAATTGGTATTTTTCTTGGAAAGGATCTTATGGACCAAAAAAATAAAGGTATAAGTGAGTTACCGAAACGCCGCCATGGTTTTTTACTCAGGTATTGGTGGATTATCCTGGTGGTTATCGTTCTTGCCGGGGCCGTGACCTTTACTTATTGGGGTAAGTCCAAAAACAAACAACCAGGGATCGCTAAAAAAGAAATTTCTCCCCTTGCCCGGGCCATACCGGTGATGGCCGTAACGGCCAAAGAGGGCGACATGAAGGTCTTTCTCAATGGGCTGGGTTCCGTAACACCTATCAATACTGTCACCATAAAGAGCCGTGTTGACGGGCAGCTCATGGAGGTCCTTTTCCGGGAAGGTCAAATCGTCGCCCGCGGGCAACTACTGGCCCGAATCGATCCGCGGCCTTTTGAGGTTCAGTTGACCCAGGCTGAGGGACAAATGGCCCGAGACCAGGCGATCTTGAAAAACGCCCGGGACGATCTGGAACGCTACCGTACCTTATGGAAACAGGATCTTATTCAAAAACAGATGTTGGATACCCAGGAAGCCCTGGTTCGCCAGTATGAAGGCACTATCAAGACTGATCAGGGTCTAATCGATAACGCCAGGCTGCAACTGATCTACTGCAGGATCACCGCCCCCGTCAGCGGAAGAACCGGTTTACGTCTTGTCGATCCGGGTAACATCGTCCACGCCGCTGACCCAAACGGCCTGTTGGTCATCACCCAACTTCAACCCATCACCGTCGTCTTTTCCCTTCCCGAAGATAGCCTTGCTCGGGTACTGCCCCAGCTTAAGGCCGGACAACGGCCGCAAGTGGATGTCTATGATCGGGAGCAGAGCAAAAAATTGGCTACCGGATTTCTTCTGACCGTTGATAACCAAATCGATCCCAACACCGGGACCTTTAAGCTCAAGGCGATGTTTGAAAATAAGGACCAGCAACTGTTCCCCAATCAGTTTGTCAATGCCAGTTTGCTGGTTAATGTAAAACACAATACCATTATCATCCCGGCAGCGGCCATCCAACGAGGCTCACAGGGCACCTATGTCTACTCCGTTAAAACCGATCGAACGGTTGAGCTCCGTCCTGTCACCGCAGGTGAAATTCAGAACGGTGAAGTCTCTATCGAGAAAGGGTTGTCTGCGGGGGCCCTGGTCGTAGTGGATGGCGCCGAAAGACTCAGGGAAGGCGCAAAAGTAGAATTGAAGGGGCCAGGGAACGGCCGTGGAGGACGGAGCGGCTGATGAACATTTCTCAACCCTTCATCACACGGCCGGTGGCCACGACCCTGTTGATGGTGGCTATTTTTTTAGCCGGAGCCGTGGCCTACCGTCAGTTACCGGTCTCCGCACTGCCCCAGGTGGATTACCCCACCATCCAGGTCCGAACCTTCTATCCCGGGGCCAGTCCCGACGTGATGGCCTCATCGGTGACCGCTCCCTTAGAACGCCAATTCGGCCAGATGCCCGGCCTGACTCAAATGACCTCCACCAGTTCAAGCGGCAGTTCGGTCATCACCCTTCAATTCACCTTGGAACTCAGTCTCGACGTGGCCGAACAACAGGTCCAGGCTTCCATCAATGCGGCCTTTGACTTTCTCCCTAAGGATCTTCCCAATCCGCCTGTGTATAGCAAGGTAAATCCCGCTGATGCACCGATTCTCACCCTGGCCCTGACTTCCAAAACCTTGCCACTTCCAGACATTGAAGACCTGGCTGACACCCGGTTTGCCCAAAAGATCTCCCAATTGCCCGGTGTGGGCCTGGTAAGCATTAGCGGCGGGCAAAGACCGGCCGTCCGGATTCTGGCCAACCCCACGGCCCTGGCCAGTTACGGATTGACTTTGGGAGACCTGCAGTCCTCCATTGCCAACGCCAACGTCAATCAAGCCAAGGGCACCTTTGACGGCCCTCGCCAAGCTTACATTATTGGGGCTAATGATCAACTTTTTTCCAGTAATCAGTATAGGCCATTGATTGTCGGTTATCGAAACGGGGCCCCTATCAGGATATCCGACGTGGCCGAGGCCATCGATGATGCGGAAAATATACAACAGGCGGCCTGGATGAACAACAGTTCGGCCGTGATTCTCAATATCCAACGACAGCCGGGGGCCAATGTCATCGAAGTCGTTAATCGAATCAAGAGACTCATGCCCAATCTACAGAGCTCTCTCCCTCCGGCCATAAAAGTTTCGATACTGACCGACCGGACGACGACCATTCGAGCCTCGGTCAGAGATGTCCAATTCGAATTGATGCTGGCCGTGGCCCTGGTCATTCTGGTCATCTTTCTTTTCCTGCGCAGCTTTTCGGCCACGACCATTCCCAGCGTAGCCGTCCCGCTTTCTCTGGTAGGGACCTTTGGGGTTATGTATCTTTTGGGATTTAGTTTGAACAATCTTTCCCTGATGGCCCTGACCATTTCAACCGGCTTTGTGGTGGATGACGCTATCGTCATGATAGAGAATATTGCCCGGTACATCGAAGAAGGGGAATCTCCTCTCCAAGCTGCCCTTAAAGGGTCAAAACAGATCGGGTTCACCATTTTGTCTTTAACCGTTTCCCTCATCGCCGTTCTTATTCCTCTCTTATTTATGGGTGATGTCGTCGGCCGATTGTTCCGGGAATTCGCCATTACCCTGGGGGTGACCATTCTCATTTCTGCCGTCGTTTCGCTGACCCTAACCCCCATGATGTGTGCCAAGATACTCAAACACACCCCTAAAGAGAAACAAGGGAGGTTTTATCGGACGTCCGGAGTGATGTTCGATCGTATTATCGCCTTTTACGGCCGGACGCTGCGATGGGTCCTCTTGCATCAGCAGGCCACTCTGATTGTGGCCGCAGGAACGCTGGTCCTCACCGTGGTCTTGTTCCTGATTGTACCTAAAGGTTTTTTCCCGGTTCAAGATACAGGGGTCATTTTGGGTATCTCCGAGGCGCCCCAGTCGGTCTCTTTTCCGGCTATGTCCAGGCGTCAGCAGGCCTTAACCCAGGTCATCCTCCGTGACCCGGCAGTGATGAGTCTGTCTTCCTTCATCGGTATAGATGGGACCAATGCCACACTCAATAGCGGACGTATTCTGATCAACCTCAAACCCTTGGACGAACGAAAGATTAGTGCCAGCGAGGTGATCCACCGCCTTCAGGGGGAAGTGGACAAAGTGGAAGGGGCAAAGCTCTTTATGCAGCCTGTGCAGGATCTGACGGTGGATGCCCGGGTCAGTCGCACCCAGTTTCAGTATACCATGGAGGATCCTGATGCCAACGAGCTGTACACCTGGGCCCCCAAACTGGTTGAAGCCCTGAGCAGACGACCCGAGCTGAAAGAGGTGAGCAGCGATCAACAGGACAAAGGGCTTCGCCTGGCCATAGATATTGACCGCAGCACGGCTTCCCGCTTCGGCATCATGCCTCAGCTCATCGACGACACCCTTTACAACGCCTATGGTCAGCGGATCGTCTCGACCATCTTCACCCAGTTGAACCAGTATCGGGTGATTCTGGGGGTCAAGCCCGAGTTTCAAAAAAATCCCGACAAACTGGGTGATATCTATCTCCGGGGCAGCAGTGGGGGTCAGGTACCGCTCAGTTCCATCAGCCGGATCTCAGAGACCACAGGACCTCTGCTTATAAGCCGTCAGGGACAATTTCCCTCAGTGACCGTCTCGTTCAACCTGGAACAGGGGGCCTCTTTGGGAAAGGCCGTCGAGGCCGTGGAAACGACCGCTCAGCAACTGGGACTTCCAGCCAGCATTCAGGGCAGCTTTCAAGGAACGGCCCAGGCCTTTAAAGTCTCTTTGGCCAATGAGCCTCTGCTGATCCTGGCTGCTCTGATCACCGTCTATATCGTCCTGGGCATACTCTATGAAAGCTACATCCACCCTCTCACCATCCTGTCCACCTTGCCCTCAGCCGGTGTGGGGGCGCTCCTGGCCCTTTTAATGTTCGGTACGGAATTCAGTGTCATTGCCTTGATCGGTATTGTTCTGCTGATCGGTATCGTCAAGAAAAACGGGATCATGATGGTCGATTTCGCCCTCGATGCCGAACGTAAAGAAGGTAAAGATGCGGTGGAAGCCATCTATCAGGCCTCTCTCCTGCGATTTCGACCGATCATGATGACCACCCTGGCCGCCCTGCTCGCTGCCCTGCCTCTGGCCTTAGGCGGCGGAGTCGGGTCGGAGCTGCGACACCCACTCGGTATATCCATCGTTGGGGGATTGATCATCAGCCAGATACTAACCCTCTATACGACCCCGGTTATTTATCTGGGTTTTGATCGGTTGGCTAAACGGATAAAGAATCGTCCTTCAAAAAGATCAAAAAATGAAGATCCTTCCTTGAAATTGCCATGAATCTTTCCGCCCACTTTATCACCCGACCGGTAGCCACTACCCTTTTGACCATAGGTCTAGGCCTGATCGGCCTAATCGCCTTTCGCCTGCTGCCCGTATCACCCCTGCCTCAGATCGATTTTCCAACGATCTATGTGTCGGCGAATTTGCCGGGGGCGGATCCGGAAACCATGGCCACATCCGTGGCCGCCCCGCTGGAGCGGCAGTTCGGGCACATCGCCGGGGTCACGGAAATGACTTCGACCTGCTTCCGCGGCTCCACCTCCATCGTCCTGCAGTTTGATCTGGACCGTAATATCAATGGAGCGGCCCGGGACGTACAGGCAGCCATCGACGCCGCCAGGGGTTTTCTGCCGGCCAATCTTCCGAGCCTTCCGATCTACCGAAAGGTCAATCCGGCCGATGCGCCTGTGCTGCTCGTTGCCCTTACCTCCGACGTTTTAACTCCGGCCCAGATGTATGACGCAGCCTCAAGTATTATGCAACAAAAACTGTCTCAGGTCGAAGGGGTTGGCCAGGTTTTTGTCGGCGGCAGTTCCTTACCGGCCGTGCGTGTGGATGTTAATCCCCATGCGGCCAACAAATACGGGATCAGCCTGGATGATGTCCGAAGTGTTCTTAGCCAGACCAATGTAAACCGGCCTAAGGGGCAACTGAACGGTGAAAACAGGACCTGGGAGATCCAGACCAACGATCAAATGCGGACCGCCAGCCAGTACCTGCCCTTAATCATCAATTACCGAAGCGGCGCGGCCGTGCATCTCCCTGATATAGCCAAGGTAGAAGATTCGCTCGAGGATCTGCGCGCCGCCGGAATGGTCAATGGAAAACCGTCGGTGGTGGTGGTTATTTTTAGACAACCAGGGGCCAACATCATTGAGACGGTCGATCGTGTTAAGGACCTTCTGCCTCAGCTTCAAGCCGCCATGCCCGGAGGGGTGGAGTTTTTCATCGTTATGGACCGGACTCCTTCGATTCGCGGTTCCTTGAGAGACGTTGAACGATCGCTGATCGTCTCTTTTTTCCTCGTGATCCTGGTCGTCTTCGGCTTTCTGCGAACCATCCGTTCGACCGTCATCCCCGCTGTCGCGGTGGCGGTTTCATTAGTGGGTACCTTCGGGGTGATGTATCTGTTCGGCTACAGCCTAGATAACCTTTCTTTGATGGCCCTGACCATTGCCACCGGATTTGTCGTGGATGACGCCATCGTGGTCCTCGAAAACATCACCCGCCATGTTGAGGGGGGGATGTCCTCCCTTGAGGCATCCTTTCTGGGGGCCCAGGAGATCGGCTTCACTGTTCTTTCCATGAGTACTTCTCTGGTGGCCGTCTTCCTGCCTATCCTCCTCATGGGCGGTATGGTGGGCCGTCTATTTCGAGAGTTCGCTATCACACTATCCGCGGCTATTATGGTTTCATTGGTCATATCGCTGACCACGACACCCATGATGTGCGCTGTATTCTTAAGACCGGGGAAGACCGGCGCCCATGGACGGATCTATGCAGCCAGCGAAGGGGCCTTTAATTGGATGCACCATCGCTACGAAATAACCTTACGCTGGGCCCTTAATCACTCCCGGTTGATGCTCCTCGTGTTGCTGGTCACTGTGGTGACCAATGGGGTCTTGTTTGTCTTTATCCCCAAGGGCTTTTTCCCGGAGCAGGATACCGGACGGATTGCCGGAACCATTCAGGCCGAGCAGGATATATCTTTTCAGGCCATGAAGGCCAAGCTGACCAAAGTCCTGGAGATCATAAAAAGTGACCCGGAGGTAGTCTTTGCCTCAGGTTTTACCGGAGGCGGAGGAGGAGGGGGCACTGCCGCCAACAAGGCGAGCATGTTTATTTCCTTAAAACCCTTTGGCAAGCGGAAAGCCAGTGTCAGCGAGGTGATGGCCCGGCTGCGCAGAAAGCTGGACCAAGTACCGGGGGCCCCGACCTATCTTCAACCGGTGCAGGACCTGCGCATTGGGGGAAGGTCAAGTAATGCCATGTATCAGTATACCCTCCAGGGAGACAACTTGAAGGACTTGGTTACCTCGGCCCCGCGTATCTTACAGCGGCTCCGAACCTTGCCGGCCTTGGTTGATGTGAGCAGCGACCAGCAGGATAAAGGGCGGGAAGCCACTTTGGTCATCGACCGTGATACGGCCTCACGCTTCGGCATTACGCCTCAGATGATCGATGATGTCCTCTATGACGCCTTCGGCCAGCGACAGGTGTCGATCTCCTATACCTTCCTAAATCAATACCACGTCGTGATGGAGGTCGAGCCAGCGTTCTGGGAAAACCCCGAGACACTGCGAGATATCTATGTCCGAGCCACCAACGGAGCCATGGTGCCGCTCAGCGCCTTTAGCCGGTTTGACCGGAATAACACCTCGTTGGCCGTGAATCACCAGGGCCAGTTTCCTTCGGTCACTACTTCTTTCAATTTACGGCCGGGAAAATCACTCGGTGAGGCTGTGGAAGAAGTACAGGCTGCCACACACCAGATGGTGCTCCCAGCCAGCATCCATGGAAGTTTTCAAGGAACGGCCCAGGCTTTCCAGGCCTCCTTAGCCAACCAACCCCTTTTGATCTTGGCCGCACTGATAACAGTCTATATCGTACTCGGCATCCTTTATGAAAGCACCATCCACCCCCTCACCATCCTGTCCACCTTACCCTCAGCCGGTGTGGGGGCGCTCCTGGCCCTCTTGATCTTCCGATCCGAACTGACGGTCATTTCCTTTATCGGGATCATCCTGCTTATCGGGATCGTCAAAAAAAACGGCATTATGATGGTTGACTTCGCTATAGAAGCCGAACGCAAGGGGGGGGTAAGTCCGGTTGAGGCCATCTACCAGGCCTGTCTGTTGCGCTTTAGACCGATTATGATGACCACCATGGCGGCTCTGCTCGGCGCCGTTCCCCTGGCCCTGGGACGGGGCGTCGGCTCAGAGATTCGTCGCCCCCTGGGTATCTCCATCGTCGGCGGACTGGTCATTAGTCAGATGCTCACCCTTTACACCACACCGGTCATGTACCTCTATCTTGACCGGTTCAGGCTTTGGCTGAAAGGGTTGAGGTCAACAGGGAGTAACGGTCAGTAATGGATAGTAATAAAATCAGAATACCCGACTACGATGGTGCGGTCTCAATCTTTTGAAATGATGCTGGATACTTGATGCTGGATAAAAACGAAAAGCGATACTCGATTCTGGATAAAGCCAATCCAGCCTCCAGTATCCAGCATCCAGTATCTAGTATCTAGTATCCAGAATCAAGAAACCAGTATCTAAGGTCGTCCGTCCAAAGAAAGAGATGATTAAAATAGGCACAATATGAAATGGAAAATTAAAGATCCGCCCGTTTATTTCAATCTCCTCAGTATCGTGATCCTCCTGGCTGGTTTGATTAGCGCCACGTGGATTTATCAAACAGCGGATAATAATCCGAAGAACGTTCTGGGTTACGATGAAGGAAATGGATCTGTTTATCCGATTAGGCCTGAAGATTCAAACAAATATTTACGGGATTTGGAACTCTATGGCGGAAAGGCCAATGTACTTGTCACTGAATTCAGGCTTTGGTTTGTAGGTTTATGGCACGGGAAATCACTGGCCTTTACCTTAGCATTCATTACCATTTTAATATCTTTGGCGTTTTTCTGCCTTGCTCATTATAGGCCATCAAACTCAAGAGATGATGTTCACAGTAAAAATAGTCGAAACAGACCAGATTAAAGGAAATCCAGGGACGCTTCCCGAGGCAGGGATATCCAACCCCTGGTATCAAAAGGGGTAGTAGGGCCAAATCTTTAAGACCTGTTGCCCAAAATATAATTTATAAATCATAAGAGTAAATAAAAACTGACCTGAATGTGGATGTCGATGGCCCCTTTCATGAGTTTAGTCGCTTCCCTATTATGTTCAGATCACCCCATCCTTTTCCAGTTGTCCGATCTGCTCTTCGTCATACCCCAGGAACTTTTTCAGTATTTCCCTATTGTGTTCACCCAACCTGGGGGGCGGCATATGGACCCGGCCCCGAATCTGGTCGTACAAAACGGTCGGCCCTATCATCCGTAGGGTACCGATCAACGGATGTTGGATTTCCTGGACGATATCCCGGGCCATGATATGGGGGTCCTGGAATACCTCATCCAGGGTTCTAATGGGAGCGAAGGGGATCCCTTCTCCTTTTTCATACATTAACTTCATCCATTCACCAACCGTCTTCTCTTTCAGCCTTTCCTGGATCAGTTTCTCTAATTCCAGACGGTTTTCCATACGGGCTCCTGTCGTGGTGAATCGCGGATCGTCGGCCAAATGCCCCAGACCGATGGTTTGACAGAACTTTATAAATCGGGCGTCGTTGCTGGCGGTTAAAAACACATAGCGATCTTTGGTCTCGAACACATTTGAGGGAACAATAGTGGAACTGGCATTGCCTTGACGCTCCTCAACCTGGCCGGTTAAGAGGTAGTTGCTCCCAAAATTCAGCAAAAGGGAAAGCATGTTGTCCATCAGAGAGACCTCGATGAAATGGGACTGTTTGTCTTGTCCACGCCTGATCAGGCCAGCCAAAATAGCCCCATGGGCATAGAGGCCCGAGGCCATATCTATCATGGGCAGCGGGACCCGATAGGGTGTTCCATCGGCCTCACCGACCAGGCCGAAGAGACCTCCCATGGCCTGGATGGCCGTGTCGGTTGCCGGCCGGTCCTTATAGGGTCCGGATCTTCCATAGCCGGTGATCGAACAATAGATCAGATCCGGCTTTATTTTCTTGAGCTCGTAATAACCTAATCCGTATTTCTCCATGAGTCCGGTACGAAAATTCTCGATCACCACGTCGGATTGCCGGACGAGGCCGAGAAAAATTTCCTTGGCCTTATCCTTTCGAAAATCCAGTGTCAGGCTTTGTTTGTTCCGGTTGATACAAAGAAAATAAGAGCTCTCACCGTTAATGTAGGGTGGTCCCCATTGGCGGGTATCGTCTCCTATCTTAGGCTGTTCGATCTTGATCACCTCAGCCCCCATGTCCCCGAGGATCATGGAACAATAGGCGCCGGCCACCATCCGCGACAAATCCAGAATCCGTATTCCCGACAAAGGTTGCATAGCCACCGAACCCTCCTTTATATCCACTTTATTTTGCTTGGATTCATATTAAACTTAACTATATAAATACATCCTATTCTTTTTTCTAGTTGAAATCATTTTTATCACCAAGTCAATTTATAAAAAAGTCATAAAAAGGAAAACCCATGGAGGAGAAGAAAAATCTGATTGTCGTCAAAGATGGGCCCGTGTGTACCCTGATCATCACAATCCAGAGAAACGTAATGCCTTGAACCCTGACTGTCTTTTTACGATTACCCAGACTTTTGAAGAACTATCTGAGGATAAAAACATCCGAATGGTGATACTCCGAGGGACCGGGAAAATCCAGGGACTCTTCCCATATTTTACAGATCGATCTAATCAGGGAAGCGTCCCCGGTTTTCTGGTAAAAACTTAGCCTCCCCCTTGAAAACTTTTCTGGGATAGTGTCCATTCAGAAATTACTAATTCCCGGATAGAGCTGTAGCTATCCGAGACCAGCCAACAGATTGTTTTTAAATGGTTTCCCTAAACACAGAATGCCGATGGCTGAGCACACTCTTCCGAAATAAACCTTTTTCGGCGGAACCAGTTAAGATCAGGCGATGGAGCGAATATCGGTTATGACCGCCGGCGCTTTCGGAGGGCGAACGAAGGGCAAGATGACCGATGAAATAACCAACAGTATGGTAAACAACCAAAAAGCGTTGGTATAAGCGCCGGTGGAGTCATATACCCAGCCGGCATAAATAGGGGCAGCCACTCCCACCGGCGTCAAGAACAACGAGGATATTCCCTGGATGGTGCCGAAGGCCTTACGCCCGTAGTAACGTGCCCTGATGGAGGTGTTAAGGGTTAGGGCTGCACCCATGCCGAATCCGTAAAGAATAAACCAGACATAAATCATAGCCTCTGTTTGATGCAGCATATAAAGGCCCATACCCACCGCCTGCATGACATA
Source organism: Thermodesulfobacteriota bacterium (assembly GCA_049520575.1). Taxonomy (GTDB): domain Bacteria; phylum Desulfobacterota; class RBG-13-43-22; order RBG-13-43-22; family RBG-13-43-22; genus RBG-13-43-22. Next base: position 31,838 of record JBEKPQ010000019.1, on the reverse strand, counting down.
GGACCCGGCAATAACATGTCGCATTTGTCCTATTTGTACCCGATCGGATAATAATCCTCCAACATATCTGGCTGGAATGCTGACAGCGATCATCAGGGCCATCAAGATCGCCGCTGTAAACGGACTGATGCCCCTGTCGGTTAAAAAAGGGATGCAATGGATGTTAATGGCCGGCGACACCAAACCATAGATGGCTTGAACGACTATCAACCACCAGAAGGCGGGTGTTTTCATGGCCTGCCTTAGGGTAAACTCCACTTCCTGGATCTCAGCAGCATATTCTATTCCCTTATTGATCATGAAGTTCTGATCTGTAATTTTTTCTCCGATCTTGGCGCCATCGGGGAGGAGTCCATAGTATTCGGGACGGTTGGACTTCAAGAAAAACAAAACCAGGGGCAAACCGACTACGCCCATCACCACCCCGCCTATAACGCAGGTGGTCCGCCATCCTACTAGGGGGATGAGCCAGGCGATCATCGGCAGAATGATTGCTCCGGAGATTCCGGAAAACACCCACTTGATACTGAGGGCCACCCCTCTTTTTTTAACAAACCAGTTGGTTATGGCCGTATCGAGTGGAATGGCCAAGGCGGTGTTGATGCCTGTACCAAACAACAGACCCCAGACCAGAAGAAAGGACCAAAGGGAATGGATAAAAGCCATCAACAGCAGACTGATAGCGGCTAAAAGTATTCCGATAAAGACAATCCACTTAGGACCGAACCGGTCCGTGATCCAGCCGGCAATAGGTGCCTCAAATCCCCCCTGGAATCTTCCGATACCGGCGGCAATCGAGGTATTGGCCCTGTTGAAGCCTAATTCCAAAGAGATGGGCTTGAATAAGGCGGAAATTCCATAAGCGTTATATCCAAAACCCCAGAGACACAAAAATCCACTGGCTAAAACCGTCCACCAGCCGAAGAATATTCCCGACGATTCCTTCTCCTTGGTCAAAACAACCCGTTCCTTTCAGATGACGATAAAACACTTCCAGCCTGATCACCTTAAATCGGACAATACGAAAGTAATCGGAATAAGATCGATGCCGATTAATCCTGTTGATCAAGTTATCTTTATCGGATATTGTTAAACACTGCGGAGTTACAAAGAATTGTTTGTAGCTTAGTTTAATCCATTGAAGAGCCGCATCCCGATTCCTCCGACCTTAATTGTCTCTGGTCTTCGGATGGTGTAAAGTATATTACCGGTTTTTAATTGTCAACATCAAAGCACCAAAGCAGAAAATGGTGGATGCCTGGACTTCATTTACCCAAACCGGAGATCCCATTCATAAAAATATTCCCAAATAGGTTCCTTGCGATCTGAAAAAAAGAAGCCTGATGTTGTCGGGCACTAAAACCAAGCGCAGCGAATATCCCTTTGGACAGGAAAGAAGAGTCTTGGAGAGGCTCTTTTAGAAAAACTAATCTATGCACCGATTTCTGTAAATAGTTTTCTGAATAAAATGGACGGTTCTTTTTATTTATTATTTCGATTTAAAGAGAACCGTCCCTTTTATTTACTTATTATGATTTATCACTTGGTGATTGCTGTTTCTTCTTTCCTGAGGGACCTCAAAAATTAGTCCGCCGACCATTCCATTCAAGGGTATCGCTTCTTCTTCGGAACCATCGAATATCTTTAACCAAGGAATATCCAAAAAATACAATTAAGGAAATCCACGCCAGAAAAAGCCATATAGTCAGTGAGTGGTATTCCAAGGAAGCTGTGATATTTCCATGAAGCAGTTCACCAAAAGAACGGGTCATGCCACATAGAGGACAATGCCTTGATGTTAAAAGGTAAAATGGGCAAAGCGATATACAGGGGAAATGATAGCTGGTGGACACGTACGCAAAGAATAGGTAGAATGTACCTATCGATACAAGTACTAAGTCACATGCCATTATGACTCTGAATCTATCCATTCAGCGACCCCAAGGTGTATTTAGGGTTTTCCCGTCGGAATCCTTAGTTATACCCAGTAAAAGCATGATGAGATCGTAGCATACCCAAAGCCCAAGACCACCTAACGTGAACATCTTCAATAGCCCACGCCCCACGAACCCCAAATAGAATCGGTCCACACCTACAAATCCCAGAAAAATATTAAGCCAGAAAGCAGCCCACCACTTCTTGTCGCTTTCTGCTACATGATGCCTTAAAACACCGAACCACTGTTCTCTGTCGTTATCACTTACTGACATAGGCCGTCATTATGCAAGTTGCGGCAAAGCAGCAAGAAACTTCGTGACCATCTTTTCGGTATATTTAGGGTGTGAAACCGAGACTTCCGTACCGTTTGCAATAGGGTTAGCAGTCACTACCAGATTCATGAAACGATACATCTTCCTAATAACCATTATGTACATAATGATGCCTGGAACGATACAAGCTAAGAAACCCAGAATCGTCAGAAGCAGCATGAGCCAGGGTATGGGTGGCCTCCCTTCAAACGTTGCCGTTCGTGATGACTGGGTCGTTGCTTTCCATTTTGCTGTGGAAAAGAATTGAACCGCCCTGACAATCACCTCCTCCGCAGAGAGTGAGGTTTTTCCGTTAGTCACTAAATCCGCCATAAGTCTTCCCCTTTCTGTTTTTATATTACCTTCTCATTGAAGGCATAGTGTTCTGCATAACCGGCTGGCAATGGAGCGCAGCGGAATCATCAGTCCGAGTTTGATGAAGTTGTTAACGGAATTTCTCATGTGCCTTCCAGAAGCATCTTTAGCTATTCAAGTGCTTCGGGGAATTCCCCTGGGTCAAGAATGAACTCCTGTCAAATGGGGTCTGCTCCTGACTCTTACTTCTGATGCTTAACAATAGCCATTTATTTTTATATGTCTTGAATCAAGACACTTTTTACATTAGATACTTAATTGTCCGTATAAGGGTATCTGTTCAGCTATCACTTCAACCGGCCTTTTAGGCCAGGCTACTTACTTCAACCTGAGAGCACCTAATGGCGGCAATCTATACACATCGTCCACGCCTCGTTTCTATAAGAAAATGACGCAAAGGACTTGACTCTTTGGACCTTGCCGAAGATGCCCGTGGTCAGTTCCGTGGGTACAAAATCGTACTCAATGGGCACATAGTTAGGGTCTACGATCTTGTTGATCAGAATCTTAGGGTTTTTGAAACTGACAAAGCGAAATCCAGCAAATCCCTTGTCAACCACATAGTATTTACTCCGTTTGGCCTTGGCAGTAAAAACTTGCTGTTCACCATTCATCCTAATGTAACCATGCTTCATCAAAAACTGGCTCAGGGGTGCGGAGTATGTGCTCACAAGCGGAGCTTTGTCGTTATCTTCTCTATCGCTCGGGTCGTAGCAAGCGTGGCAGGTTAATAGCGTATTATTGGCCGTCTGTATGTTGATCTTCTGGCTGAGAATTCGTTGCGCTACTGCCAGCGTAAGAGTGTGTTCTGTCTTTGGAGGAGGCTGTGAACCCCGGTAATACTTGGTGACTTCACCCCCCATACCATAATCACGGGTCAATTTATTTGGTCCGATCAATGTCAAGGCTCCGTTGAGACAACTAAACTCCTCACCTTTTTCCCATGCCTCCAGTTTCCCTTCGTCAACGTGCCATTTGCCGTCAGGGTACAATGCGCCTTCCGAACAGACACCGTTAGCGAGGAATTCAATGTAATTTTCCCCATCGCTTGTCCACCATTTCCCAATAACTTTTTTGTTGATGTCCGCGATTTTTTTGGCTGTCTGCCCCAGCAAAGGCATGGGTAAAGAAACTGCCATGAACAGGGCTAATATTAAACAAATTGTGACTCTATCCTTCATTGCATTCTCCTCTTTCGAACCACGATTGCTATCCCGATACCCTTAAATCTTGCAGTGCCCTGTTACCAGAGCACGGCTAAAATTATGAATTGATCGCTAGGGCGCCTTCTCCTTTACGTTGAGGTCGGTGGGGTGACCCAAACTCAATCTTCTGTGTGGTGTAGCTTTATGTGCGAATATTGAGAATTTTACGGTTCAACGGCAAAGTCATAGATCAGGTACTTAGTATGGCCGCCAGGCGTTATGAATCCATATTCACCAGGTTTAAGCGGCTTTCTAAAAGTTAATTTATATATGTCATCTTCTATCATTTCTTCGTCATACTTCATATCGTTCTCCTCAGGAGAAAACTCGGCCAGATTTGAACCAGCTTTTTGTTCAACCCAAATAGACCTTCTGTTTTCTTCTACCGTTAACAAAGCAACCCCGCTCTCTGACGGATCATGTCGTGTATAAATTACGGTTGGTGAAGTTTTTAATCGGATTTTCGCTTTCGTTCCATTAGCAAAGATAGAATAACCTTTCTTGAACGTAAAAGCCTGTCGCAAGGCTTGTCCAGCTGACATTTCAACGTAACCTGCTACACTATTCACTTGAATTAATTTATCACCGTCTGGTAACCAAACCTTACCTTTTAATGAAAAAGACTTTGCAGACAAAGCGTTTCCGGTAGAATCAGCAGAACATATACTACAAATCCCAATAACAAAGAACAACATCACAATACAAATTATTTGTCGTTTCATTTTGTTACTTTCTCCTTTCATAATGTCTACTTATTGTTTTTCGTCCATTTTAGATTACCAACAAAAAAACCTAATAAATTTTCATATTACAAATTTATTACACTGATAAAAACGCTGACAGGACCCTTTTATGAATGTGACCATGTTGCGGTCCACATTGAGTCTGTAAAGGTACTTGATCCGTAACACTTTGTCCACGGGCCGCAGCATGTGCTATTATCAAATTGGCCCTGTACAATATACACAGAATTAGTGTCACCATTGACATAAGCAATGAAACCTGCTCCTGCTATGACGGAACCACTAAAAGAAGCATTACCTATAGAGTTGGATGCGATATTACCGCTTACTTTAGAGGAATCGCTTGAAACAGTAAAAGAGATACCAGGTCCACTCCAATAACCAGGTTTGGGAAATAAATTGTTACTACTTCCACCTCCACCGCCGCTGCTTCCGCCGCCGCCACCACAACCCATCCCAATAGCCAAAAGCAGAACCATTGCCAGCAACAACCAAGTTTTTCTTCTCATAACATTTTCTCCTTTCCCTTCCTTGGTTTATTATATAAATTTCCGAGAATAAACTGTCAGATCGTTTCCTATTTCGACCATTCTTCCTAAAAACAAAAAACCCCATCTCTCTTTTGAAAAATGGGGTCAATTATTCCATCGACACTCCTTTTGGTTAAAAGATTGCCAGCAGGAAAATTGAATTTAAAAATTTTTACAAAAAAGTTAGGAGCCCAGATTAAATTCAATGTTTGGTTGCGGTTGGTTAAATAAGGAAAATCTAGATTTGTAAAACAGTATAAACTGGCTGGCTGGCTGGCTGGCTGGCTGGCTGTGCAACAAATGGGCCATCAATGATAAGTTCATGAGACCTTCTTTTTTTAATGTTGCCTGGAACGGGTTGTAAGTTTTAAAACCAAGAACCTATACAGCCGAAAGACTAACTAGTGCCCATCCGGAAATTTTGGATTTCCGGATGAAAACTAACTACCTAAATATGAATAATTATATTTTCTTACTTTAAACTTAAAGGACATGTCAAGGAAAAAGTAGCTCATGTTCAAGGTTTTTATTCGGTCATGATTTTGCAACCATTTTTTAGTTGCTTTTTTTAATAGTTCTGATAATCTTCGTCAATAATGAACAAAAAACAACAGAAAACTCTTTTCCAAATTTTTGAAAAACCAACGCGTATCGATGTAAGATACGAGGATATGAAATCGCTACTCAGCACTATTGGGATAGAATTCAGGGAAGGCCGAGGTTCCCGGATTAGGTTTGAATATGCCCCTTATAGCGTACATATTCATAAACCCCACCCACAGAAGGTTCTTCCGAAATACACCGTTGAACTGATAAGGGATTTTTTAATAAAAATAGGAGTTAATCCATGAAAAACATTTTAAAATATAAGGGATACAACGGCAGTGTCATTTTTGATGCAGAAGAGAAGATCTTTCATGGGCGAGTCCCTGGTCTTTCATCCGCATTGATCGGATTTGAAGGTGCAACCGTCAAGGAAATTGAAAAGGATTTTCAAAATGCCGTTGATGATTACCTGACTATGTGCTCGGAACAAGGGAAAGAACCTGAAAAACCGTTCAAAGGGTCTTTCAATATCCGACTGAATCCCAATCTTCATGAACGGTTGGTCATCAATGCTTCACATAAAGGGATGACCCTGAATGCCTATGTCAAAACCGTACTTGAAAAAGCTACCGCGGAGACCCAGCATAATTAAACGGTAAGGCAAAGACATGTCAATAAAATATTGGGCTAGGTCAAACCTTATCTCATTTTTTTTGCCCTGGACAGAAATGAATCCATATTCTGTTTTATGAAAAGTTTGTTGAATTTGCCGACACTGGTTTTGGGTATCTCGTTGGTAATGAGGATATAATCCGGAAGCATCCATTTGGCGATCTTACCTTTTTCTACACCTTCCGTTTCGAGATATTGAAGGACGTCCTCCTCGGTTTTGTCTGCACCAGAGACCAGGGTGACGATGGCCATGGGCCTTTGCCCCCACTTGGCATCAGGGACACCGACAAAGGTGGCTTCGAGAATGAAATCGGCGGAAGCGGCGACGTTTTCCAGCAGCACGGTCGGGACCATCTCGGCCCCACTGCGAATCATATCGGACACCCGATCGGCAATGGTTAAATACCCTTCCCGGTCGATCTTGGCCACATCTCCGGTGTGAAACCACCCGTCGTGCCAAACCGCTGCGGTCTTTTCAGGATCTTTATAGTATTTTTCCATAACCCACGGCCCTCGAACAATGATTTGTCCGATGGTTGAATCGTCACGGGGCACCGGTTTTCCTTGCTCATCCACAACATCGACCTCCAAGCCGGTTATGGGGATTCCGGTTTTTACCCGAATTTGATCCAGTTCCTCTTTGGACGAGTCTATCATATCCTGCTTGATGAATGCCCCGACTATGGAGGGAGCGGTTTCCGTCATTCCATAAGCAGAGGTAGCGGTAAACCCAGGAATCAACTCCTGGGCCTTGGTTTTTAGACCTAAAGGTAAAGCCGCACCGCCAACCCCGATGTTCTTCAGGCTGCTCAGGTCATATTTTTTCAAATCTTCAAATTCGATCAGCATGGTCAGACTGGTCGGCACCAGATTCGACATGGTCACCTTCTCTGTTTGCACCAACTCGCAGAACCCCTCAACTGTGAACTTGCCGGGAAAGACCAGTTTGTTGGCCGAAAAAAGATACTGGTAAGGATACCCCCAGCCGTGAATATGGTACAGAGGTGTGTTTAAAAGCACAACCTCCATTTCCCCCAATTTGACCAAGGCCGGATCGTTATTGAGCCAGTCCCGCGCCAATTTGTGTATGGCCAGGAGGTAAAGCGCTCTATGGGAAAACATGACCCCTTTGGGAAGTCCGGTGGTGCCTGTGGTGTAACACAGGGTGGCCGGGGTATCCTCGTCAAGCAAAGGCCATTCAAAATCGGCGGGCTCTTTTTCAAGGAGCTCCTCGTAAACATGCAGATTTTTTATTCGGGTTTTTGGCCGGCCGGGTTCGTCGGATAGGATAATAAAATTTTTCACTGTTTTTTTGATCCGATTGTATATCGACTCCACCATGGGCAGGAATTCTTCATCGAAAAAAAGGACTTTATCCCGGGCATGATTGATGGTATGGACAATGTGATCCAGAGAGAGTCTGATGTTGATGGGATGCAAAACCGTTCCCATACAGGAAACCGCGTAATAAAGCTCCAGATGACCGTGGTGATTCTGGCACATGGTTGCCACCCGAATGCCTGGCCGGCCTGGCTTTCCGGGTTTTAAACCGAGAGAATGCAGTGCATTGGCCAGGCGGCAGGTGCGTTCATACCACTCGCGCCAGGTAAACCGAAAATATTGAGCGTTCTTCGGATTCCGGTAAACCACACCTATTCTATGAGGATAGAGGTTAACCGGCCTTTTCATAAAGGTGGTGAGGAGCAGGGGGTAGTTGGTGCTGTATTGAGGATAGGTCTTCACTTCCATTTTTACCTTTCAAAAATAATATAATGTTCGGTGTTCCTTGATCGTTATTCTTCGAACTCCATCCTTTTTGAGATTTCTTTCGGGCAGGCGGAAAAATTTGTCATTTGCTTTTGGTTGGAAAGATTATAAAATGAAAGTTTGAGAGTCAAGAAGAAAAACAAAGGAATTGATATGCACAAATCAAAAAGGCTTTTGCTCGGCCTTTTTATTTTTTGTTTGGCCTTGCTGATTTTTTTGCCGCTCTTAGCTCGTGGGTCGGAATTAAGCCTTCCTGTTGAAAAAGCGCACCAAGTCTCGGATCATTTCGATGGCCATGTTTTCTTTAATCCTGGTTTTCCTCAACCTCCCCCATCATTACCAGGGAATCCATTGAATCGCAGTGTTTTTTGGTATACTTGGCGTTGATTATTCAACAACGATCAGCCCGAATGGCCGGAATTTAAAAATTTTTTGCCCGGGCCACCCCCTATTGCCCGTGTCCCCCCAGGAGCACTACGGATAACCCCTATCGGCCACTCTACTTTTCTTATTCAGATGGATGGATTTAACATTCTGACTGATCCCATGTGGTCGAACCGCTGCAGTCCGGTTTCCTGGGCCGGTCCCAAGCGGCATAAACCGCCGGGTATTCGTTTTGAAGACCTGCCTCCTATTGATGTGGTACTTATATCCCATAACCATTACGATCATCTTGATCTTCGCACGCTGAAACGTCTTGCCGACAAAGGTACTCCGCAGGCCGTTGTGCCCCTCGGAAACTTCAAGATAGTTCGGGAAACGGGGATCCCCACTGTGGATGAAATCGACTGGTGGCAGTCAATCCCTTTGTCTCCAAAGGTGAAGATAACCCTGGTCCCGGCCAAACACTTTTCGGCCCGCACCCCCTGGGACCGCAACAAAACCCTCTGGGGCGGATTTGTGATCTCAGGCCCGTCGGGGAATGTTTTCTATTCCGGAGACACGGGTTATGGTCCCCATTTTCAAGAGATTGCACGCCGTTTTTCACCGATTCGGGTGGCGATACTTCCGATCTCACCTTTCCGACCTCAGCAATCTAAAGCACCTTCTCCTCCGCAATTCTCCCTGGTCCACATGGGGCCACGGGAGGCCGTTAGGGCACACATTGATTTGAATGCAGGGCTCAGCCTCGCCGCCCATTTTCAGGTCTTTCAGCTCGGGTGGGATGGATTTGACGATGCGGTGAATGAACTGGCCTCAGCTTTGAAAGAACGCAATCTAAAACCGGATGCCTTCATTGCACCGACACCCGGAAAAGCCATAGATCTAACCACAGTTTTTTCATTTGGAACAAGGTGAAGGCGTTTCCCAATCTCCCATTTCATCCTTGACAACTCCCCCGACCTGTTGTTAACTTCATTTTAATTAAATTCGGAGGCATATCAGTGAATACCGCTCTCATCCAGGACTCTATTTATTTGGAACATCTCCGGGGGGTTCCCCATGTGGAAAGTCCCCAGCGGCTCGAAGTGCTTTATCGGATGGTGGAAGACAATTTTTCCGGTCGGCTGATCTCTGTTCAGCCCCGCCCGGCAACCCAAGCGGAACTGGCCTATATTCATACGCCGGATTATATCCAACAGATAGCCTCCACGGCCGGCAAGTCTTACATCTCTTTGGATCCTGACACCCAGACTTCCGCCAAGTCCTATGAAGCCGCCCTGATGGCCGTCGGAGGTCTCTTTGCCTTGGTCGATGCCCTACTGGTCGGGCAGATCGATAACGGTTTTGCCCTCATCCGGCCTCCGGGTCATCATGCCGAATCCAATCGGGCTATGGGTTTTTGCCTCTTCAACAATGTGGCCCTGGCTGCCGAATATGCCAGGCGTCAACACGGATTGGAAAGAATTTTGATCGTTGACTGGGATCTCCATCACGGCAACGGCACTCAACACTCTTTCTGGGATAACAACCGGGTCCTATATTTTTCGACCCATCAGTATCCTTATTATCCCGGGACAGGGGGCCTGGGTGAGGTGGGCGGAAAAAAGGCCCAGGGCTTTACCGTCAACTGTCCCCTTTCCAGCGGTTACCAGGATGAAGATTTTACCCAGATCTTCGAAAGAATCCTCCAACCCATTGCCCGGCAATTCAAGCCCGATCTGATCTTGACCTCTGCCGGATTTGATATTTATTACGAAGATCCCCTGGGCGCCATGCTGGTGAGTCCTAACGGATTTGCCCATATGACTCGAATCCTCATGCAATTGGCCCAGGAAGTTTGCGAAGGCCGTTTATTACTGGCCTTAGAGGGGGGTTATCATCCGGAAGGTTTGCATTTTTCTGTTTTGGCCGTCCTCAAAGAACTCCTGGGAGAAACTATCCTTTCAACCAGGGAACAACTTTTCGACACTCGCCCTGACCTGCCGATCGTTGAAAAAGTCTGGTCTGTTCAAAAAAATTTCTGGGAAAGGGTTTGATCCCAATGAAACTTTCGAAATCAGAGATAGAGCATATTGCTTATCTGGCCCGGCTGCAGTTAGGGGCGAAAGAAATAGATACCATTACGAATCAACTCAACAATATTCTGGTTTATATGGAAAAGTTGTCGGAACTCGACACTTCAGGCATTGAACCCACGACCCATGCCTTGCACCTGTCCAATGCATTTCGAGAGGACAAGATCATTCCTTCACTGGACCAAAAGGATGTTCTAGCCCTGGCCCCCGAGCAGGGAGGGGGGTCTTTTGTGGTGCCGAAAGTGATTTAACTGGATGCTGGATACTGGATATATGATAAATGATACAAGATACACAATGCATGGTAATAAATTCCAGTGAAGAGGTTTTTTATTCATCCTGGATCAAGGATAGTGCATCAAGGATCATGCATCCAGTATCGGAAATTAAAACAGGAAACTTATGGAACTCTTTGAATTAACCATTACCCAGGCCCACGAAAAATTAATAAACAAAGAGATCAGTTCCAGGGAATTGACCCAATCGGTTTTGTCTCGAATCGAACAGGTGGAATCCAAGATCGGGGCCTATATTACCCTGCTTCCCGAATCAGCCTTGCAGCAGGCTCGCCAGGCTGATGAACAAATTTCCAAAGGTAAGATCGGCCCGTTGACCGGCATCCCAACGGCGGTCAAGGATTTGATTTCTACCAAAGGCATAAATACCACCTGCGCTTCCAAGATCCTGGAAAACTATATTCCCCCCTATGATGCCACGGTCATGACCCGGCTGCAGTCCGAAGGAATCGTTTTGATCGGCAAAACCAATATGGATGAATTTGCCATGGGCTCTTCCACGGAAAATTCGTCCTTAAAAAGGACTCATAATCCCTGGAATCTGGATTATATCCCTGGGGGCTCCAGCGGCGGATCGGCAGCGGCCGTGGCCGCTGATGAATGTCTGGCGGCTATCGGATCTGATACCGGTGGATCCATACGCCAGCCTGCCTCCCATTGCGGGGTCGTGGGGATGAAACCAACTTACGGACGGGTATCTCGTTTTGGATTGGTGGCCTACGCCTCTTCTTTGGATCAAATCGGGCCGATAGGCAAAACCGTTTCTGATTGCGCTTGGTTGATGAATACGATCTGCGGCCATGACCCGAAAGATTCCACTTCGGTCCCTCGGGATGTTCCGGATTATACCAGGAACTTGCAAAAGCGTTTAGACGGGTTGATTCTGGGGATTCCCAAAGAATACTTTGTGGCCGGAATGGACCCTGAAGTGGACCAGAGCATTCATAAGGCCATTTCCATTTTAACCGGGCTTGGGGCAACCTGTCGGGAAATTACTTTGCCCCATACGGAATTCGCCATTGCCGTCTATTATATCATTGCCATGGCCGAGGCCAGTTCCAACCTGGCCCGCTATGATGGGGTCAAGTATGGCTTTCGAGAACCCAAGGAACATAGTCTGATGGAGATGTATCAAACGACCCGAACTCATGGATTTGGGGCGGAAGTCATTCGGCGGATCATGCTGGGGACCTATGTCCTTTCAGCCGGGTATTATGATGCTTACTATAAGAAGGCCTCTCAGGTCCGCACCTTGATTCACGGAGATTTTAAACAGGCCTTTCAGACCTGTGACCTGATTATAACTCCCGTGGCCCCCACTCCGGCCTTTCGTCTGGAGGAAAAATCCTCCGATCCTTTGCAGATGTATCTGACCGATATCTTCACCATCTCTGTCAACCTGGCCGGTATCCCCGGCCTGTCACTTCCATGCGGTTTCAGCAGCCAAGGACTACCCATAGGATTGCAAATTCTGGGAAACCATTTTGAGGAGGAAAAGATTCTTCAGGCCGCTTATGCCTTTGAACAGGCCACAGACCATCATCTCCGCCGGCCGTCTTTATAATTTTTCCCCCTATCATTTTTCTTGATCCTGCCTTTTTCTTGTCTTATGATGTTACCATCAATAAATTTTTATTATGCAGTCATGCCCCGCCAGGGGCGTATGCCTGCATAAGGCAGGCCTTGACACCACGAGTCGGTCAGCTTCGCTGACCTAAATAGGAAGCTTCCATTCGGAAGCTGGAATGAAAAAAGAGCTCGTTTGGCTCTGAGCTCTATTTTCGTATTAAATTTGAAAAAATAGTGGTTCATCGGACAGAGCAGATAAAAAGGATTATTATTTTAAGAAATTTGAGGAGTCTCCAGGGTTGTGGAGTTACACGGAAAACATTAGAATAACTTATTAGCTTTAGTAAAAAAACTGAATGAAAATGAACAACGTTTCATTTGACCCGCAACCCGAAATAATGTCAGATCCTGAGACCAGGGGCATTCATATAGGGATAATACCGGATGGTTCCAGGCGATGGGCCATGAAGAACAATATAAAGGACTACAACGGCGACCAGTCCAGGCAGGTAGTCGAGAGGACGCTGGAGCACATCTTCAACAACCATCCCGAGGTCGACGTGATTTCCATCTGGGCGCTCTCTGTAGATAACCTGAAGAGGAGCGATCCCGATAAGATTCTTGTCTATGACCTTCTAGAAAAGGGGATGAGGGACCTGATGGTACATCCCGTAGTGCAGGAGAAAGGGGTAAAGGTCAATCTCATAGGCTCGAACTGGGGGGACATCCCGCAGCAAGTGAAGGAAGTTGCCAAGGAGCTTGAGGAGAAGACCAAAGATAACAAGGGCAGAGTGCTCAACCTTTGTATAGGCTACGGCGGAAGGCAGGAAATACTCGATGCCGTCATGTCTTCCATGAAGTGGCTAAGGAAGAATCCAAGGGTTGCAAAATTGCACGAGAAAGTGTTTGAAAGGCATCTTATGATCCCCAGGCCATTGGATGTAGTGATAAGAACCGGCGGGGAGAAGCGCCTTTCTGGATTCATGCTGTATCAGATAGAGTATGCAGAGCTCTTCTTCATCGATACCCTCTGGCCAGAATTCTCCCTGGGAGAACTGGACTCCATCCTGAGGGAGTTCAGTGCCAGGGACCGCAGGTTCGGTAAGTAAATCTGCATTCTTGGTTCTGAAAAATTCTTTCATCCTTCCAACAATACATTCCTTATCCTGTGGGTCTTCCTCTTTATCACCTTTTTCCCCGCAGGGCCTCGCCCTGGCAGGGGAAGCTCTCGTTGTAGACCAGATCGAAGGCTGGTGCGCCCTCGTGTACTTGGAGCCCATCCCTTTTTTCTCCTTGACCCCACTTCTAAGTTTATTATATATTCTTTTCATTAAAATTTTTTTTGTTCTTATTTCTATTCCACAACGATATCACAAGAAACAAACGAAAAACGGATAAAGGAGGTATTGCTGATTATGGAACCGAAAAAAATAATGGTCGTTGGAGCAGGGTTGATGGGGGGCGGTATTGCCCAGGTGGCGGCCCAGAACGGGTATGATGTCATTCTGAACGATACGGCCGAGGCATTGGTGGAAAAAGGATTCAAGGCCATTCAAAAAAATCTGGACAATCAGGTGAAAAAAGAAAGAATGACCGCGGCGCAGAAAGATGAAACCTGGGGACGCATAAAAAAATCGACCCAACTGGAAGATGCCAACGATGCGGATTTTATCATCGAAGCGGTCTTTGAAAATCTTGATGTCAAAAAAGCCGTCTTTCAAAAATTGGACACCCTTTGCCGGGAAGAGACTATTTTCGCCTCGAATACCTCTTCGATCCCGATCACATCCCTGGCCACAGTTACTCGCCGTCCTGACCGATTCATCGGTATGCACTTTTTCAGCCCGGTTCCGGTCATGCGTTTGGTCGAGGTCATCTGTGCTTTGAAAACTTCAGAAGAGACCATAAAAATAACCGAAGCCGTAGCCGCCAAGATGAAAAAAGAAACGGTTCGTGTGAAGGATGTCCCGGGATTTCTGGTCAACCGGGTCAATGCCGCCTTCAGGGCCGAGGTGTATAACTGCCTGCTGGAAGGGGTCGCCAGTCTTGAGGATATTGACAAAGCCGTAAAGCTCGGGCTCAATCATCCGATGGGACCATTTGAACTCAATGATGCAGTGGGTTTGGATATTGGCCTTAATGTTTTTAAAACCCTTTATGAAGGATATAAAGATTCCAAGTTCCGCCCCTTCCTCATTTTGGAAAAACTGGTTCAAAGCGGAGACCTGGGGAAAAAGACCGGAAAGGGATGGTATGATTATACCTCTGGGGAAAAGAAGCCCAGATCAGATGTTAAGTTCTAAAGAAGAAAAGGATTCAATGTTCCAAGGGTTCAAGGATTTAAGTGAACGGCATGGAAGTTAAAACCCCAATAACCCTCGAATCCTGGAATCCATGAACCCTATTTAAATAATAAACGAGGGGAAACAATTATGGAAAACGTAGTGATTCTCAGTTGTGTCCGTACTCCCATCGGGAGTTACGGCGGTGCCTTGAAAGACATCCCGGTTTATCGGTTGGGGAGTCTGGTCCTCAAAGAAGCCATCAAACGGGCGAAGATCGATCCGGCCCTGATCGAGGATGTGATCATGGGCACGGCTTATCAGAACGGCGAATGTGCCAATGGAGCCCGAATGGCTGTTCTGGATGCCGATTGGCCGGATACGGTCCCCGGTGTTGTCCTGGACCGCAGATGCTGTTCCGGTTTGGAATCCATCTATTATGGGGCCTTGAAGATTCAGAGCGGAGATGCGGATTTGGTCATAGCCGGCGGCATGGACAGTATGAGCCAAGCCGAACTTTACCTTCCCGGAGATATCAAATGGGGGCTGGGTGGTAAAAATCATGAAAAGTACGGCTTCATGCCTAGGGGTCATGGAGCCCTGGCCATGTGGGGCATCCCCTTTTATGACCGCATTCAGCGGGCCAGGGTCATGTCCCAACCCATAGCCCGTTACGGCGAGTTGAGCTCTATGATGACCTGGGCCGAGGCCGCGGCGAAAAAAGAAAACATCACCCGCGAAGCGGCCGATCGCTGGGCCTTCCGAAGCCATCAAAGGGCTATTGCCGCCCAGGATGCGGGAAAATTCGCCCAGGAGATCGTGACCATTCCCCTCGGCAAAGGGAAAGACGGCCAGCCCCTGTTTTTCAATACCGACGAGGGGCCGAGGAGAGACACGACCTTGGAAAGACTGGCTAAACTCCGCCCGGTATATCAGGATGGTGTTTGCACGGCAGGAAATTCCTCTTCCGAGAATGACGGAGCAGCCGTAGTCGTCCTGGCCTCGGAAAAGAAGGCCAAGGCCATTGGTGCCAAACCCCTGGCCTATTATCGCTCCTGTGCTGTTGCCGCTACGGATCCGACCTTGACCTATCCGGCGGTCCCGGCCTCGGTTCAAAAGGCCCTCCAAAAAATTAGTATCACCATTGATCAAATTGATCTTATCGAAGTTCAAGAGGCTTTTGCCGTTCAGGCTCTGGCCGATGCTAATCTATCCGGCCTTAATGACGAGGCCATGGATGCCAAAGTAAACGTGAACGGTTCGGGTATTTCCCTGGGGCACCCCATCGGGGCCACAGGGACCATGCGTTTGACCACCCTGATTAATGAAATGACCCGAAGGGACAGCCGATATGGCCTGGAAACCATCTGCGGCGGCGGCGGTCAGGGCATCTGCATGATCATTGAAAGGAAATAATCAAGAGCAGGATTCGAGGGGTCAAGGATTCAAGGGTTTTAGTGGTTTAACTTCAATGTCTTCCACTTGAATCCTTGACCCCTCGAATCCTCGAACCCTTTTTTCGAACTAACTAACTGGATGCGGAAAAAATGATTTTTACAGGTTGCTCAAAAAGGTGCTGCCGGCCTCCTTGGAGGCCTTTTGTATAGGTCGGCAAAGCCGACCGACTACAAGACGCCCGAAACCGGGAACCCGCCCCGAAGGGGTGGGACTGAGCGTTGCCTTTTACGCGAAGAAATCCCGAGGAATGAGTCGTACATAGAAGTACGTCGCAATAAGCCTGCCCCGCTGAAAAGCAGGGAGGGATGAGGGCAACGTAGTAGATGGGCCTTTTTCAGCAACTTGCTAATCAGATCCTGGCTTCGATCCATTGATGGATATCGGCGAGCACGGTCTCCTTTTCCGGCTCATTGAGGATCTCGTGATAGAGGCCGTCGTAGATCTTAATCTGCTTGTCCGTCGAGGCGATCTGATCATACAAATTTTGCGAGGCCTCGGAGGAGACAATCTGGTCATCACCGCCGTGAAGGATTAGACACGGATAACGGTAACTGCCTATATTCTTCAGCACCCAATTCACCCCATGAATAAAAATTTCTCCCATGAGCTTCATGGTAAACTCTTTGAGCACCAGAGGATCATCGTCATAGGCCTTGACTACATTCGGGTCGCGGCTGATCATGTTGGATAAGGAATTGGGAACAGGGCTTAAGGCTATGGCGTTGTAATCGAAGCCGCCTCCGAGATCTTTAACCGCCGGCGGTACCATGACCGCTGCCCCGGAATGAATAAGACCGGAAAGGTGGTCCTGGTGCTTTATTCCATAGGCAACGGAAATAAACCCTCCCATACTGTGACCGAACAGGAATATCGGAAGGTTAGGATTTTCCTGCCTGGCTGCATTAACGACCATGTCGGTATCATCAATAAAAAGTTCATAGCTCTCCACATACCCCCGCTGGCCCCCGGAACGTCCATGACCCCGAAGATCAAACCGATAAACCGAATAGCCCCAATCATTAAAACGGGAAGCGGTGTAGTCATAACGCCCTGAATGCTCGCATATCCCATGAACGATAAGGATTACCGCTTTAGGGCGGTCAATAAGATTTCGGGTCATAAAAATTTCTATACCGTCACGAGCCTTCATCAACCTTTCTTCGGGTTTTTTGTCCATGATGTTCCCTCCAAACTAAGTCCATGCTCTGCCCTAAAAACCAGGATGACATGGGATAGATATTGTTGTTAGTTTAATAATTAAAAAACTGCTTCACTATTAGAAGATTTCGGCTGTAAACCCCAACGTCTCGTAATGAGATCATCTTTATCTATCAGGTAGATTTTCCCTTTCTTTTTCTGCCTGTCTTTCAAAGTTGTAAATGCAGCGCCCGAAGGTGCGGCACCGGCAATATTTCTTTTGTATATACCTGTGTCTTTGCCAACTTCTTCCGATACGGCGGCATTCATTTTTGAGTTATCCGTAGTCATCGCTATGAATAATAAAACTTTTCCCTTCCATTCCGGGGCGTTTAGTGAAAATTCCTTGCCAGTGGTATCTTTCAATTTGAAGTCAGAGGCTTTATGCCCAACCTGCAGTGAGGCTGTTGTTGCGATTGAGACGGTCCCAAACAAAACAAATAAAATCAATAAAATTATTTTCTTCATTCCTTCCTCTTTATAAAGTTATTTTTATTTGAATCTAAATGGCCTAAATGTTTATTTCAAAAAATCTGTATTTATTTGAATGTTAGACTCTTAAGAATTTTTAAAACTTCGGTTGGGTCGGCCAACGCATGTGCGGCTATCATGATCCGTTTCCCATCTTTATCAGCAGTTATCAGATAAGTTGTAACCATAGTCGAGAGCCGGGCTGTCCATTTCAGCACACATTTCCAAGCGATGGTACCGTCATCCAGCTCAAATTTCTCATTACTAATAATTTCAATATCCTCGATTTTAAGACCTTTAGATTCGGCCAGACGCGGACAATAGCTTTTGGGTCCGGTATCTTCCATTGAAATTTCTTTAGGGATATTATGGACGGATATAGACACACTGTTTTTGGAAGCTGTTTTCCCGGTTAAGATTTGACCAGCTTCGATTTTTGGAGTTCCTTTTTGAAAGTTATCCGGGATATCGACGCTAAAGGCCGGGGGGCCAGTATACCGGAATTTGGAAGACTCGCCTGAAGAAGCAGAGATTTTGGGATAATTGTGAGAAACGTTATTATAAATGAACATCGCCGCTATGAACATTAAAAAAACTATCGCCACCACAAACATTACAGGATTTTTTTTCATTTCAATTCTCCCTTTTTATTTTTCCTATTATTTCTGCTTTTTCCCAATAATTCGAAATTCCTTTGTTCAACCTTGCAAGCGCTGCACCGCTGCCTTCCGTGCCCTGGCTGCCTTCCGTGCCCTGCGGGTCTCTATGAGCACAACGATTTGTCTTATACTCAGGATAGCCAGGATAATAACGATTCCTCCCACCAACGTAACAATCATCCATGTTATGGGATTGCTGGCGGTATCCGATCTTTCTCTGGAAGCCATCCCTGAAAGCAGGAGAAAGGCGAAGGCATAGTCGTTGAAGGCTATCGGTACAAATTCCCTGAACAGGATAATGGAGCCGACCATGCCTAAAAGGTACAACAACCTTGCCGTGAACAAACCGGTGAAGGGAACAAGGGGCACGATGATGGGCCTGGCTATGTCAAAGCAGGCGATCCCCAAAAGCGCGCCGATGATAATATTCGGCGCTACATTTTTATCAGTATGGGCCAAGAAGAAAAACATCAGGATCATAAACATCGGCCAAGAGGGAAGATGAAGCTCATGGAGGATAATGTCAGCCAAGGTTATGACGGCCAGCAACATGACCCCAAAGATCAACCGATTTCTGTAATGCGTTTCCATTAAAAAAATCCTCCTTTTAGAACTATTTAATTATCTCTTCGCAAGCAGAGGGCTATTTGTATTCATTCTTCGGTTTCATTAGGGGCTTGGCCAACCCTACCCTGCTCTCGATATAATCAATCCGGTTTTTCGAACTCTCCTACGACCCCGGGGCCAAATGAGGAGAATTACCCCAAAGGGCTTCCCGTTGTTCAGACCCGCGCATTCATGATGTGAGAGGGGCCGCTGACTCTCAGTTTATCCGACCGGTCCCGAAAATATAGGGCGTTCAGATCCTCCGACACTACATCCTCGACCGTTCCGAAACCCATGGCCCTCAAGCTGCTCTTGAGCCAAGAGGGATCGAGGCAAGTCTGAAAAGGCTCATCAACCAAGTTTACCCGCTGGGCCAAACTTTCACGGGCCAGACGCTGGGCCGGATTCAACAAGGACGAAGAAATATGGTAATCAAAAACGATTCCGCTGCCGGATGGCAGAGAAGCCACGAATCTTAAAGTGGCGGCAATCGTCTCCTTCGTTAAATACTGAGTCACTCCGAGCCAGGAAAAGAAAGTGGCTTGGCCGGCATTGAAGCCCGCTTGACAAAGCCCATCCTCAAGGTTTTGGATCTCAAAGTTGATGGCCGAGAAAGTCAGCGTCTTGGGAATCGGGATGCCGGCTTCCTTAAGACGCCTTCGCTTCCAGGCCTGAGTAGCCGGATGGTCCACTTCGAAGACCCGAAGCACATCCGCAGGGTATGAGTTCCGATAAGCGAAGGTATCTAACCCAGCACCTAAAATAACATATTGGCAGACGCCCCGTTGAACGGCCTTGTGGAGTTCATCCTCAGCATATCGACTGCGTGCGGCCATGAAGGCCCGTCGACCCAACGATAACATTGAGTGCTCCAAAAATCGTTTCCGTATTTGAGTATTCCATCGTATTAGAGTTGTCCAGACCCCCCCCAGGCCCACGATGCGCAGGGCCAGGGGATCGTGGAATACCTTTGGATCATCCAAAATCTGATGGACGGCCCGGCGCATAGCCACGCCCAGTGCCGTCCTGCTGGATTGGTTCTCTTTCACGGCTTTTCCCCCATAGCAAAGGAAAACGGGTCTCGTACCCCACTTACGATGACTGAAATTTTAACCAAAAATTGAATAGGCGATGCTCGCGCCAAAGGCTGGTTAACCGCACAGTGATTCATGACAATAAAAGTTTTGCCAGCTGCTGTTTGTGATAAGCCGGCTCGCCCAGAAAATTGTATAGATAACGAGAAGCCTTGGTGTGAAGGCTCAGGGGATGCTCCGTGGAATAGCCGATGCCGCTTATAGCCCGATGCGCCTGGTTGCATGACTGCCAATAGGCCTCACTGGTTACAGCCTTGGCCAGATGAATGCTTTCCGGAATCAGCCCTTGCGTATCCAGTTTCCAGAGGGCTTCATAGGTTGTCCAGCGGGCGGCATCGACCTGGTTAATGATGTCAATGATCATATCCTGGACTCGCTGAAAACGGCCGATGGACTGGCCGAACTGGACCCTGACCCGGCTGTGTTCGACCGCCAAATCAAAAACGGCCTGGCAGCCTCCGACTTTGTAGGCACAAAGGACAGGGATGGCTTTTTTGATAGCCTTGAGCAAAGAGGCATATACTTTATCCGCTTCCCCGATCAGGGCCTCCGGAGGCAATTTCACCGCATCGAGCCTGACTTCAAAGGTCCTTCCGATTAAATAACCCGGCAGCTTCCTTATGGAAACCCCGCTCATCTTTTTATCCACCAGGAAAAGGGAAAACGAATTGTTCTCCCCGGTCCGGACCGGCACAATCAGATGTGTTGCCGCCGAGGCGTCATGGGCAATCCCTTTTCCGACGTTCAAAATAAAATCCCCATTTTTTCTCTCAACCTGGACTTCGGAATGCCAGCCTAATTCAGCTTCGGTCAAAATCGTGGACAATACAATCTTTCCCTCGGCCACCTGTGGTAAAATTTCTTTTTTTTGTCCCTCGGTCCCGATCTCCTGGAGGATCAAACTCCCCAGGATCCCAGAGGAAAAATAGGGGCCGGGCAGTGGGGCGCTCCCTAGGGCCTCGAATAATACCCCGGCGGTGATCAGCGGATATCCGGTTCCTCCATATTCCTCGGGTGTAATGATGCCCAACCAGCCCATGTCCACCACTTTTCGCCAGATATCTTCATTGAATCCGGTGTCGGATTCATGAAGGGCCTCCAATGTTGCCTTGTTGATATCTCGTTTTAAAAAATTGATGGCCGCGGTCCTCAGTATTTCTTCGCTTTCGGTCAGTCTCAAATCCAAATTCATATCTATTCTCCTTGATAAAGAATGGTTTTATTTTCAGGTACTACGAAAAATGAAAATCCCCCTCTCCCTCTTTGATGAGGGTTTTTTTGAGCTTTGAGTTTTCAGCTTTTCCCTCCGGATACTTAACTCCAACCTAAGAACTTCATTTTGGTTTTTGTTATCTCCCAATCCGCAAGGCCCGGGAGATAACAATTTTTAAAGCCTCGGGAGTGCCGCCCGGAGCTATGCATATACCGTTTCGTTCGCAAACCTCAAAGAGGCCTTCTTCAAGACCCCAGTCCTCGTCACTGGTCAGGGCATGGGGACCCAGAACCTTGGAAAGGTAACCGGTCATGTTCATACCAAAGGTCTTGGTAAACAAGGTGTTTTGGAGTCCCGCGTGAGCGGCGCGCTTTCCGGACCGGCGCAGACCTATAGTCCTTAAATGGAAAAGCCTTTCAATCTCTCCGCCGATGTAAGCCTCGACCATGTCCCCTTGCAACTGGGGATTTTCCATCAGACGTCTTCTTATCTCCGAATTGTTCCGGCATTGGTCCAAAAATTTATCCACTACCTGATTTCGGGGAATATAGGCGGCACCGGGAATATAGGCAGCACCGGTCCTGGCCTGACCGCTGGGCTGGCCGCTGGCCCGGTCTCCATGCTCGACCTGCAGAGTGGCATTGGTTACTTTCCATCCATCCTGCTCCCCGCCGATCAGGAATGATTCATGAATCTTGACATCCTCAAAGAATACGGAATGCTTAACGCCCGGTGCACTGTCCGATGATCCATAACAGACCTGGGAAAAGGTGCCATCCGGGAAAAGATTGAGAGGAAAAATTTGAACGCCGGGTAAATCGGCCGGGGCCAGGAACATGGCCAGGTTTTGATGCCGGGGGGCTTCCAGGCTGCTCCGGGTCAGCAACAAAAATTGGTCGGGCGGGGCATAAAGGGCGCCGACGAATATTTTCCCGCCGTTAACGATAAAATAATCCTTTTCCTTGACCGAGCGCAAGGCATTGGTCTGTTGATTGGCCTCGTCAGTTCCGGCCTCCGGTTCGGTGAAAAGCTGCCAGGTGACGGCTTCTCCTTTTAAGATCTGCGGCAGCAAGCGCTTTTTCTGCTCATCCGTGGCGCAGGCCATAAGGGTTGGTACGGCCAGTCTCCCCGAATCATACAACGGGGGAAGACTGAACCCTTGTTGGGCTATCTCGATATTTAGAACAGCCGCTTTGTCTCCATTCAGTCCGCCTCCTCCGTATTCCCGGGGAGACGTAGGGTACAACCATCCCTTCTCCCCGAGTTTGCGGCACAGATCGCGCCGCCGCTCCCATTCCTTACGGCTCATATCCAAAATTCTCTTCGGCTTAACGAGATCCTTTGGAACGTTCTCCTCCAGCCAGGCCCGTACTTCTTTAGCGAATTCTTCCTGTTGCTTATTGTAGTTGTTGGAAAAATCCATACTCTAATCCTTTCATTTCTTTATATTGGTTTTGGGTTTTGTATTATTTTTTCCCGCCTTTGAGTCTTACCATTGAAGCCTTCATGGCCTCTTGACTGTCCCTGGTGGTGCGTATAACGCCCATGTGTGAGGAGATCAGGTCCAGGGCCGTCCGCAAATCAACGCGGCTGCTCTGATAGACGGCCCGCTTGATCAGTTGGATTACCTTGGTTGGGCCGTCGGCCAGCCTTCGGGCAAATTTGTAGGTTTCTTCCATCAGCTTGTCGTCGGGGAAGACCTTATTGACCATCCCGATTCTCTCTGCCTCAGGTGCGAAAATAAAGTCTCCAGTCAAGAAGAGTTCCAGGGCCTTGGCCACGCCAACCAAACGGGGCAGGTAGTAGGCCCCCCCATCGCCTGGGACAAATCCTACCTTGACATATCCTTCGGCAAATCTGGCAGATTCCGCAGCGAAGCGGATATCACACATCAAGGCCATGTCCAGTCCCGCCCCTACGGCCACCCCGTTTAAGGCGGCTATGACGGGTTTATCCGTATCTTCCAGGGTCAGTGGGATGCGGTGGATCCGTTCCCATAGATTGCTTTTGTGGTCAAAGGCCGTGGGGGCCGTGGCCGCTCCAGCCTGGCCCGGTGCAAAATAGGCCCCGCTGCAAAATGAGTCGCCGCTGCCTGTCAGGACGATGACCTTCACCTCCGGGTCGGAGCGCCATTGCCCCAGCGCATTGGCCCACTGGTCTATCATGTCCATCGAGAAAGAATTTTTCCTTTCGGGGCAATTCAAGGTAATCGTAGCGATTCCTTCCTCTTTCTTAAACAAGATTTCTGGCTTGTCCATGGTGTGCTCTCCTTTTCTCACGAAGAAGTGGTTGCGTTAAATTATTAGTTAAATTGTTCGACGAGCTTATTCTTCATTACCTTCCCGCCCGGATTGGTTGGCATCTCCCTTAAAAAGAAAACCTTTTGAGGAATTTTGTAAGAGGCCAACTGATCCCGGCAGAACTCCTGTATTTCCTCGAGTGTAATTCTCTCAGTTCCCGGCCTGGGAACAACGGCGCAGGCCACGATGCTGCCCATCACCGGATCAGGCAGACCGAAAACGGCCACATCCAGAATCTTAAGATGCAGGTGTAATACGTTTTCCACCTCGACCGGATAGACATTCTCCCCTCCCCGGTTGATCATCTCTCGGCTGCGTCCAACCAGATAGAGGAATCCATCCTTATCCTGATAGGCCATGTCGCCGCTATAAAACCAGCCCTGTTGATAGACCTTGGCGGTTTCTTCCGGGGCCTTGTAATACCCCTTGGAAACCAACGCACCTCGAACCGCCAGTTCACCCACTTCATTCGGTCCCATTTCTTTTCTGGTGAGGGGATCAACAATCTTGACCTCGGTGCACAAATTCGGTTTTCCTACAGAAGTAGGATGGCTTTCCATATACAGGTCCGGCAGGGCGCTGATGGAGGGGGCTTCTGTCATGCCGTATCCGTTTCTTCGTCGGGCCGAAGGGAAAACCTCCTTGAGCTCTTTTAAAAGATCCGGAGCCATAGGGGCCGCTCCAAAACCCAGGCTCCGGATACTGTCAACCTTAGAGCCACGAATGGCCGTTTTATGAAGCAGCAGCCAATACATGGTGGGGGTTCCTGTCAGTCCAAAAATTTTTCCACGATTGATGAAATCCATAATTTCCTGAGGATTGAAAGAGGGGAGCAGAATACTGCCCCGGCCGAGGAAAACGGCCGCTGCCATCTGCTCAATGGCCATGATGTGAAAGAGAGGGGCAACGATCACCATGTACTGCTCTTTGGACGGCTGTTGGATTGTGAAACCTTCAGAAGCAGCCAGCGCCAGACCTTGTGCAATAACTGCTCCCGAGCGTATGGCACAGGTGATGAGGTTGCGATGGGTCAGCATGACCCCTTTCGGTGTTCCCGAAGTCCCGGAGGTAAAAAGAATAAAGGCGGTATCGTCTTCGCAAACGCCGGAAGGTGACCGCGTTTGTATACCTCTGGGGAGGTCCGCCAGGCAGTCATTCCCAAGCACAACCTGCTGGAAATTAAGATTTTCGGATGGGATCTCCTGCACTTTCACCGACAACACCGAAGAAGAAAGTAATACTTTCAGGTCGGAAAATTGAAGCTGACGTTTCAATTCCGGAGCGGCTAAACGGGTATTGAAAATAACCGCTGTCGCTCCCAGGCTCTGGGTGGCCCAGAAGGCAATAACAAAACGTATGGAATTCTCCATCAGGATGCCGATATGGTCGCCTTGACCGGCGCCTGTCTTTGCTTTGATCTGGGCAGCCAGACCGATCGCCAATTCCGCCGCTTGCCCGAAGGTGATCCGTTTTTGCCCTTCGATCACATAAATTTCATTTTTATAGGTGATGGTACTTTGAAAAAACATTTCCCACAAATTTCGGAAACGATTCTTAAAGGTTTGAATCGAATAGCCCCCGACTTCAACGTTTTCTAATGAAAAATCTTTAATCAGCATATTTTTACTTTACCTTTCCGGAATTTCTTCACTCATTGCCAAGACCACAATCGGGCCAAATCCCAATGGCTTTGTAACTGCATCTACTAATTAAAGGGATGCGGAAAATCTTTTTTTAAAGGTTGCTCAAAAAGGTCCTGCCGGCCTCCTTGGAGGCCTTTTATATAGGTCGGCATCCGGCTCCTGACTGGGAGCCTTTTCAAAAGCTCGACGAAGTCGAGCGGCCCGACCAGCTACAAGGCGCCCGAAACCCCGAGGAATGAGTCGTCATAGAAGTACGTCGCAATGACGAGGGATAAGGGCAACGCAGCAGATTGGCCTTTTTCAGCAACCTGTAGTCTGATCCTACCGTCCTTCATCATGCAACTTGGGGACAATGTTTCTGATTACCCGGAAAACGGCCTGCAGTGATTCAATGTCCTCATTACTCAGTTTAGATAAATTTTCTCTGACGATTTTTTTCAGACCCGGCATACTCTCTTTTAGAAACATAATCCCCTTGGGGGTTATGATAATTTTTATGACCCGCCTGTCTTTATCATCATACTTGCGATCGACCAATCCGTTTTTCTTAAGTTTGTCGATGATAGTAGTCATGTTTTGCTTGGCGCTGAGCAGACGCCTGGCAATAGCCGACATCGGGAGCGGTCCTTCTCGTTCTAATATGCGAAGGATGTTATAAGTATGGTTTCGGAGTGGCGCCAGCGCCGGGTCACCGGGATCTCCATTAAATAGTTGTTTCAGAAATGGAAAGAGTATCAGTGCACTCTGAGCGATCTCATCCACTTGTTTTTCTCTCATGACGCCTCATTTGGTTATATTTTATGATAATCTCTAATTATGATTGTAATATTACATTACCTTATTTCGAATAAAAGTCAAGCGATTTTTTAAAAAAAATTGTTTTTTATGAAAAAAAGTTAAGGCTGGCGTTATCTTGTTAAAAACAGAACAAAATAAGCTCCCATCAGGGGTCTAATGGAAAAACAGGGAAATAATAATTTAGGATGGTCAACCTGGCTATTGCACTGCCAGAATACGTGACCAGCAGGGATTCACAGCAGGGATGAAGGCTTTTCCGTCCTGCACCGGGAAACGGTCCCCTTGGTTCAGCAGATCAATCATCTGCTTCCCCCCCTTCACCGGTAGGGTTAATTTAAAGGAAACCGGTTTGTCCGCAGCGTTTACGGCCACGATGACACATTCCTCTTGAGTCTGACGTGCAAAGGCAAATTGTTCGGATTTGACTAAAAGCTGGTGATAGTTGCCGTATCGCAGGGCCTCGGAATGGCGCCGAATATAAGCGAGGCGGCTAATCGCTTTGGACAAATCACGATGCGGGCTGTTGTGAGAAACTTCGTACAAATCGAGCCGCGGCCGAAGCGCCTTATCGCTTCTGCTGGTTTTTTCCCCTTCGATGCCCCATTCGCTTCCATAGTAGATCGAAGGGATACCCGGCATCGTAAACAAAAGGCTGTAGAGCGGATAAAGATGGGCTGGATTTCTAAGTTGGCTGGCCACACGATTCACATCGTGGTTGTCGGCAAAAGTGTAAAGGAGGAGATTCCGGTACATACCGTTTTCTCCAAATTGACGATTCAACGTAAAGGCGAGTTCAAAATAATTTTTGTCTACATGACTTGAGTATAAGCCCTTGTAGCCCACATAGTTGGTGACCGAATCCAGGGTTCCCGCATTGATCCATTTTCGGTAATCGCCGTGAATCACTTCTCCCATCAACCAGAAATCAGGACGATGGCTTTTACAAAATCCCGAAAGTTCCCTTAAAAATGCGACGTCCATGTAATCCGCAGCGTCCAGCCGCAAGCCGTCAATATCAAACTCCTTAATCCACATGGCAACGGCCTGAAAAAGGTGATCCTTGACTGCAGGATTCTGCAGATTAAGTTTAACCAGGTTGTAATGGCCGTTCCAACCTTCGTAGGCGAAGGGATCGTTATAGGGGCTGCGCTTGTGAAAATCGAGTCCCTGAAACCAGCCACCATAGACAGATTTTTCCTGGTGTTCCATGACATCCCTGAAGGCCCAAAAATCTCTTCCGACATGATGGAAGACCCCATCCAGAATCAGGCGAACATTCTTTTGGTGAAGGATAGTGCTCAAATGCGACAACATTTCATTACTACCCAGGCGGCGGTCTACTTGCAAATAATCGGCCGTATCATAACCATGACTGGTGGATTCAAATACCGGACCCAGGTAGAGTGCATTCACTCCCAAATTCTGCAAATGCTCCATCCAATCGTATATCTGCTCCAGCCGATTGTTGGCTGGAGAGCAAAAATCATTCTCAGGAGGAGCACCGCAAAATCCAAGCGGATAGATGTGGTAAAAAACCGAATCATAGGCCCAATGTCCCAATATTAACCTCCTTACCCAACGAGATCAGGGTAAGACCAATGTCCCACCTTAAATTCTAATAAAGCAAATCCGACCGTCCTTTTGCGTTCTTTTAATTCGTCCCTCTTTTTCCAGTTGTATTAAATGAACAAAGGTCTCATTGAAAGCCAGACCCTTTTCAAAACCGGGCAGGGAGTCCCCGAAAATCTTTTTTGATATTTCGGAGGCCGTTTGGGAATTATTTGAAACGGATCGCCAGGTCAAGTCCTTTCTTTGGCCGTGATGATCTAAAATTTCTTCCACCCTCGTTTTAAGATTGTTAAATGGCTCCCCATGCGCTGGATAGACCCATTGGACCTGCAAGCCTGCTATCCGTTCCAGAGACCTTATAAAATGATCCAAAGGGAGAAAGGACGGACAGGTCAGGTCGGGACTCAAGTTGGGTGTTATATGGGGCAAAATACAATCCCCAGAGAGAAGGATTTGTTCTTCCGGTAGAAAAAAAGAAACATGCCCTCGGGTGTGGCCCGGAGTAAAGAGAGCGCAGAAGGTCCTGTCTCCAATCCTAATCACTTCTTCGTCATTTAAAAAATGATTGGTAATGAATGGGGCGGTTGCTGATGTAAATGCGTCCAATACTGCTCTAAAGGTATAAATAGTTTTTTCATCCAGTCCATGGTGTCGCCAAAAATATCCGATCGAGTCCATTTTCCGATGATCCCGATGAGCACGGGTAATAGCATCGAATTCAATCTCCGACAAAGAAATACTGCCGCCTGAAATTTCTTTAATTCGCCCGGCGAAACCGCAGTGATCCACATGGGAATGGGTGATGAATATCCGATCTACATCTTCCACGCACCTCCCTATGCGGGCCAAGACGTTTTTATACATAGATAGACTTGATGGTACATAAGGCCCTGTGTCGAAAAGGGCGATCCGTCCCTGTTCAACCGCTGCAAAGGTGTGGACACTATCCAGCCCAAAGGAAAGAGGCAAGCTGATTCTATAGAGTCCGTGGACAATTTCTTGAATATTTTCTTTCAATAGGCACCTAAAAACTTGGGGATAAAATATCGGGACTTTATTGTTTTTCTAACCTAATTTTTGGGCAATGATTCTAACGGTTCAGAAAGCAGCATCAGGTAAACCAATGTCCTCATCATCCAATCCTATTAAATTTTTTTAACCATTTTCTTTAGGCTTAGCATACTTTCTTCTAAAAATCTAATTCGTTTCCCTCCGGAAATTCGAATTTCCGGATGGAAACACCTGGATTTCCACATGAAGCTCTCGCCAGAAACCCTTTTCAAAGGGTTTCTGGCCATAAATGATAGCCAGCAGCTGTGTGTTCTCATCCGGAAAGGTCTTTTCCGGATGAGAACTAATGCCCTTTTTGGTTATGAAGGTGTTTATGATTCGTCTGGCAGTAGTGTCAGCCCTCCGTTCAACCAATCCATCCCTCAACGGAATTGATGAAAGGAAGGTTTTTGTCGAAGGACGAAAGGTTGGGCAACGACTAACTAATCCGGATTTATTAAGCCCTTCATGGGGGAGATTATCCCTTTATGGCGAGTCGATTTAGTTACAATTGAATTTGTTTTTAGTAAATTTTTGATAAACTTGGGGTAAACAAAACCTTCAGCAAAATCTCATTAAGGAGACTCAAAGAAGATGGAAATGACCATAGAGGCGGCGACGAAACAGAATATTCCTTGATAAGGAGATGTGTTAAAAGGGTTTTGAATAAGTGTTTAAGTTCATGAACGCCGGAAGTATAAGGCCGGCGTTCATGAATTCGATACTGTTTAAGAAAAAAGAGGAAGTTAGGCCTTGTTAATTTTTCATTACATCCTTTTGGCCTTTTCCAGGTAGTTTTTCACGTTGGTTTTGATATCCCGCTTGTTGTATTTCCCCACACTGGTCTTGGGCACATCATCCACAATGGCCACCAGCTTGGGCAGCATCCATTTGGTGATTTTGCCCTTGGCCACGCCTTCGGTCTCGAGAAATTTAATGAAATCTTCTTCCGTGGCCTTGGAACCGGGAACCAGCTTGACCAGAGCCATAGGTATTTCCCCCCAGACATCATCAGGAACCCCCACGACTGCGGCTTCAAGTACAAAGTCGGCCAAACCGGCCAAATTTTCCAGCAGCACGGTCGGGACCATTTCGGAACCGCTGCGAATAACATCGGACATCCGGTCGGCTATGATAATGAAATCCTCATCATCTACCGTGGCCATATCCCCGGTGTGAAACCAGCCGTCGCGCCAGACTTCCGCTGTCTTTTGAGGATTTTTGTAATATTTTTCCATGACCCAGGGGCCCCGAATGATGATCTCGCCTATGGTGCTGTTGTTGTGGGGCACAGGTTTTCCTTTTTCATCCACCACCTCGATCTCAAGCCCGAGTATGGGAAGTCCTGTTTTAACCTTGACTTCGTCAATTTTTTCTTTGGGCCAGTTTCTCATATATTTCTTGACAAAGGCCCCTATGGTCACAGGCGCTGTTTCGGTCATGCCGTATCCGGAACCGGCGCTGAATCCCGGGATCCTTTTTTCGACCTTGGCCTTTAAACCCAGAGGCAGGGCCCCGCCGCCGACGCTCACCGTCTTCAGGCTGCTCAAGTCATATTTGTCCAAATCCTTATACTCCAGGATCAGGGCCAGAATAGTCGGCACGACAGCCACTACGGTCACCTTTTCGGTTTGCACCAGATCGCAAAAACCATCCACTGTAAACATCCCCGGCAGTACGATTTTTGCGGCACTGAATACATAGGCAAAAGGCTGGCACCAGGCATGAATGTGGAAAAGAGGGGTGGTCATCATGGGAACGACATTTTCTCCAAGATACTCGACACTGGGATCATTGCCAATTGCCGCCATGGCCATCAGATGAATCGTCTGAAGATAGAGGGCCCGGTGAGTGAACATGGCCCCCTTGGGAAGACCTGTGGTGGCTGTGGTATAACATAGGGTGGCAAAGGTGTCTTCATGCAAATGAGGCCAGTCGAATTCATCCGATTCCGCTTCCAGCAGGGCCTCATATTCATAAAGGTTTTCAATTTTGCTTTTAGGCAGCCCCCGTTTGTCAGACATATAAATAAAATTTTTCACCTTGTCTTTAATCTGGTCATAGATGCCTTCCACCATGGGCAGGAGGATATCGTCAAAGAAAATGGCTTTATCTTCGGCATGATTGATGGTGTAAATGATATGTTCCAGGGCCAGTCGGACATTGATGGGGTGAAGCAGAGCCCCGGAACATGGTACGGCGTAATAGAGTTCCATATGACGGTGGGTGTTTAGGGCCATGGTGCCGACCCGGTCTCCGGGTTCTCCCGGCTTGCCGGGTTTGATTCCCAGCTTTTTAAGGGCATGGGCCAGTTTGCAGGTGCGTTTGTACCATTCCAGCCAAGTGAATCGCTGATATTCGGCGGTGAATTGGTTACGGTAAACGATCCCTATCTCGTTCGGATAGACTTTAACAGGCCTTCTCATAAAGGTAGTGAGGAGCAGAGGATAATTAGTGCTGTACTCCGGATAGGTCCTTGCTTCCATTTTCAATCTCCTTTCAAAGAAAAAAATGTTAACGTGAGGGCTATAGTAACCTTTAGTAACTTTTATACATCATAGTCATCCTATATATCAAGAATAAATTATATTAAAAAGCAATATTTTTTAAGTCTTGAATGAACTTCCTTGGGAGAAAAGGGGGAGCGAAAATTAATAAAAATAGGACCTTAAAATTAACTGTAGAAAAATTATACCGGGCCTGATAACATTTATTTAGTAAATAACAAAGTAAATAATTTTTTATCAAATTAAATGAAGCGGATACCTGAGAAATCAGTCGGCGATAGACCGGCAGAGCAGATCCGAAAGGTGAGAAAACACTAATGAAAAAAAAGGCATTCAGAGTATTAATACTATTGATGGTTTTGGCCGGGGTCATTTATGGGGTCGTTTATTTTATCCGATCACTTTCTCATGAAAAGGTGGACGATGCCTATGTGACCGGAACCATTGTCCCCATTGCCTCAGAAGTCAGAGGGCGAGTCGTGAAGATTTTTTTTAAGGACAACCAACATGTCGATACGGGAAGGCCGTTGCTGGAAATTTTTCAAGAGGATTTCACCTCTCTGCTTCAAGAAAGGAAAGA
>JBEKPQ010000018.1:0-51726 GCA_049520575.1 Thermodesulfobacteriota bacterium | reverse complement strand
ACCGTCATGTACGAACTTGCTGATGGCCTCCTTTACGGTCATAATCTTGTTGATTTCTTCTGTCATACAGGCCTCCTGTCTTTCTTAATTTGATACTTGATTCTATAGGGGCTCAAGAAGACGTCCTGATGTCTGATTATTCAAAATATATGCTTATTTTATTGTTTTCTTTGAAGCAGTATTATAATAGTTTTCGTCCCTCAGGCCATCGACACATTCAAGGGAATACATGTCCGGGGGCGAAAAGTCAAAGAGCATTTCAAGAATCATCATCACAATCCGGTAAGTCAGCCCCCATAACACTTCGGGACCTTCTGCATCTTCATGGAGGAAACCCGGAAAATACTGAACGACCTCATTATTACTGCCCGGATAGGCTTCAAAACGCATTCGATAGCGAACATAATTTTCGGGGATCAGAAAATCTTTTATTGGGATGGAAACAACCTTTTCCACTTCCCGGTTGGGAAAGAATCGTCTCTGATTCCTGATCCAAACCACCATCGGGTAGATGAATTTCTGAAAAGATTGGAGTGGCTGTGGTGGCATGGGGCCGAGAAACTCGGTCCGAAAAGGATTAAGACGCATTTCTTCCAGGGATTCTCTGAGACCCGTGGCCAACAGAAGAGAGAGTCGGGCAGCTTCCACCCTTCTCTGAGTCCGCCATTTCTTCCAATAGGGCCAGCGGCCCAAAGGGAAAAATGGAAGTCCCAGGAATTTTGCGGCTATCGAGTCGATATGATGAACAATACCTCCGCCCGGGAAGCAGAGATCACCGGACTGTCTCACCAGCTGTGATCTTTTATTAAATACAAAGCAAAGCTCTTTCTCCGGTCCCTTTCCTTTAAGGCATTCACTTAAAAGGCAAAGGACAACGGAAGAATCCGTTGAATCGGAAAGGGCTTCGGGAAAAAGGCAAATTTCCCGGTTTTGTTTCGCCAGTGTTTCCATAACCTGGGTTATAAATGATCTGAATTCCTTTGACACCTGTTGTCTTATGCTTTTTTCCTATTGAGATTTTATCGAACCTATTATATCTTTTATCAAATATTTTATGGTTATGCCAATCTTTTCAACGGAAAGGAACCAGGACATGAAAACAGAAGAATGGACCCCAGGAAACCTCTTGGAAATATCCGGAAATTACTGGGCGGCCTGTGCTGTCCACGCCGGAGTCAAATTGGGTATTTTTACGCTCATCGGCAATCAGCCCCTCAGCGGACAGGAAATCGCTCACCAACTGAATGGGGATCCGAGGGGTGTCAGCATGCTTCTTAACGCCTTGACGGCCATGAATCTTTTAATGAATAAAAATGGGGTCTATTCCAACACCCCATTCAGCTTCTCTTTTCTGTTAAAGGAATCCTCCCAGTACATCGGCTATATGATCATGCATCATCATCATCTGATGGCCTCCTGGTCTCAGTTGGACAAAGCGGTATTAACCGGAAAGCCGATTCGAGGCAGGGCTTCTTTTGAGGATGAAACGGTCAGGGAAAGTTTTTTGATGGGCATGTTTAATATGGCCATGATGCTGGCCCCGCGCCTGGCCTTCATTATTGATCTTTCCGGCAAGAGACATCTTCTTGACCTGGGCGGCGGCCCTGGAACTTACGCTATTCATTTTTGTTTGAAAAACCCCGGGCTCAAGGCCACAGTCTACGATCTGAAAACTACCCGGCCTTTCGCTGAAAAAACTATCGCCAGATTCGGCCTTACAGAGAAAATCGCCTTCCAGGATGGGGATTATGTCAACACCGATATCCGGGGGACCTTTGATGCGGCCTGGCTTTCTCAAATCCTTCACGGCGAGGGACCGGAAGAAGCTCAAAGGATTATTCAAAAAGCGGTCTCGGTCCTTGAGCCCGGAGGGCATATTCTGATCCACGAATTCCTTTTGAACAATACCCTGGACGGCCCCCTGCATCCGGCCCTTTTTTCCCTGAACATGCTTCTGGGTACGAACCAGGGCCAGTCTTATTCGGAACAGCAGATCATGGATATGATGGTCAAGGCCGGGGCCAGAGAAATTCGCCGCCTGCCGATGCAATCCCCCAACGATTCAGGGGTGATCCAGGGAACGGTTTAATAAGGTCGCTTTGTTTTTCTGATGTCTTAACAAGGGGTTCCTATCAATGGGGTCTTGGATTCTTCTTTTCAGGAGTTATCCACCCATAGCCCCCAAGCTATTTCCCAGGCCAAACCAGGAATTGGATTAAAGAGCAGGCCTACACCAAAGCTCGAAATAGGCACAGGTGTTGGCCCGGCTTCTAAATAAACTTAGCTGGTCGGGCCGGGACTTGGCGAATGGTTGCCTATTGGACAAGCCCTGAAAAGAAGAATCCAAGACCCCGGATATCAACTTTTTTTCTCAATATTTTTTTTAAGACCCCTAATAATTTCCCGGGTCTCATACGGCCCTGACAAAAATCTCCCGTCCAATGCTTTCATCCAAGGCGATGGAAGTTTCCCCAATCTGGATGATATAAGAGGGATGACGCTGTTTGAGTTGAATGACAACCCCGGGAATAACCCCAAAGGAACCCAGCAGCTCCAACCTGTCTTTGACCTTGGTGGAAATAAAAACCACCCGCCCTTCCTGACCTAAGGCCAGGTCATTTAAAGGCCGGATCAGGGGTTTCATCTCGCGGGTCAATTTCTTACAACAGGGGCCCTGGGGAATGGGTTTTCCGTGGGGGCAGACCGGCGGATGACCTAAAAAGGAACAGACGCTGTCGGTCACCGCTGGACTGAGGATGTGCTCCAGTTTACAGGCCTCCATTTCGGCTTCCTCTTCCGACATTTCGAAGAGTTCCATTAACAAACGTTCGGTCAATCGGTGACGCCGGACGATCCCTTCGGCCAGGACTTCCCCCTTTTCTTTGAATTTCAAAATATCCCCTTCCATTTCAAAAAGGCCTTCCCGCATCATATGATTCAAGACGGACCTGGCTTCGGGATCGGAGGTGTTCTGAAGCAGACTATGGATGTCACTGACCCCTTTTTCCCGGAGAACCCAGATCAATTCCAGGAGTTCATCAATGCTTTCCTCCTGGTTCCGAGCCGGACGGCCGCCGTGCCAGCGATGGCCGTGTTGATTGCCGTTATCTCTTGTTGGATGCTCAGGACCTGAGTTCATGGCTACTCCTTTTTGTAAATAGTTTTTTGAAAAATTCAACGGTTCGGGAGTTCTTAGGAAAACTGTAACCACAATTGGGACAGCAGATCAAGTTACAGTTTCGGCTGAAGGGACAGGCCGAAGGGCAAGAACCCTCATCCATAGTGAATTTATGACCGCACAGGGCACAGTTATATTTTAATTTATCGTTCATAATAATCAGAGAATAGGTTTCGATCCCGTCGTTGGCGGGACTTGAAACCTTTTCATGCTTCGTATCGCGCCCTAATGGGCATGAAAGATTAACAGAATGCGTAAAAAGTCATTTTTACAGGTTGCTCAAAAAGGTTCAGATACAAGGCGCCCAAAATCCCGAGGAATGAGTCGTACATAGAAGTACGGCGCAATGACGAGGGATGAGGGCAACACTGTAGATGGGCCTTTTTCAGCAAATTGATAATATCCAATTAACTATTCCGCCTATAAACAAGGCAATAAAAATGACCACCCCGACAATGACCAAGGCTGTTTTCCAGCCCCGTTCTTTTATGATAACAAAAAAATTGGCGATACAGGGAACAAAAAGGGTGATGGTCACCAGGGCCACCAAAATCTGGTTAGGGGTTAAAAGCCCTTTCTGGGCCATAACCAAAAAGCCGGCCGCCCCATAATCGCGCCGCAAAAATCCTATGATAAAAGAAGAAGTGGATTCAACCGGCAAGCCCAGCCAGTAAACCACCAACGGTCTGGCCCCGCGTTCCAGGGAGGTCATGACCCCGCTTTTGTCCAGGACAAAAAGGATCAATGTCCCCAAAATGAAAAGGGGGACGGCCTCCCTAAGATACCATTCGATGCGGGACAGGGTCTTGATCAGGATATTTTTCATCTGCGGCCAGCGCAGAGGCGGGAGTTCCAGAATAAAACTGGCACTTTCCCCTGGAATTACCATCTGGGCCAGAAAACCGACCAGAAAGGTCACCCCGCTGATGATCAGTGCCCAGGAAATGAAAATCCAAGCGGGAAATCCGGCCAGCATACCGAATATGACCGCCAGTTGGGCTGAACAGGGGACCCCTAAGGCCAGGAGCAGGGTGACAATGATCTTGTCTTTACGGGTCTCTAAAATCCGGGTGGTCATCGTGGCCATGGTATCGCACCCCAAACCCAGGATCATGGGCAAAATGGCCTTGCCGTTGAGGCCCATTATTTTGAAGATGCGGTTGCTCATCACCGCCAGCCGCGGCAGATATCCGGAGTCTTCCAAAAAGCCGAAGATAAGAAAAAAGAAGCCGACAATAGGCAGGATCAAGGCCAGGGCATAGGTCAAGGCCATGGTGAAGATCCCATAAGGCCCGACCAGAAGATCCTGAAATAAGGGAAAAGGGATTACAGCTTTGGTCAGCCTGGTCAAAAATGGATTGATATATCCTCCAAAGACGGTTTTTTGCATAAAACCTACGGCAATGTCGGCCCCCAGGACTCCGATAATTTCATAAGACAGAAACAAGACCACCAACATCCAGATAAGTCCAATCACCCGGTGCGTGGACCATTCGCCCAGACGACTTCCCCAGCCTTGAACAGAAAACCATTTCCTGGTTTGAATTTGGAGCAGCAAATGGTCTATCTTTTCCAAGCGCTCGATGTTGATCCGGTAACTCAAGGGTTCCGGATAATTTCGCCGGTATTGGGTGCAGATGGATTCGATCCGCTCCAACTCTTTGGTCCCCAACCCTTTCTCCAGCCAGGGTCTGAGGGTTTCATCTCCGGCCAGGAGCATCAAGGCCAGGGACCTTCCGCTGATTGGGGCCGGAGGCAACAGGGGCAAAAGAGAGGCTATCCCCTCTTCAATCGGCCCGGAATAGGTAAATGAGAAGGGAGATTTTGAAGAATCCTTCAAAGCCGGAAAGAGTTGTTCCAGACCTTTTCCCCGGGTGGCCACCGCAGCAATGACCGGAAGGCCGAAGATCTCTTTCACGGCCTTCAGATTGATCTCAATCCCTCTGCTTTTGGCCTCATCCATCATATTCAGGGCCAAAACCACAGGCAGTCCCATTTCGATCAATTGCATAGCGATCAACAGGCTCCGACGCAGATTCTTGGCATCCAGGACATTGATTACCCGATAATCTTCTTCGGACAAAAGGATATCCCTGGTGACTTTTTCATCTTCCGAATTGGGGATCAGGTTATTGACCCCCGGAGTATCCAGAACCGTATAGGAAAATTCTCCGGCCTTGGCCGCACCTGATGACACCTCCACGGTAGTTCCGGGATAATTGGAGACGACCCGATAGGTCCCGGTCAGGTAGTTGAAGATGACGCTTTTCCCCACATTGGGGTTTCCGACCAGAATGACCTTGGCGGGACTTAAGATTTTGGAGGTATCGGTTTTAATGGAATTCATTTCTTTTTTAATTTCTTTTTGGTCTTTTTGGAACACTCCCCACAGTAACCATACAATTCCAGGACATGATGGGTAATGAAAAAGGCCTGTTTTTGGGCCACGGCCTCCTGTAGGGTTTCTATGGACTTGTTCTCAAACTCCATAATCCGTCCGCACCCCAGACAGATGAGATGATCGTGATGTTGCCCCACCCGGCCCGGCTCAAAGGTGCTCACCTGACGATTGAATTTCCTCTCCACCGCCAGGCCGCACCGGGTCAGGAGTTTCAGGGTCCGGTAAACGGTGGTCAGGCCTATCCGTTTGTCCTTTTTTCGGACCTTGGATAGGAGTTCCTCGGCCGAGGTGTGCCCCTTCAGGGATAAAAAGGTCTCGACCACCCGGTCCCGTTGACGGGACTGGCGCAATCCCTGGCTTTTAATGAAGTGTTTAAAAACGGAGCGTTCCATAAGCGGCTCTCATTAATGAAAATGATTTTCATTTTCATTATAATCATTTTAAACCCCATGTCAAACAAAAAATACTCCATGGGAGGGAGGGTGAGAGCTTTGAAAAATGTTCAATTTTATCCAAGGTCAAGAAAGACGAAAATTTTAACCACAGGAATACATTTAGTATTTTGAGGATTAAAATTTGAGTCTGACGCAGAGATTGGGGCCAAAGGGGACGTTTTTCAAAGGTCTCAGGGTATCAAAACAGCCTGTTGGTAGGGTAAGTGTTTCGGCTCAGAGATTGTCCGGCCAGGGAAAGATTGAACCATAATGCCTGAAGGGACATTATTGTTCAAAGATGATCAGTTTTATAAAACCCGTGAAAAGAAGGGAAAAAGGAAGAGCAGATTAGAGGTGTCAAATTCTATTTATCTTCCAAATCCGGCTTTTTTACACTGGGAGGATTCCAGCCGACTATTGATCCGGCCTTGATTTTTGATAGATAAGGGGAAAGGGTGGTATTGGGAAGCGTTCGGACGTTATCTTCAATCTTTATCGGACCGATTCCCGTTCCGGCGCCTATGGTACAATTATTTCCTATTTCAATTAATCCGTAACGAAATTTACCCGAGCCTTCATAGCCATGAACGGAAAGCCGGCTGAAGGCACCCACCAAGGTATTTTCGCCGATGAAAATAAGCTCTGGACGAAAATGATCCAGCCAGACCATCTGCATAATCTCGGTGTCTTTTCCGACGTGTACCCCCATCCGGCGATATATTTTATTTTTACCGGGTGTCCCTTTCAGAAAAAACAAAACAGCAATCAGGAACACTAATCGTATCCTTCGACCGAGAGGAAGATTAAGCACCCTCCAATTAATGGCATCAGGTTCTTCTTGGGAACCCAAGCCGGAAATGGTGTAATGTCTTCGTACGGGCCTTAAAAAGTTTTCTAAATTTATTTTCCCTTCGCTCGTTTTTGGATTTAAGGTTTGGACATCAATCCCTTTTCCACCGGAGGTTTTACTGATAAATATGGAGCGGTTTTTTTTCGTCCCTGATTGGATGGCCCGTTCAATCAGTTCCGTGGTCACCATTTTCATGACCTCTTCAGGTGTTTTGTTTCGATATTTTTTCATTCGATACCTCACCCCTGGAGAGACATAAACCGGATGGACTGGCAGGCTTATTTCTCTCGTCGGCCAGGGGATGAAGAACCAATCGGTATGGTCTATAAGGCCTTTATTTCAGAAGTGCAGTTGGGACAACGGGTGGCCTTGATCGGAATCTTCGATAAACAAAAAGGGCATTCCCCGGTCGTCGCTGCCTCCGGCGCCGGTTGCCGTTTCATCCGGTTGATCTGGCGGATCACCAGAAAAATGATGAAGGCAACGATGACAAAATCAATAATGGTATTGAGAAAAAGACCGTATTTGATCGTCACCGCCCCGGCTTTTTTGGCCTCTTCCAAGGTGGCAAAAGATTGATTGGAAAGGGTTATAAAAAGATTGTTGAAATCCACCTTACCCAAAAGCAGACCTATGGGAGGCATCAAGACATCATTGACAAAAGAGGTTATAATTTTTCCGAATGCGGCACCAATAATGATGCCTATGGCCATGTCCATTACATTTCCCCGCATGATAAATTCTTTAAATTCTTTCCACATATTCAATCCTTCTGTTAAAGGTTTATCTCCGCCTGTTCTTTATAACGAGAATAGGGTTCAAGGATTTTAACTTCCAAGCCTTTTACTCCGCCTGCGGTCCTTGACCGTCTCGGCTGAGCGACTCGACATGAGCTCGTCGAATGGTCTCGTCGCAGGCCCTGGACCCCTTGAATCCTTTGATTATTTTATTTTAAAAAGTTCTTTTAGAACAATATTCACCTGCTCCCAATTCATCAAACCTTTTTCAAATAGGATTGTTCCGATCAGCCGATGTTCTCTCCTGTTTAAATCGTCATCCAACTGCTCGACAAAGGCCTCTTTGATCTGGTCCGCTGAAACAAATCCCTTTTTTACGGCAATCGTCCCGAAACGACGGCAAAGCTTCGATACCTCTTTTTCAAACTTCGATTTCATATCAACGGATCTCCCTTGGAAAAGAATTTAAAACAAGACATTCGCCTTAATCGTTTGATCTACGTTTTCGGTATTTTGATTTTCTTGAGACGGTTGCGAACCTCCCGAAATTGGGCACGGACTCTACCCCCGGAGACGGCCATGACAATGGCCAGGACGGCCCCTATTTCTTTCTCGGTAATGCCTTGTTTCTTGGCCACGCCAAGGTAATGCTCCATTCAAGGATAACATCCAACGGCCATAGCAGCGGCCAGTTGTATGATCAGGGTTGTTTTGGAATCTAAGATCTCACTACTGCTGGTTGAGTTATAAAACTCGGTGTAGGCTTTATTTTGTTTTTCCGGTAACATGATCCCTCCTTTTATCAAATCAACCCAGGGATAAACATCTTGGTGGACTTTCGATAGCGGGAATATTCATCCCCGAACCTGGCCATGTTTTCCTCTTCTTCCGCCTTGGCTGTCGCTATCAGAAAGGCGGATACGCCCAGGACTAAGGATGCGCTCAACCAGTTCATATGCTTAAAAAAGATCCCCCAACCCAACCATAACAATGAGGCATAAAGGGGATGACGAATATATTTGTAGGCCCCAATGGTTACTAGATTGGTGGTATTTTCAAATCCCAAATCGGAGGGAATAAAAAGAACCAGGAAATCAGTTGAAGAAGGGAAAATCGATTTTCAAACCAATAATTCACATTGATCAGAAACAGGATCAGCAGAAGCTCAAAGGCAAAAAAGCGATAGAAGCCGTGGGAGCGGGGCCTGGCCAAGGATTTCCAGGAAATAAAAATAATCCCCAAAGAAACAACAGCAAAAATAATTCCTTTGACCATGGTCGGCCCTTCCTTAATCGGTTAACCAGTGTAATGTATCCATTTTCATCTTACGATATCTCTTTTATCATAATTTCCGCAAAACCGGAAATCCGGGTTGAAAAGACTGGATTCCGGTCGACTCCCAAAGGGGGTCTTAGCATAAGTTCGGCGAAGCCGAACGGATCAAGCCTGCCCTCGTGTCTTTTCTTCCTGGCTTAACACTGCTTCTCGCCTGTGAGGGCCGTGTAGTGGCCCTAGTTCGGTGCAGAAGCAGGTTAGACCATAGGTTTTATCCAACCAACGGGCATGATACACGGCACTTTCTTCTTATATTCACGATATCCGGAACCAAATACGGACTCCAAATAGTTTTCCTCTTTTTTGACCAATTTACGTAATATAAGGTACATGAATATCGGTATGGTCAGCACTATCCAACTGTTTACTAAAAGGGCTATTCCGGGGACAATAAAAACCACCCATGATGCATATAACGGATGGCGACAACATCTGTAAATACCGTCTGTTACAAGCTTATCAGCCTTGTAGGCGCGCATAACTGTTTTAGCCGAAATGATATAAAATGGTATCCCAATCACTATCAGCGCAATCCCAAGGAGTGTCAGAAACCCATGAGGTACGAAACCTATTTGGAAGACAGGATGGAAATAGCGGCTTAATACTATAGTCACTATTCCGTAGCCGAGTGATAGAGCCGCAATAATTGGACCTGTACCCCATCTGCTCATTTTTTCTTCCATATCTATTCTCCATTCAAAGTCGTCCGGACCTCACCGGGAGCCGGATTTGTCGGCAATCCGTTGCCCGGGCTTGTTCGGCCTTTATTTATTGGAGTATCCATTTACAACGATGGCTTGGGTCTCAGCACCCTCTTCTCGCAAGGGCGCAATGGCCTTATATTCCGGTGATGCTAACCATCTTTGGATATGATCTTCCGTGGGGAACTCAATGAGGATTATCCTCTCGGGCTTCCAGGTGCCTAAGGATTTGATTTCCCCTCCCCGAACATGGTAGCGACCACCGTACTTTTTTACAGTGGAAGAGACCTGATCGATGTATTGTCGATATTTGTCTTCATCTTTTACTTTGGAATCAATAATCATGTACACAGACATATCAGTCCTTTATTATGTGGCCGAACGGCAAGTGCGCACGTAAAAATCAGCAACGGCTGCAAGATGCCCGCTGGATTGCCTGGTTATGTGCCCCTATAGTTCGCTTTGGTTGATCCCGTCTCCCTGTTCCAAGGCTTTAGCCTGGGAATCCACATAGGAACATTCCGTCTATAGACGAGGTATTCTTCACCAAAACGTCTTACCAATCCTGGTTCTTCTGATAACCGTAAATAAAAGGTATTCCCTATGCCAAAGATCAGAGCCCAGATGAACAATAACCAAGAACCAAAAAAAATAGTTTCCCCAATGAGTATAAAGAGAACCCCAGAAATCATAGGGTTGCGGACATAGCGGTAGACACCATCGGTAACGAGCTTTTGAGTTGGATTCCACGGAGCGAGCGTTCCTCTGCCCTTTTTCATGAATAGTCGAATCGTTATGACAAGAAGCAAAAGTCCTACGCAAAAGACAAGGGTACCCAGGGGAGCTTGAATAAAGGGGACAGGAAGATAGAGTCTTAACCCGAAAGGATGGAAGCGGGCGACCTGTAGAAATGGAACGATCACTACCACTGTAATCGGCAGAATCAGAGAACAAAGTTGTCGAAGAAGGTTTATGTCAGCCATAGTATATCTTCATAGCATACGAGATTTGTTGCGCCAGGGTTCAACCTCCCCCTTCGTGCACATAACGACGGAACTCACGGGGAGGCGGGAGAATCCAGCCGATCCCATGTAGTGAAATGTTAGGCAGTATATGGATAATTAGGCTAATTTAACTTCCATCGGTCTCAACCAAAATTCAAATGTCAAGGGCTGACCCTCTGTCACGTTTCTGCATCAGGCATCTCCAGGCTCTGGGTGGATTCGGACGATGAGATCCGAAATGGCTGGAGATAAGTGAAAGAACCTCAAAATAAGGCTCCACGGCCAAGACGATATCTCCTGCAGTCCGTTGGGGCGGACCAGGACCTTGGCGATGCTCATCAGCGTTGCCAACGAGGGTTAACCATAGGCCGGCATCTTCCAAATGAGTAGCGACATTTTGGGCAAAGCTTCTTCGATCATTTTCAGAACCGAATGAGTGAAAACAGCCTCGGTCAAATACAAAACCAAAAGGAGCACCTTCAATTTTGTTTTTAAGAAAATCCACCAGCCTGAAATCGCATTCAACCTTGGCTTCAGCAGCTTTTTCTTTGGCCTTCTCTATAGCAATCTCCGAAGTGTCGGTACCAATAACCCGAAAGCGGTTCTGGGCAAGCCAGATGGAATTGTCTCCGGTTCCACAGCCGATATCTAAGGCTTTGCAGCTCACAATAGGTTTTTGGGTCACCACTTCGATAAGATTGAAATCCGGCTGGCCAATGTCCCAAGGCGTGTTCCCTGATTTGTATCTTTCTTTGTAACGCTCTTCGACGGTCATCTGATTACTCCTTGATAGAAATGTCAAACGCTCGCGTTAACAGGCGCACAAAAGCAGAGTGAACCGGCACTTTTGCACCTCCGAGTTGAACGCGTTGCTAGGCATTACTTAAAAACGCTCTGAATAATAAAGCCAAAGTGAGGAGTCGGATTGCTTATGATAATCTGCTCCCCGGTTGATTTTTTAATAACATATCCATCAAATATTTTTTCCCGACTACCTTGTAAATTGCCATATACTTTGGCTTTTTCATTAACAGAGAGGTTTAATTTTTTATTGTCCGGCAACTCGGCTCTGACGTAAATTGAGCCAGAATTATCCA
The DNA here is from genome assembly GCA_049520575.1 of Thermodesulfobacteriota bacterium. Classification (GTDB taxonomy): domain Bacteria; phylum Desulfobacterota; class RBG-13-43-22; order RBG-13-43-22; family RBG-13-43-22; genus RBG-13-43-22. The sequence continues at coordinate 39,989 of JBEKPQ010000018.1, read as the reverse complement.
TTAGAGTAAATCCACCCTTATCAATTTGCGTAATGTTTCCCTCGATTGTACTTACGGGAGGTAATGCTAAGTTCTTGATAGGTGTAATTCCGGCGCATCCATGCAACAAAAGTACAAACACCATGGCTATTAATATAACGAAGTTCCTCATTTAATACCTCCATATTGAATTGCCTAATAGCTGGGTCACGGGGAGGCGGGAGAATCCCGCCGATCCCGTGCAGTGAAATGTTAGCAGTATATGGGTCATTAGTCTAAGTTAACTTCCATTGGTCTCAATCATAATTCAAGTATCAAGTGCTGCCCCTGATTTCTCCACTACCTCAGTTTTCCTTTCTGACGCTCATACTCTTCAAGGAGCGAAGTAAACAACTGGTCGAGCAAGACGGCCAAGTCAGAGTTTATTTTCGAAAACTCGCCTTTCTTCTTGCCCAAGTACTCGCGGAGGTATTTGGCTCTATAGTGCCTCAGGCTCTTCCTCCACTTATCACTTTGATGAGATTCCGTCAGGTCATTCAAGTAGAATAGCTCTATCTCTCTCAATTCCAGATCGAGCCAAGAATGCTTGTGCATTAAGGTATGCCTCGCTTGCGCATAGTCCAGTAGGAATTTCTGTATTGCCCTGATCCGGCTAACTATCTTAGGCCGGTGCTGTACCTTGTAATTGCTCACTACGACTGCGTGACCCACGCTCTCTTCGTTGATACACAGATGGAATACGGCATTTACTATTTGCAGAACCCTGTCATAAACGGAGTTCAACCGCATGAGATAGTTTTCTATATTGTATATGAGATGATCTGCTCTTGATGCTTGTATCCTCTTGGCGTAATCGTAGTTGGACATGAACTCGAGAGCTAGATCCAGTTGCTTGCACCATGTTAATGTGTGCACAAGACAGAAGCCGACTTTCTGAATGTAGTACTGGTACTCATCTAGCTCGATGTCTTCGGGTAATTGAATGGCGGTTGCGCTGACGTTTATGTCGGCAAATGCTTTTCTGCCATCGTTCAGCACCGCCTCCACCAGGACATTGGTCTTGAGGACTTCGAATCCATTCATCTTATTGCTCTAAAGAAAAGCGCACGGGGGGGGCGGTAGTTTCACGCGATGCATTGTAGCGATATGTTCGACTATTTTTCATTCTTCGGTTGCGAGAAAATATACTGGGCGCAAAGGGAGAAGACTTTTGTCCGCATCTGAAAGTTTCGAATAAAAATCCTGCCATAATCCAATGAAACGATGAAGGTCGATTAACTCAACATGAACATGAGAACTTCGTGCCGCTGATCGTGCGTCCGGGGAGAAGCCCCCGGTAGAGACAAAAATGCCGACATTCCCTTCTTTCTGCAACAAACCCATGAGCTGTCTAACTTCTTGAACACTGGCGGTAGACTCGCGATGCTTTATCTGTACTTGAATACGCGGTGAATCCGTGCCGAGCGGATCTCTGTAAGCGACAATATCAACCCCACCGTCTTTTCCCTTTGGCGCAACAAACGGCGTATAGTAGCCCATCCCCCTCAATAGAGCTGCAACCAAGTCCTGAAATTCATAAGGATTTTTTGAATTGATAAATTTCTCAAGGCCATCCAATGCAGTTTGTTCAATATCATCGAATGGAACAGATTGTTCGGGTGCCTCTATTTCACTGCGATCTTCAGTAGAAACTACGGGTTGTTCTGCCTTCCATTTTCTGTAGGCCCTTGTAGCTTCTTCGAGCAATTTTTCTGGACCCATTTTCAGGGCTTCTTCTCCTTCTGGTGTTATATACCAGATTCCCTTTTTCTTTATCAAATATCCGGCCTTAATGCAGTCTATGCTAAAAAAGTGTAAGATGGATTCCCATCTGACATACCCAGATTTTTCATATCGTTCTTTGTCCCATTCATCTAATTTTACTTCCCGCTCAACTTTGCTCATTAGTTCACGCATCGGCATTTCTTTGCCGTTGTCGCGAAGTATTGATAGTGCTGAATAGATTAATTTTGCTGCCAGTGCGCGCGAACGTGGGAGTTTCTTTTGAATGCTCATCTGCCTTTTTCCCCTTTATCTTATGTTATCGAACAATTAATACATGAAGTTTGTTTTTTACAATTTTTTTCCGATATTATAACACCAGATCCTAGTTAAGAAAAGTTAAAATTTACATAATAATCAATAGATACATGTTGATTTGATGAAGCGGAGGACTTCTTGACCAACTGGTTTTTCAGACCGACGGCAAATTCGGGGTAACTGGAGGAAAAAGGGGACAAAAACAAAAAATTATTGACTTTGTCCATCCTCCCATGTTAGACAAATTTGGTCATTACTACAACCCAAGGATTATTAAAAAAATAAATGGGTTGGGAAGCCCGCCGTAACATTTTGGTGTCGGGTTGAGGCTTCGTGCAGGAAGATACCAGAAAATATATTAAACTGCTGGCCACAGTCAGTACCATGGGCATATCCATGGCTCTGGCGATAGTGATCGCTATCGCTATCGGATATTATCTGGACAAATGGTTTAAAACCAGCCCGGTGTTTTTTCTTGTTTTTATGGTTTTAGGGATCGTGGCCGGGTTTAGAAATATCTACGTCATTATGAAAAGGACTGAAAAAGACCTTAAATGAATAAGGGATTGTCTATGGAGAACAAAGGGACGGTTGAAGATCCCTTGCTTCAGAGGGTCCGGTTTATGAACGGGGCTATATTCGCCCTGTTGCTGCTGGGCAGTATGATTCTGATGCCCCCTTTTTTTTCTCTTGGTGTCAGTATTGGTGGTTTGATCGTTCTGGTTAATTTTCATCTCCTGTACCGGATTTTGAAAAAAGCCTTTATCCCCGATCACCTGGCCAGTCCCAAGTCGGTCATTGTTAAATACTATCTACGGTTGTTGGGCACCGGCATCGTGTTGTATTTTTTAATTGCCAAAAGGCTGGTCGATCCCCTGGGACTGGTGGTCGGATTGTCGGTGGTCGTCATCACCCTGACCCTTCTGGGGTTTAATGAAATGCGAAAAATCCTTTTTAAACCGTCATGCCCCGCCAGGGGCGTGACGCCACGGAGCACGAAAATAAACCTCGTTTAGTGAGGAACCCTATTTTCGCAGTAAGATTAAGGAGGCCAATTAATTCATGGAGCACCCCATTTTTTTTCTTACCAAACTATTAGAATCCATAGGGTTGGGGCATTTCGCTCATACCTATCCCCATGTGACCTATACCTGGTTGATCATGCTGCTGTTAATCGTTTTTTCCCTCCTGGCCGTAAAATCGATCAAGATGATCCCGACCGGCGGACAGAATTTTTTTGAAATGGTTATCTCAGGCATTGAAAACTTTCAGGTGGATACCATGGGAGAGAAAGGGCGAGTGTTTTTCCCTATACTCGCCACGTTGGGCTTATTCATCTTCCTCTCCAATGCGTTGGGCTTGATCCCGGGTTTCTATTCACCTACAGCCAGCATCAACACCACACTGGCCTGCGCCCTGATCGTCTTTGTCATGACGCATATCATCGGCATTAAAACGCACGGGTTCAAATATATCAAACAATTCCTCGGACCTATCTGGTGGCTGGCCCCGCTTATGTTTCCTATTGAAATCATCAGTCACCTTTCGCGGGTGCTTTCCCTGACCCTGCGGTTGTTTGGAAATATCTTTGGAGAGGACCTGGTTTTGGGCATCCTCCTTTTGCTGGCCGGTAAATTTTTGGCCCCGGCGGTGGTGATGATGTTTCTGGCCTTGTTCACCAGTTTCATCCAGGCTTTTGTCTTTGTCTTGTTGTCCATGATTTATTTTTCTACGGCCCTGGAGGAAGCACATTAAAGAATTTCGGATTTTAGATTTCGGATTGCGAAATAAAGAGGGAGCACATAAAACGATTTCGGAATGTGGATTGCGGAGTAAAGAGGAAACACATTAAAGAATTGCGAATTGCGGAATGAAGAGAAACTACATTAAAAAATAATAGATGCTGGATACTGGTTGCATGATGCTCGATAAAGAAGCCATCAAACTCATCCAGTATCGAGAATCCAGTATCCAGTATCGGATTTTTAAATTTTGGGAAGAAGGCGAATCTTTATATAGAAAGGAGAATGATTCAATGGTAAAAAAAGTAGCTCTATTGACAATGACCGCCCTGCTCAGTATGGTGGCCATGGCCTTTGCTGAAAGCAATCCTCAGGTGGCGGCTGCCGGGCTTAACGTCTATTTTGGCGTGGTCCTGGCCGCAGGTCTGGGAATTGGGATTGCTGCCCTGGGAACAGGTATCGGTCAGGGCTTGGGCTTGAAGGGCGCAGTTGAAGGCGTTGCCAGGAATCCTGAGGCTTCAGGTAAGATCACGGTGACCATGATTATCGGTTTGGCCATGATCGAGTCCCTGTGTATTTATGCACTGGTTGTCTCTTTGATCCTGTTGTATGCCTATCCGATGGCCACACCGATTGCCAAAATGGTCGGTCTGCCCATGTAATTTATTATACCAAAGGATAAAAAAAGGGCTGTTGGCGATAAACCAACAGCCCTTTTTTTTATCCTGTGCTGAGTTTCATAAATTGTTAAACGGGGTATCCTTAAATTTTTCACCCAGTAGACGTCCCTGAATTTCCCAGCACCTGTTTTAAAAATCGTCCGGTGTAGGATTTGGGGTTTTCAGCCATGGCCTCAGGGTTCCCAACCCCGATGACTTGTCCCCCCTCATCTCCGCCCTCCGGACCCAGGTCAATGATATAATCGGCGGTCTTGATGACGTCCAGATTGTGTTCGATCACGACTACGCTATTGCCCATATCCACCAGGCGGTTGAGGACCTCCAATAATTTTTGTATGTCGGAGAAATGCAGTCCGGTAGTGGGTTCGTCAAGGATATAGAGGGTCTTTCCGGTTGATCGTTTGCTCAATTCCCTGGAAAGCTTGATTCGTTGAGCCTCTCCGCCGGAAAGGGTGGTGGCCGGTTGCCCTAATCGGATATAGCCCAAGCCCACCTGCATTAAGGTTTCCAGCTTATCCCGAATGACCGGGATGGCCTCGAAGATCTTTAGGGCCTGATCGACCGTCAGGTCCAGGACCTGGGCGATGTTCATACCTTTATAGAGGACTTCCAGGGTGTCCCGATTATAGCGGCTGCCCTGACAGACCTCGCAGGTGACATAGACATCCGGCAGGAAATGCATTTCTATCTTCATCAGCCCATCCCCGTTGCAGGCCGGACAACGCCCTCCGCGGACATTAAAACTGAATCGACCGGGCTTATAGCCTCGCGAACGGGCCTCCGGTGTTCTGGCAAACAGGTCCCGAATGGTGGTAAAGAGCCCGGTGTAAGTGGCCGGATTGGACCTGGGGGTACGGCCGATCGGCGATTGATCGATGTTGATGACCTTGTCGATCAACCTGACCCCTTTTATCTCCTGGACCCGGCCGGCCCGTTGTTTGGAACGGTAAAGACGTTGGGACAGGGTCTGATAAAGGGTGTCGATAATAAGTGTGCTTTTCCCTGAACCGGAGACACCGGTTACACAGGTAAAGACCCCCAGAGGGATCGAGATATCGATCTGTTTAAGATTATTTTCCGAGGCCCCTTTGATCTGGATATAACCTTTCTTTTGGGCACGGCGCCGGGAAGGAACAAGGATGGTCCGCCGGCCTGACAGATATTGTCCAGTCAACGACTCGGGATCCTTGAGCAATGCCTCGGGGGTGCCGCTGAAAATCACCTGTCCTCCGTTTTCTCCTGCACCGGGCCCCATATCGATGACGTAATCGGAAGAAAGGATGGTGTTGGCGTCGTGTTCAACGATCAAAACCGTGTTGCCGAGATCCCGAAGGGTCTTCAAGGTCTGCAGAAGCCGGAGATTGTCCCGGGGATGAAGCCCGATACTCGGTTCATCCAGGACATAAAGGACCCCCATCAAATGGGAGCCGATCTGAGTGGCCAGTCGGATGCGCTGTCCTTCACCGCCGGACAGGGTGGCCGAAGTCCGATTGATGGTCAGGTAATCCAGTCCCACATTGGCCAGAAATACCAGGCGGTCATTGATCTCTTTCAATATTCGACGGCCGATTTGGGCTTGCCTGGCATTGAGCTTTAAGGCATTAAACCAGACCCCGGCCTCCTTCACTGAAAAGGACGTAACCTCATGAATGGAAAGTCCCTGGATCTTGACGGCCAGGCTTTCCTTTTTCAACCGCGTCCCCTTACAGCTGGGGCAGGGGCGGACGTTCATGAAACACTCCAACTCCTCCCGGATCATGGAGGAATCGGTTTCCCGGTAACGCCGGTCCAGATTGGGGATGACCCCTTCAAAAGGCCGTTCGTAAAAATGTTTGCGGCCTTCTTTTTCAAAATAAAAACGAATCGGCTCAACGCCGGAACCGTGCAAGAGGACTTCCCTTACCTTGGCCGGCAGATCCTTAAAAGGGGTATAGAGGTCAAAATGATAATGGCTGAACAGGGCATCGAGCGTCTGTTGAAAATAAACGGAAGACCGGTTTTCCCAGGGGACGATGGCCCCTTCACGAAGATTCAAATTGGGGTTGGGCACAATCAGGTCGGGATCAAAGTACATTTTGGTCCCCAGACCGTCACAGGTCGGACAGGCCCCCTGGGGATTGTTAAAGGAAAAGAGCTGGGGGGTCAGCTCAGGCAGACTGATGTCGCATCGGTCGCAAGAGAAACGTTCGCTAAAGAGGACCTCCTCTCCGTTCCCTAAAAGGACCCGCAGGAACCCTTGGGAGAGCTTCAGGGCCAGTTCCGCCGAATCGGTCAGGCGGCGCTGCAGTCCTTCTTTGACCACCAGGCGGTCCACCCCGGCTTCTATGGTGTGTTTCTTTTTCTTGTCCAGGACGATGTCTTCTTCCAGGTCCCGAAATTCGCCGTTGATCCGGGCCCGGACAAATCCTTCCCGTTTTAATTGATCCAGAAGTTTTTGATGCTCCCCCTTGCGGCCGGTGACCAAAGGGGCCAGGAGTTGAATCCTGGTCCCGGCCGGGAAGGCCATTAACTGGTCGACGATTTCCTGCACCGACTGGGAGGAGATCTTTTGCCCGCACTGCCAGCAATAGGGTTCTCCGATCCGGGCGAAGAGGACCCGGAGAAAATCGTATATCTCCGTCACCGTCCCTACAGTGGAACGGGGATTTTTACTGGCCGTTTTCTGTTCTATGGAGATGGCCGGGGAGAGCCCTTCGATATAATCCACATCGGGCTTGTCCATCTGTTCCAGAAACTGGCGGGCATAGGCCGAAAGGGATTCCACATATCGCCGCTGTCCTTCGGCGTAGATGGTGTCGAAGGCCAGGGTGGATTTGCCGGACCCGGAAAGGCCAGTGATGACCACCAGTTTATCGCGGGGGATGACCACATCGATATTTTTCAGATTATGTTCCCTGGCCCCTTTGACCAGGATTTCATTTAGAGCCATAAATTCTTTTTGGTTATCCTCTCATACCCCTATGGAGCACCAAGATACGGTCGGTCCGCTCGGCTTTGCCGAGCTCCCCAAAAGGCTTTCATTCGAAAGCCGAATTGTCGACCTAAAAAGAGGCTTCCTGTCCGACTTCCTCCGGGAGTCTCCCCAAAGATCGACATAGCCGATCGCCCGGAAGCCGGGACATGAAAATATTGAATGTCGAATAACGAATATTGAATGTCGAATTTAAATAGAAACCGATCATTTTTTAATTCAAAATTCGGTGTTCGAAATTCAATATTCGTTTTTTCATGCTAAAAAAACGCCTTTCTTCCTTCAAACACTCATTCCTGTCGCTTCCTCTGGGCAAAGGCGGCCGCCAGAAGGATGGCCTGCGTCAGGCTCTCCGGGTTGGCAAGGCCCTGACCGGCGATATCAAAGGCCGTTCCGTGATCCACTGAAGTACGAATAAAAGGCAGTCCCATAGTGATATTGACGGCCGTATCGAAATGGAGAACCTTTAAGGGAATGAGCCCCTGATCGTGATACAAAGCCACCACCGCATCGTAGCGGCCCTGAGCCGCCCAATAAAAAAGGGTATCGGGAGGATAAGGGCCGGAGATGCGCATTCCCTGCCCCTGGGCCGCCTGGATGGCCGGGGCAATGATTGTTTTTTCTTCCGGGCCAAAGGCCCCCTGTTCCCCAGCATGGGGATTGAGTCCGGCCACGGCAATATGCGGTTCTTTGATTCCGAACCAGCGGGTCATAGTTTGATGAGTCAGTTCAATGGTATTGAGAATTTTTTTGATATCCAGTATCCGGAGGGCCTTTTTAAGGGAGAGGTGAATCGTCACCAGACTGACCTTTAACCGCTGCCCGGCCAGCATCATGCCGAAGGACCGGGTTTTGGACAGACGGGCCAAATACTCGGTATGGCCGGTGAAGGAAGGACGCAGGTGGCGGATCATTTCCTTGCTGATGGGACAGGTGACCATAGCCTCCACCCGGCCTTTTAAAGCCGCCTTTGCAGCCAGACGGATATAGTCTAAGGTCGAAGAGCCCCATTGGGGATCGGGTCGTCCGGGAACGACCTGATCGATAGGCAGGGTGGAGGCCTCATACAACCAGGCCGATTCCTTAAAGTCTTCTGCACGGCTGATTCTTCGAATCGATTTAATATGAAATGATTTTCCCACCCTCCGGGCGCCTGCTTCCAGAACCTGCCGATCACCGACGATCAGAGACCGGCAGGCTTCTTCGATCCGAGGATTGCCCAGGGCTTTTATGATAATCTCCGGTCCGATTCCGGCCGGATCTCCCATGGTGACGGCAATAAGGGGCTTATTCATTTTGGTTTCTTTGGGTTAAAAAAATTGAATTTTTAATTATAATCGAAAAATCATTTTTTCACAAGTACAATTTAAAAACCCCTGGAAGTCTGATATTATTGAGCAGAGGGTAAACCTGAACGTTGCAAAAGTCGAGGAGGCCGTAGATCCGAGGCGGCAAGGGTGAAGCCGTACTAAGGTACTGCGAACCCTTGCCAACAAAGGAGATGCGGGTATCATACGGCTTTCCCGTAGGGTAAAAAACAGGGCGTTTTTTTCCTAAATCAGGATTACACTTTTGGTGAACTCCTGAATGAACTTTGAATTTCACAATATCTGCATTGTTATTGATTAATATTCCTCTTTGCCCTGTTTTTTATGCAACTTTTAGGTAAAATGGATTGCATTCTATACGGTAATTTGTGAAAATCAGGATTTGGGTTTACAGACATTGTCAAGTGTGATGAGGGCTTCCTCCTGTAATCCTCAAAGTTCGATTTTTAAAAAATTAGAAGATTTATCGGTAATCGTTATCAGGTCGGCAGGAAATTTGAAAAGGGGTCTGCTCTTGACTCTTATGATCAGTAATGGGGTCATACCTCAACAGTGGGCAAAGATAGCAAAAGCAGGGAGGCAATGACTGCAAAGTATTATATTACGACATTGGTAGACGTTGCTTCATGGGCGCTTTTTTCATAATCACGGTCATGGAAATGAGGACGATGATTCATTAATCTTGGAACTGAACGGTGATTATTGGGGTAGATTTAATTATGGTCCTAATCTTTCAAGCCCATAAATCGAATATCACGGCTTATATGAAAAAGTCGCCAACAACATAATCAATGACCTGTATTCTTTCAAACCCGCCATCGGAAACCAATCGATGGTGGGCGAGAACCTATTGGGTCAAATAATAATTAATATTATAGGCTAAATTAGACATGCCCTGAGACAGTCTGGCGCCCAATTTCATATTGGCCCAACCGCTAAAGGGACCGAACTTACGCATTAACGCCTCAACGTCCACCTGTTTTAGTACTTTCCCGGTGGCACTGTCAATGAACTGGAGACTGCACCTTAACGAAAAGGCATGTGAGTCAAAAGGGGCCAGGTTAATAAATTTGACCACCAGCACCGCAGGATCTTTCGGAGGAGCCTCATTTTGGGCAGCCGCACCCCTGACTTCCCAATTTTTTATGTAATCACGAGCATATTTCTGTAAGCCATTGATGTTTTGCTCTTTAATTTCAGTAGCCCATTCCTCTTTGACTGGATAACCATAACTGGCGAAATTGTTCTCCCCAAGATCAAGCCAGGATATATAAACGGTCTTGAATTTCTGAAAGTCCTCTGTTCCCGCGGCACCAGCATAACCCCAGGACAGCATACCAAGACACATCGCCATAAGAACAATCACTAAGGATTTTCTCTTGATGGTCATCATAATTAAATCTCCTTCCAAGGTATTTTGAAAGAAATTAAATTAGAATAATCCAAGAATGTTGTCAAGGAGAAAAATATCTCCTGGAAGAGTCCCGGATCATCCACCGTTCTAAGGACAACCAGCCACCATGCTCGTTCGTGGGCCTGGACTAAATATCCTTTCAAAATTGAGAAAGTCTAAATAATAAATTCCTATTTTTATTATTCGAAAATTTTTGGGCAGGGTCAGAAATGACCCTGCCTTTTTTATACACATTTCAAACGGTAATCGTTAATTTCTGGTCTCTCATTTTAAAACAGTTGTAGGTGTAAGTCGCAAGAAGAGTTATCTGGACGCTGTTCGTCAACCCAAATACTAATCACGACACCTAAAGACCCTGATGGACCTATCCTTCATTCAGACGTATTCCTTTTCCCCTTGAATGGTCCAGTTTAAATCACCTTCTGTTTTCGGACATACCTCATTAGCCTCCCTTCTTAACATCTAACCAAAGCTCCCTTTTATTCTATCCATTTCTTCCACCTTCCTTAATCTCCATTCTCATTCCCCCCAAAAAACAATTCTCAGCCTGTCATCTTCAGGTAGCGGTGGTGGACCCCAGTAGTTGGACAACCTGAACATGTGAATAAGCTCTGAGTCTAGCTTTTATTACAGGCCTCAGGCTGCCTGGATCACTGGAGCAGTTAAGCCATAATATACCTCATCCTGGGTTAGGATATCAAACGTTTGATGGGGACGTTCCCGGTTGTAGAACAGGAACCACTCCTCCAGGCCGATACTCCGCTCAGGAATCCTTTCCTCCAGCCCTGCTCATAACGCTCGGCTTAAGGATCTGTCCGAATTCATAACCGAAAGAAAAGCCTCAACCGCCTGGGGATCAAACTGGGTACCGGCTACCTCTTTTAGCTTTTGTTTGGCCAACGCTCCATTCAAGGCCGTACGGTAAGGACGATCGGTGGTTAAGGCATCATAGACATCGGCTACGGCAATGATCCTGGCCCCGCGAGGGATCTCCTCCCCTTTTAGACTATCAGGATATCCGGAACCGTCATAGCGCTCGTGATGCCCCCTGATCAAAGGCAAAATAGAATCAAAACTTCTTACCATGCCCAGGATACGGGTAGCCAACTCGGGATGGGTCTTCATATGTTCATACTTCTCTTGGTCCAGGGAACCTTGAAAGTTTAAGACATCTTCTCGTATCCCGATCTTTCCAATATCGTGAAGAATAGCTGCATAAAATACGGCCTTGGCTTCTTTTTCCAAAAGGCCCATGGCCTTGGCCGTTTCCAGGGCATAATGGCTGACATGGTCGGAATGGCCTCGGGTATAGGGATCACGGGCATCAATAGCCTCGGCCAACGAAAGAATGGTCTCCAGGAAAAGGGTTTCCTGTTCGGCGTAAAGGCGGTCTAATTTCAAGGCCATCTCCTGAATGCCGTCACCGATATCGCCCAATTCATCCCGGCTTTCGAGGTGAAACTCTTTTTTAAAATCTCCTTGACCGATCTCCCGAAGACGTTTCTTGATACGCATCAGCGAGGTATTGATCAGCTTGGCCATGGCGCCGGAAAGGATAATGCACAAAAACAAGGCCAAAAGCAGAAACACATTAAACTGGCGCCCTTCTTCGGAGACAGAAAAGGCGGCCAAGATGGCCATTGGGAGAAAACCTGCAGCAAAAAAGGCGATCAACAGCTTTAAGGCCATGGGAAAATCCTTGAAGGTAGGAGGCATCGGATTGGCAGTCTTTTTAACCTGCCATAAGCGGGGAAAGAAAAAGGGTGAACGGGTAATCAGAGGAGAAAAGATTTTTAACAGGGGAAGACCCAGCAGAATACAGGGCAATCCGTTGCCGATAATGGAAACGAGGCTGTAGGTCAGACTTGTGGACCAAGGCAGGCCGTAGGGGGTAAACCCCAAGATGGTCATGGTGACCAATACGCCAAGGATATTGGAAAGTATGGCCCCTACTGCGATGAATCCCCTGACCTCTTTCCCGGAAGGCAATGAAGGGTCCCAGCCTTTGGATTGAAAATAGAGACGCAGCAGTCCGCCCTGAACCAGGTTGCCCGAAATCCAGGCCAGGTTTTGCGGCCAGGGAAATCCTCCCAGGGCATTGGAGAGGAGAGGGAAAATTACTGCCGAAAGGATCCCCAGTCCTCCAAACCATAACCCTCCTACGGTTTGAAAGACCATGGCCGGCCAGAAAAGACTGGCCTGTCCAATCAAAGGGATGGAAAAGGTACCCAAGGTCCCGACCAGCAGAGCCATACCGGTCCAGAGGATGAGTAAGAGGATTTGGGGCCGTCCCGGTCGCCCGGCCTGGCCGGATTTCAACGCCCAGATAGGACTAATACTCCTCATAGTTGCATAAAAAAAGTGTATAAAAGATAATGAAAATGCTTAAAGGTGGCTCCAGTATTGGTTAACGTGAAATTGGCACATCTCAAAAAAACCGATACAGGAGGCTACCTAAGGTGAAGTATAACAAAAAGAATATTTTTAGTCGAGTCTATAAAATTCATCAAATCCGATTCGAAGATCAGAAACTTACTTCTTTTTCAGGTCTCATTATTTTTCAGATATTACAAGTCAAAGTGAGGTGGCCCTTAAAGATTGGACAATGCGATAAGCTCTGAGTCAGCCCAAAAGAAGCAATCGGCTATAGCCAAAACGTGGGCGTGTGACACCTCAAGTTCAAGGCCGGGTAGTCCAACTATTTCTCTCACATTTCCATCTGTAATCGCTAATTTTCGGGGCAGCCCTTTTAGTGGATTTGTAGGTGAAAGCCGCAAAAAGAGTTATTTTGACACTGTCTGGCAACCCAACTACTGGTCAGAACACATAATTAGTTTTTGGCCACGGATCCGCACGGACAACTATGGACGTTATTATTTCCCCTTGGTGGACATTCACAAAGGGGAAACCTCGGGCATATCAGGTTTTATCTGCAGTTGTCTGTTTTATCTGTGACAACAGGGAATGCAAAGGAGGATTGAGAGAATTTTACATTCTATTTTGGCAAGGTATGCTTCGATCTATTCAGGGCTGATGGATCGTAGTTCCCACACCTCAGGCCAAAAATTCACGGCTGTCAGTTATAATGCTTTCCAACGGTAGTGCGATCAGGCCGGTTCGGGCGATCTCCTTGACTTTGAATGGGGCGAGGGCCATGAGCAGGGTGTTTGTCCGCCGTTCATTGCCGGAAAACTCCACCGTTGCGGTTTGATCGGAGATGTCCACAATAGTGGCCCCGAAGGAATTGGCTACCTGGATCAATTCAACGCGTTTTTCCGGCGGCAGATAGACCGTCATCAGGATCAATTCCCGTGTTATAGATTGGGAATATTTTAAATCAATAACCCCGATGACATCGATCAATTTTCTGAGCTGTTTGGTTACCTGTTCCAGGGTCGCCTCGTCGCCGGTGACCACCATCGTAATCCGGGTGATGTCCGGACGTTCGGTGATTCCGGCTACGATACTCTCGATATTATAAGCCCGCCGCGCAAAGAGGCCGGCCACATGGGACAATACCCCGGGGTGGTTTCGAACCAAAACTGAAATGACCTGACGCATAATTATTGCTCCTCTATGAATTCGCTGATGCCTTTTCCTGATGGGATCATGGGCGTGACGTTTTCTTCCGGGGCCACTCGGAAATCAATGAGATACGGCTCAGGAAAAGACAAGGCCTCTTCCAAGGCCGGGATGACCTCTTCAGAAGATCGGACAACCTTCCCCTTGATCCCATACCCTTCGGCCACCTTGATAAATTCAGGGTTGAATTCAAAATGGGTCTGGGAATATCTTTTTTCGCAGAATAATTCCTGCCATTGACGGACCATGCCCAGATAGCCGTTATTGAAAATACAAATTTTGACCGGAATATTATAGGTCCGGGCCGTGGCCAGCTCCTGGATGTTCATCTGAAAACTGCCGTCTCCGGAAATTAAGATCACCGTTTTATCCGGGCAGCCCACCTGGGCCCCAATGGCCGCCGGGAAACCAAAGCCCATGGTTCCCAGTCCGCCGGAAGATATGAATGACCTGGGTTTGGTAGTGGTGATATATTGGGCAGCCCACATCTGGTGTTGTCCCACATCGGTGACTACGATCATCTCACGATTTTTTAAGGCGTTAACACATTCCAAAACATACTGAGGTTTGAGTTCCCCTTCCTTCTTATAATGCAGGGGAAACTCTTTCTTCCACTGGGCGATTCGCTCCAACCACTTTTTCCGTTCGATAAATTTGATTTTCCCCTGGATTTGTGCCAAAACGGTTTTCAAATCTCCGACAATGGGGATGTCTATACTGACCCTTTTTCCGATTTCAGCCGGATCGATATCTACATGGATGATCTTGGCCTGGGGAGCAAACTTTTTGACATCGCCGGCCACCCGGTCATCAAATCGTACGCCTAAGGCCAGGATCAGGTCCGAATGATAAATGGCATAATTGGCATAGCGGGTCCCGTGCATGCCGAGCATGCCGAGATAAAGGGGATCGTCTTCCGGGAAACTTCCCTTGCCCATCAAAGTGGAAGTGATCGGAATATTGGCCGAACGGATAAAGGCTGCCAGTTCTTCGGTGGCCCCGGCCGAGATAATACCGCCTCCGACATAGGCCACCGGTCTTTCGGCTTCTTTGATGGCCCTAAGCATGGATTCGATCTGTTTGGGATGCCCTTTCACGGTCGGATGGTAGCTGGGGATCTGGACTTCCTTGCCCGGTTTGTATTTGGTGCGGGTCTCCTGGAGGTCCTTGGGTATGTCCACCAAAACAGGACCGGGCCTGCCGGTCCGGGCGATATAAAAGGCCTCTTTGAGAACCCGGCCCAGATCGTTCAAATCCTTGACCAGGTAATTATATTTCGTAACCGGGATGCTGATCCCGTAAATATCGGCCTCTTGAAAGCTGTCGTTGCCGATCATGGGGGTGGCCACCTGACCGGTCAAAGCCACCATCGGCACGGAGTCCATATGGGCATTGGCCAGACCCGTTACCAGATTGGTCGCCCCTGGTCCGGAAGTGGCGATACAAACCCCCACCTTCCCGGTAGCCCGGGCATAGCCGTCGGCCGCATGAGCCGCCCCTTGTTCATGCCTGGTCAGGATGTGACGGATGGGGCAATGATAAAGGGCGTCATAAAGGGGGATGACCGCTCCTCCGGGAAAACCAAAGAGGACGTCCACCCCTTCTTCCTGTAAAACCTCGACTATAATTTCAGAACCTTTTTTCATTCCAGACGACATAATGCTACGCATCCCTCCTGCTGTCTAAAGCCATCTTGATTGTCCAATTGTCCATGTATTTGAGATCCCCTCCCATGGGAATCCCGTAAGCTATCCGCGTCAATCGGATTTCCGGTTTTTTGGTCTTGATCTGCTCCACTAAAAAGGAGACGGTCGCCTCTCCTTCGGCCGTAGGATTGATGGCCAGAACGACCTCGGAAACATTTTCCTTTTCGAGACGTTCCATAAGCTCACGGACCCGTAGATCTTTGGGGCCGACCCCGTCGATAGGAGATAAAGTCCCTTGAAGGACATGATACCTTCCTTTAAGACCACCGGCCTTTTCCAAGGCCAACAGGTCCCCCGGCCCTTCCACAACACACAGGATCCCTGATCTCCGATCGTGATTTTGGCAAAAGGGACAAGGGTCTTCCTCGGTTAAATTAAAACAGATCGAACAGGACTGGATCTTCTCCTTGACGTCGGTCAGAGTGCGGGCCAGTTCGGCCACTTCGGCCTGAGGACGTCGAAGGATATGCAAGGCCAGCCGGGTGGCCGTCTTTTCGCCCAATCCCGGCAGGCGGGAAAGGGAAGCGATCAGTCGGGCCAATGGTGGTGGATATACAGATAGTCCCATCGTTAAAAAAGCCCCGGGATTTTAAGTCCGCCGGTTACCTTGGACATCTCCTGGGCAACCAATTCCTGGGCCTTTCGCAGGGCATCATTTACTGCGGCCTGGATCAGGTCCTGAAGCATCTCAACATCATCCGGATTGACGACTTCGGGTTCTATCTTGACCGAAAGGACCTCCTGACGGCCATTAGCGGTTACGGTTACCATACCGCCTCCGGATGAGGCCTCCACGGTTTTGTTGCCCATTTCTTCCTGAATCTTTGCCAATCGATCTTGCATCATCTTGGCCTGGTTCATGATGTTGCCTAAATTTTTCATAAAACTTTCTCCTGTCCCTTTTTTCTTCGAACACCATAATCTTTGGATAAGATTTAGCTAATAAATTTTTATTTTAAAAAAAAAGTTGTGAAAAGTAAAGCATTCTTTGGTATTCTTTTTCTTCCGAGCATTGAGGCAATATCCTTGACGAAATCGTTTGAATAAAACCAGAAGAGAAATTTTTAAGGACCAGATTGAACCTAAATTAACTGGACATGAAAAACTTATCTTTACAGGTTGCTCAAAAAGGTTCGGATACAAGGCACCCGAAACCGGGAACCCCCCCGAAGGGGTGGGACTGAGCGTTGCCCTTTACGCGAAGAAATCCCGAGGAATGAGTCGTACAAAAAAGTACGTCGCAATGACGAGGGATGGGGGCAACGCAGTAGGTGGGCCTTTTTCAGCAACCTGTAAATGTCTTGGCAAAGGAGAATCAAGCTATGAATCTGGCCGAAAGATGGAAACGCATCCGTTCAAAAACCATCGGATCATTTCGTATCTTTAACATCCGGGAAGATCGCTATCAATTACCCCGCAATCTTCGGGAAGCACCTTTTTATATCTTGGAAAGCCATGATTGGGTTAATGTTATCCCTCTGACCGAGGAGGGAGAAATCATATTAATCCGCCAATTTCGTTTTGGAATCGAAAAAGTGACCCTGGAAATACCGGGAGGTATTGTGGAACCCGGATATACTCCTTTGGCCGCGGGGCAGAAAGAACTTCTGGAAGAGACCGGTTGTAAATCGGACCAGTGGGAATATCTGGGTTTCGTTCACCCCAACCCGGCCTTTTTAAACAATCGCTGTCACAGTTTTCTGGCCAGGGGCGTAAAAAAGATTGCCGAGATCACCCCGGAAGAGAGTGAAGAGATCGAGGTGCTTCAATGCCCTTTCCCGGAAATAAAGGATTTGATCGCCAAAGGGAGCATCACCCATTCCTTGGTGATCTGCGCCTTTCACTTGTATCAAATTAAGGGGTCTCTATAAATTCCTCGGCGAGTTGGCGGGCGATCAAAGGGGCGTTGCCGCCGGAGCGGTTATTGATGATGATGTGCATTTGGATATTCCGGTCGAGCCCGGTGTGCATCAGACCGACCGTATCGGTGATCATCCTGGGCTGAAGCATCCCTTCGATCATCCGATCAAAAGGAAAGGCCTTTTCATAGGCATCTTCATAGCGCATGCCCAGGGGGGTCATCAGACGAACCAGGGCCTTTCCGCCCGAGTTCAAAAAACGCTCTCCGGATTTTTGGAACTGTTTTTCCAGAGGCGGCAGCCAGGTCCAGTGTGAAAGAATCTGGCCCACGCCGTATTTTTCCATGACCTCCAACACCGGTTTCTGCAGATACGATTCGGTCCGCAACTCCAGATGATAACGATCATCCTCGGGGATGGCATTAAAAAATTGATCTAAAGAGGAGGCCAGCTCCGGAACTGGAATACGCTCCTGTTGCCGGTGATATTCCTGTTCAAAGACAAATCCCCTGATTTTGGAACCCAATAGTTCCACTGCCGGCTGATAGAAACGTTCGGTAAAGATCACGGGATCCAGATAGGTTTCATTGAATACAAACTCCCGACCTTGATGCACCTTCCTGGCGGTGATTAACTGAGGGACTTTCAAAAATAGATAATCCCTGTCAGTCAGAAAACCCCCGTATTTTTTAAGCAGAAAATAATTCTGGGTGGGTTTGCTTTTATCATCGGTTAAAGGGCGGTAGAAGGTATAATCGATCTCCAGGATGGAAAAGTGTTCAAAATATTCCTCCAGGCTGTCCACCGGCAGCGTTTCTTCGCTAAAGGTTTTACCCTTAATCACCTTGGGGCGCCGGCTGATCCTCTTATCATATTTCTCTTTGGAATAGATCTGCCCGATCCATCCGGCATAGCGGTCGCTGGCCGTCCCCAGGAAAAGATCAGGGTGCAGGGAACGAAAAAAGAATTTTTTTAATCCTTCCACTGATTTCCTTCCCGCCTCTTTGGCCCATATCGGGAACACTCAAAAATCGCCCATTTTAAAGCCCCATTGTGCCCTAATTTTTCAAGGAATTAAAGACAATTCAAATCGCACCCGTGGTCAGCCTTCTTTTGCCGGAACAATTTAAGTGATTAAAAAAAATTGTCAAGATATTCTTTATCAATTATAATAAGTTAAATAGAATCCGAAGAGGTTAACTAACCAGACGTCTTCTATCAAAAGACCAATGGTTTTTGTTGCCCTCCACAGAGGAAGCCTCTGGGGAGGGAAGTTATATAGAAAACTTTAGAATAACTTGTCATGGCGAACGGAAGAGGCAGCCAATGAAACTTCTGCAAAAAATTTTAGTTCTTGTTATTCTTCTCTTACCCTTGCACGCCTGGCCGCAGGATGGTTCCTCGTCCGGAGCAAATGAAGATAAGCGGTTGATACAATTGCTGGATGATGGATCTCACCTTGCTACCTCCGGAAAACCAAATCAGGCAATCGAATATTTCGAAAAAGTTGCCGCGAGCTATGAGGAAAAATTCCGAGATGAAAAAACCAGACTTCTCTTCTGTGCGCGATGGTCGGTTGAGTCACTGAGGTATCTCTTAGAGGCCGCTAACGAAAAGAGGAATGCGAAGATTGTCTCTTCAAATTGGGCGTACGCTTACTATCTGAAGGCCTATTCCCTGCAGGACCTTGGGCGTGTGTCGGAGGCCAAAGTAATGCTGGAGCGCGCTTTGGCCCTGTCGCCTCGCAACTCTCAGTTTCTATCCGAACTGGCGAGCATTTACCAAGGTGAGAAGAACTGGACTACGGCGCTTCAAACGTATCAATTGGCTGAGGCCGCTGCCCGCGAATTCTCTCCGCCCCAAGTTAAAGATGCCGAGTTGTCTAGGGCCTGGCGCGGCATTGGCTTTGTTCTTGTCGAACAGAATCGGTTAGATGCGGCGGAAAAGATGTACCGCCAGTGTCTCGAACTCAACAAAAATGACTCGATAGCGCTGAAAGAGCTTAGTTATGTTCTCAACCTGAAGGCTAAGAAGGGGGATCAATGACCCTAACCAGTCGTTGCGGTTAATCGCCCATACTGTGTGCTCCGGCTGGACTTGTTGTCAGATGTGGAAGACACCAGTGTGCAAAAGTGGGGGCAGCCCTTGACATTGGACAAAGGTAGCACAAGTATTGAGGCAATGACTGCATAGTATGATCAGGGTAGGGTGGATGGGCAGGCAAGGGCCTTAGCTGGTCGAATAATCATGAAAGGAGGCAGGTAATGAAAGACAACGGAATGTTTGGAGGTATCTACGGGATGGCTTTCGTCGGTGCGGCAATCTATTTCATCCAACACGCAACCACCTTCTGGTCGGGGGTGTTTGGTTTCTTTAAAGCCATTTTTTGGCCGGCAGTCTTGATGTACAAGTTATTGGAGTATATTAAAATATAGAACCTTCGGTCATTCCCAGGTACACGTCGGACCATATAAATAGGGACAAAAGGTTAAGTCAAATGTTACCAGTTTGGTTCTCTTTCCTGGCTCGAAAATTGAAGGGTTCTCCCCAAGTTATTCGGGAGGTCCTTTACGGGTTGTTGATCCACGAGATGGACTTGGAAATGAAAAAGGAAAAAGGACATCTTGATACCATCTTTATGACCGTTGTCTTTGGAGATCTGATCGGCTTACCTCTCTTGCCTCCCTATTACTCGATGAGGCTCCTGCCCTACCTCGTTCCTTCCATCGAAACATGGAAGCGAAGAGTTCTCCGGGAAAAGGATCTGACGGATTTTGTGGCCGGAGACCTGTAGGAAAAAGGAACCGGTTTGCCTATATGGGAGGCCCTTAAAAATTTAAGTTTATCATTGTCAAAATAAAAATCGGTGAATCCATGAAACTTTATTGGTGAGAAAAATGATCATAAGGATAATATTAAAAACTTAAGGGTGTCCTTCTTTTCTTTTTCCTCTTTTCAATTTTTATTCCGAAATCCGCAACCTGGAACCCGGCCCCGATTTCTCTCGATAAAATAAAAAATTTGATTATTTTTCAAGAAGTTGCTATAATTTATCTAAACCTGACCCCCCGAAATCGAAAGGCTGGTCCATGACGCAGTCCGATAAGACCCCATTTTTTGAAAAAGGAGATGGGGTTTTTTATTTAAATATTTCTAATTGAGGTTCTTATGAAATCTTTAGTGCCGGTGGAGGTTATTGAAAAAAGATTTTTTTGATTCGAGGTCAAAAGGTTATGCTGGATAGGGATCTTGCTGATCTCTATGATATGGAAACCAGGGTCTTAAATCAAGCGGTTCAACGCAATATCAAAAAATTTCCAAATGATTTTATGTTTGCTTTGACCAGGGAAGAGATTCGGAACATATCACAAATTGTGATAAGTTCGAAAATAAAGCATGCTCCCAATGTGCTTGCCTTCACCGAACAAGGGGTGGATATGCTTTCCGGGATTCTGAATAGTGATCGAGCGATTGAGGTCAATATTACGATCATGCGCGTTTTTGTCAGGCTTCGTCAAATGATGGTCACCCAAAGTGCCTTGGCCGGTAAGCTGGTCGACTTGGAAGAACGTATTCAGGATCATGATGAACAAATCACAGACATCTTTAAAGCCATAAGGCAACTCATGACCCCGCCGATGAAGCCCAAGCGAAAGATCACCAGATTTTCTCCTGACCGCAGGTCCCGCTTCGATCTCAAGGAGAAGCAAGCCCGGTACGGCAAGAAAAGTCGTTTGGGAAAATAGTGAGGATTGATTTTAAGTGCTTGATATGCTATAATTTGTTCATCGAATAATTAGCTTTCTTAAGGACTTCACCCTCAAACCCGAAAGGTTGGTCCATGAAGCAGTCTAATACGGCCCCATTTTTTGAAAAAAAGATGGGGTTTTTGTTTCGGGGCTTGGTAAAAGGATACATGGTTTGGATTAATTTAAAAACTGAACCGAGTTTAAAAAATGCTTGACAAGGTATCAATTGATACTTTATCATAATGGAAAGACCATCGGATAGGGAGATCATCAAACGAATCAAGGAAGCCCAGGAGGCCGTAGCTGAAGGCGGATAGGAATTCTTAATCAGGAAGTCGTCGCTTCTGATGCCCTGAAACTGGGTTATCTTGTTAAAGAGGAAATGGATTCGGTATTATCCGAACTATTGGGTTTGAGTTCTCCAAGCCATTATGTGGGCACCAGGCCACCCCAAAGGTCTTATGAACGAACCATCAAGGATTTGGAACTTTTCGCTTTTGAAGTAATCAGCCCGCGTTTTAAGTGCCCTATTTATTTTAAAGTTGCGTTGAGCACTAGGACATTATGGCTAGTTTCACTTCATAAAAGCAGAGGTTTGTAGGAGGTAACATGAAGGCTTTACCCTGTCCCCAGGGACATGGCACGATGAAACTTCGAAAAAAGATAAAAAAAATCAACTTTCGGGGAATGGAAATTCCCTGCCAGATGGAGGCTTATATCTGCCCGGTATGTGGAATGGAGGCCGGGACTGTAAATTCCACCGGAGCGCTTCAACGAGAATTGGCCGAGGCCTTCCGAAAACGGACCGGACTTTTTACCGGGGAGGAGCTTAAATCGTTACGCAAAAAAAGAAGGTTAACCCAACAGGAGCTGGCCGACCGCTTAAAGATCGGGGTGGCCAGTATCAAGCGTTGGGAAACCGGACTGATCCAAAGCAAGTCCATGGATCATGCCCTTCGCATTCACCTGACCGGTCACCGACTGAAGGATGATTTTTCAGGAAACCGGACCTTTTCCATAACCCGAACCAAACTGGTTTTAACCATCTTTGAAAAAAGACTGGGCAGGACGCTTCTTAAGAAAACAGACCGGATGCTTTATGCCGCCAAGTATCTCTGGTACGCGGATATGGTGGCCTTTCGTGATCTGGGAGCTAGTATGACCGGGTCAAGTTATGCCGCCCTGCCTTTAGGTCCCCAGCTTAACAACTACCGGGACTTGGTGGAGGAAATCAGAAAAGCGGACGAAACTCAGGCAGAGCCGCTGAAAAAAGGAGAATTGCAGATTATCCGGAAGATCGTCAAAGCCTTCCCGGAAGATCGACAGGTTTATGAAGCCGCCCACCGGGAAAAGATCTGGCAGGATAAACCAGTCGGGACAGCCATCCCTTATTCCGAGGCGAAGGGATTAAGCGAGATATAATATCGTTCATAAGGAAGTTTTTGTTTTGGGGCGGATGACAAGGCCTTTTAACTGAGAGTTTCTTTGTAGGGCAACTTAGTCAGCAGCATCCGAGGAAGCAAAGAACCTGGAATTTTGTGTACATTTAAGATTTGACCCCAGGATCCGCATTTTAGAATTGTTCGTAATTCATTGGAGGTTAACATGACAATTATGCAATCAGTGCACCACGATCCTCGGGGTTCCCTATGGCATCGTTGGGACTTACACTTCTACACCCCAAGTTCCATTGACGATTATGAAAATAATAGCGTTACGAATCAACAGATTGTAGATAAACTCATCCAAGTTGGGATCCGTGTAGTTGCTATTACTGATCATCTTACTATCGATACTGCCAGGATTCATGAATTACAGAAGATGGGAGGTGACAGTCTTACAGTTCTACCCGGAATTGAACTAAGGGACGAACATGGCGGAGACCCTATCCATTATATCTGTATCTTCCCGGAGAACTGCGACTTGGAGCATGTTTGGACAACGTTGCAAGGCAGCCTTGAAATTACCACGGCTGCTATCGCAAGTAGAGGGGGCAGAGAAAAGGTTTATGTTCCCATCAGCAATGGAGCAAAAGTTACAGGAAACCTCGGAGGAGTAGTGTCAATTCATGCCGGTGCAAAATGTAACTCAATAGAATCCATTAAAAATAAAGAACAGTTCCAACAGCGCATAAAATACGATATTACCAAGAACTGGGTCGATTTAATGGAGATCGGTCAGCTTAAAGATATTGATGTCCACTACAAAATCATTTTTCCAAGTACAGGCCTGGATAAACCTCTGATCATCTGCTCGGATAATCACAATATTATCCATTACACATGCAAAGCCCCATTGTGGTTGCGAGCTGATCCAACTTTTCGTGGTTTGCTTATGCTCCTACGCGAACCACGTGACCGTATTTTTATAGGAGACCGGCCTCAAGAAATAATCCGAGTCGAACAGAATCCAACCAAGTATATTCGCGGAATTAAATTTCAGCGCAACCCGGGAAACCCTAACTCAGAACGTTGGTTTAACGGTAGTGTTCCGTTCAATACCGGGCTTGTTGCCGTTATTGGAAATAAAGGTAGCGGAAAAAGCGCACTTACAGATACACTTGGATTATTGGGATCCACGAAGAATTCAGACTCATTTTCCTTCTTAAGTAAAAATCGATTTCGTCATCCAATAGGTGGGCTTGCAGCACATTTCTCTGCCACAATTGAGTGGGAATCTGGAGAGAAGGTAACAAAATGTCTTGCAGATGCTATTAAGCCTGAGGAAGTTGAACGTCTTAAATATTTACCTCAAGACCATGTCGAAAAGATCTGCAATGAAATTGTCGAAGTCGGAGAAGAAGGCTTCGAACAGGAACTTAAATCAGTTATATTCTCGCATGTTCCAGAACCCCAACGATTGGGACTACAAACTCTCGATGAGCTTGTCAGGTTTCAAACAGGTGAGAAGCAAAAACGCATAGATTCCCTCCTTAAACAGCTTCGAGAAATAAGTCGGACACGTGCGATTCTCGAAGTTCGATCCGATCCTGCGGTCAAGCGCGAGCTTTTGGAGAAAATTAAGCGCCGTAAAATAGAACTGGAGGTCCATGACAGAGGAAAACCGATTGAAATTCAAGACCCCTCGGTGGCTAATAGTTCGATATCGCCTGAAGAAGTCATCCTGCTTGGAGAATTGTCAAGAGCAGAAAATCAAAAAGCCACCTTAGACAAACAAATCCTTGATGCAAGTGGGGTTCTCCGCACCAAGGAACGTAGACTGGCCGTCGCTAAACGTCTGATAGAAAAGCTGTCAAATTTCGAGAAGGATTTTGCTGCCTTCAAGATAAGCCTAAACGAAGATGCTGAAGAGCTTGAATTGACACCGAATGACATAGTATCTTTTTCTGTTAATTTTGTAGATATCGAATTAATTCGGGATGAATCAAAGGACGCCATCACCAATACAATGGAACAACTTGACGGAGACGAACCCTTAGGCTTGAAAAAGCAACTCGTCAATATCATAGCAAGAATCGAAGAACTGCGGAATAACCTTGATGCCCCAAGTCGTGCTTATCAGATCTACCTTAAGGATTTGACTGCTTGGCGAGAGAAACGGACAGAGATAGAGGGTACTGAGAATGATCCTGAATCTCTAAAAGGTCTACAGGAGACCTTAACCGAACACAAACAATTGCCTACTAAAATTGAAAAGCTAAAAGACCAACAAATCAGTCTTGCTCTCCAGATCCATGAGGAAAAAATCGCTCAAGCGGGCGTGTATCGCGACCTTTACGGAGCGGTTCAGGATTTTATTGACTCACATGAGCTTGCCAAAAATAAATTAAAATTGGAATTCCGTGTAGAATTAGTAAATGAAGGCTTCTCTGGTCGTTTATTAGAATTGCTTCACCTTAATAGGCGGGGTTCGTTTATGGGCACCGATGAAGGCCGTAAGAAATCTGACCAGTTTGTTGAAATTACGAAATGGGAAGAACCTACATCAGTAGCAAATTTTCTTATCAAAATTGATGAAGCACTCCATATGGATCTGCGTGAAAAACCACCTTCAGTGACTCAACTCAAAGACCAGGTTATCAAGGGAAAGACACCGGAGGACGTATTCAATCTGTTATATGGAATGGAATATATTAGGCCAAAATATCTTCTCCGTTGGGAAGGCAAAGATTTATCCATGCTTTCTGCAGGTGAACGTGGAACGTTGCTCCTTGTTTTTTATTTGCTCGTGGATAAGGGAGACATGCCATTGATTATCGACCAACCTGAAGGTAATCTTGACAATCACACCATTGCAAAGGTCTTGGTTGATTGTATTAAGGCTGCGAGGAGAATGAGGCAGGTATTTATCGTAACACACAATCCAAATCTTGCAGTAGTCTGTGATGCAGACCAAGTTGTTCATGCGAGTATGGATAAGGCCAACGGTAATGCAATCGCATATACAACTGGAGCCCTGGAGAATCCCGCTATGATTAAATATGTCACAGATGTACTCGAAGGGACACGTTGGGCCTTCGACGTTCGTGGGGCGAAGTATGAGGTAGGTAATCACACGTGACCTTCAGAGACCAAAAAGCGAAACTGGAACTAACTTGGATCGGAAAGGAGAACCGGGCGAGGCTGGAGCCGAGGATCCTGCTGGATGACCCGGAAAAGTCTTATCATGCTCCTCATCGGGTGACAAACAAGGACATTTTTGATAACCGGCTTATCTTCGGAGACAACCCGAAGGCCCGGGGCAGGTCTTGAATCTTGCACATTACGGCAGACCAAATTAGAACACCGGGCGGTCTGTTGATCTCGAAAAAACCGAGATAGATTAGAATTTATGCCCTTACCAATTAACCTTCAATAGATTCTCAAAGTCCGTCTGGTAGAACGGGAGCGGCTGGAATTAAAAATCTTAACGAATCCTCAATAATAATCGGACAGTTCTTTTTATTTGCTAAGGAGATGGAACCGTGAAGGAGAAACCGACAAGCCTTCCTGAAAAGAAAAAGGTGTCGTTATATGAACGCATCCGGCAGATATTGGAATCGGCCCGGACTAACATTTCCCGGACGGTCAATACGACACAGGTAATAGCTAATTGGCTAATCGGCCGGGAGATCGTTGAGGAAGAGCAACAGGGCAAACGAAGAGCCGGTTATGGGAAAAATCTTTTAATAGATTTGGCTGAACTATTAAGAAAGGAATATGGAAAAGGTTGGTCGGTAAGAAACCTCGAATATTGTCGTAAGTTTTATTTGGAGTATGGCGTTTTATTGGCTGGACTAAAATCGAACGCAGTGCGTTCGATTTCTTTGAACTTTTCTGACTTCAACATTTCGAACGCAACGAGTTCGAAATCCGCAGCAAAGGCCGCCGAGAAAAGGGTTTTGAACGATCCGCAAGAAGATTCAATAATACCAACTTCAACTCTCCCGGCACCGTCTGGAAAGACCTGGCAGTCGGGATTTTTGCATCCGAATCTCTCATGGACCCATTACCGCATACTGTTGCGAGTGGATCGCAACGCCGTCCGTTCCTTTTATGAAATCGAAGCAGTCAGGAATAACTGGAAGACCCGTGAACTGGAGCGTCAGATCAACAGCCTTCTGTATGAACGCCTGGCCCTGAGCAAGGATAAAAAAGGGCTGATGCGGCTGGCCACAAAGGGACAAGAGATACAAAAGCCCGCCGATGTCTTTAAAGATCCGGTTGTTATGGAATTTCTCGGCCTGCCGGAGTCTCCAAAGCTGGTGGAATCCGATCTGGAGCAAGCCCTGATCAATAATCTTCAGTCTTTTCTTTTGGAACTGGGTAGAGGATTTGCCTTTGTATCCCGGCAGGAGCGGATCACCCTGGACGGGGATCATTTTTACATCGACCTGGTATTCTACCACACGATCCTCAAGTGCTATGTGGTCATCGATCTCAAGGTCGGCAAATTGAACCATCAGGATCTGGGTCAGCTTCAATTGTATGTCAATTACTATGACCAAGATCGCCGGACTGAAGGAGATAACCCCACTCTGGGACTGATCCTTTGCACGGACAAAAATGACGCTGTGGTCCGTTACACTCTCGGACCGGACCAACAGAAGAAAATCTTCGCCAGCCGTTACAAATTATACCTCCCTACAGAAGCGGAACTTAAAGCAGAACTGCGACGAGAACTTAGACTATTAACTGAACTTTCCAAAAACGAGAAATAATGGAGAGAAACCTTCCCAAAGAACCTTCAAAAAATTCCGAGTTGATCCTCTACCAGACAGAGGATGGAAAAATTCGTCTTGAAGTCTGTTTTGAGGGGGAGATGGTCTGGTTGACACAACTACAAATGGCTGAGTTGTTCCAAACCTCGGTCCCCAACATTAATATGCATCTCCGCAATATATTTGCCGTAGGAAAGTTGCTCCCGGAGGCAACTGTTAAGGATTTCTTAATAGTTCAACCGGAGGCGGCGGCAGCTATCCGGAAATTCCGGATAGTTCAAACCGAAGGGAAACGTGAGGTCCAATGGGCAGTAATGGGGGGAGTCAGTTCTCAAATCTTGTACATGACGGCGGACCAATGAAGAACGCCAGGGCGGTCTGTTGATCTCGAAAAAATCGAGATGGATTTTTATTGAGAATATAAAATGAGGAGGACGAAAAATGGACGAGAAAACAAAAGAATTGTTTAAAATGTTTGAAAGCGGAGTGGAAAACGAGCGAAATGCTCAGGAGTTCTATAAGGATTTAATTAAAAAGAGTACTTCCGAAATGGAAAAACAAATTTTTGGTAATTTCTTGAGAGAAGAACAGAAGCACGAACAAAAATTAATGCAGGTGTATGCGGATATGAAGGAAAAATATGGTTTAAAATAATTAATCCGTTATCTTTGAAGTTTATAAAAAAGGTCGATTAGTGAAGTTTATCGTTATAGGGGTAATCCATAATAATCCTTTGAGGCTTTGGTTATGAAAGACGAACATAAATAACCCCGTACTTCCGCACGGGGCATTAAAAATCAAAGGCTAACAATTTGAGGTTTTTTTCTATATGTCTATGGTAGTTAATATATTTCTTATTTGTATCGCTTGTCATCCTGTTCCCAAAGGTTTTTAAAAAACATCCGTCTTCCCAAAACTCTCCCTCCCAAAGCTCCTTCTTAACTTCGGGATGTCTTTGAAATATTTTCTTTGCGCTCTCAATCATCAGAACCCTGACCATCTCTCAATTCAAATAATTTAATCAGGGGAAAAATTAAGGTCCGCCGGGGTATCCACTTCAAAGGAGTCCTGGGCGCTCTCTATCACCTGGATGGGATAGCCATATTCCAGGGCCCTGAGCTGTTCCAGCTTCTCCGCCGATTCTAAGGGGCCTGTGGCTAAGAGGGCAAATGTCCGAAGGAAGGAGAGAGTGTAGGCATAAATCCCCAGGTGTTTGTAATAAACAGGTTCTTCCTTGGCTTCCCGAAAACAAGGGATAGGAGACCGGGAAAAATATAGGGCCTGTCCTGAATGGGAAAAGACCGTCTTGACATGCTTGGGATCAGGAATCTCCGCCGGATTGGTGATGCGATAGATGAGGGTACTCATCGGCCATTCCGGATGGGCCTGATGACGAGCGATCAAATCAGTTACCGCTTCGATGGGTAAAAAGGGCTGGTCTCCTTGGCAATTGACTACCAGGGTTTCGGGGGCCAGATGCAATTGGCCGGCCGCCTCGGCCACCCGATCGGTGCCTGAACGCAGATCCGCCCTGGTCATAACGACCTCTGCCTTGAAGGATATGGCCGATTCAGCGATCCGAAGGTCATCGGTGGCTACCACAACCTGCGAAACATCGAGTATCTTCCTGGCCCGGAGGATGACCTGGCCGATCATGGGCAGACCATCGATTAGGGCTAGGGGTTTCCCCGGAAAACGAGTGGACTCATACCGGGCCGGGATGATGATGACGGTTTGCATAGGTTTATTTTTCCCACTCATCCTATAATGACTGGCCATGGCGGGTTTATTTGGAAATCCCGTTTGCCTTTAACAGTTCAGAGTTCGGAGTTCAGTGTTCGGAGTTGAAAAGATCTATTTAATGGATCTTATCAACCCATTCAACATCTTTGAAAGTTCCGCACAAAACCTCCTGGATTTACTTCTTTGTTCCAGAGTAATATATTTTTGGCGATAAGAAACCTCCGTTATGGCAACGCATTCTCTTGCCGACCTTTTGGCAATTTTGAGAAATTGTTTAAATTCTGCTTTACTTCCTCCACTTCCTTCGGCAATATTAAAACTGATGGAGGAAACTGCCCTTCGAAATTGGTCTGTTAAGGAAAAAATTTCACTTCTTGGAAATTTTTTTGTGATCTCATAAACAAAATCAACATAATCCAGCCCTCTTTGATAGACAATCAGATCCTCAAATGTAAATCTTTCCCCACCCACTTTGGGACTTCCCTCTGACATGATCAACTTCTATCTCTCCACCCCGAACCTCAAGCTATTCTCTTCTTTTCACTCTGAACTCTGAACCCCGAACTGTTTTTGCCCTTTCTCGCTGAATGACGAATCTCGCCAAAGGAGGGAAACCCAGTATCTATTTTACAAACTTCGGCTGGCTTCCATTACCAGCTGTTCGGCCTTGGCGAAAACGGTCTCATCCATCTTAATATTAATGGGCAGCACCAGCAGGCAGGCCATTCTTTCATCGGTACGGGATAGGAGATTCTTGGGATAGTTCAGTTTCCGGATTCCATCTTCCACCAGAAAGGGCCAGCCGTTTCGGCTGGCGGTTTTTTGGAGAAGCAGGTGCTCCCAATTGCGATAATAATGCCAGCCGTTTTCAAAAAAATAGACCAGTCCCAATCCAATCTTTTTACCCAACTCTTTTAAGATCCAAGTCTTCTCCTTATCGGGCAGGGAAAAGGCCAGGAAAGTAGCGGTGTCTCCCTCAGGGTCCACCAGTTTCCGAAAACGAATGCCTTTTATGCCGGCCAAAATTTTTTTCAACCGGGTCTTATGGGTTTTTTGTGCGGCTATCATATCCATTAACTTAGACAACTGAGCCAGTCCCAAGGCCCCTTGCAGTTCCATCATGCGATAATTAAAGCCGATAAAGCTCCGGCCTTCCAAACCCCGGTCAGGCCCGATGTGATCGTGGCCGTGATCATGATACTCCGAAGCCCGGCGATAGAGTTCCGGATCATCCATGATTAACATACCTCCCTCGCCGGTAGTCAGGGTTTTTACCGAATCAAAAGAGAAGGTCCCGATAGCTCCGAAGGAACCCAAGGCTTTTCCCTTGATAAAACCGCCGCAGGCCTGGGCCGTGTCTTCAATCACCGGGATGTTGTGTTGATCGGCCACGACCATAATTTCCGCGATCGGGGCTTGAGCGCCAAGCATGTGAACAGGGATGACGGCTTTTGTCCGGGGAGTAATCTTATTAGACAGTTCTTTAGGATCCAGGTTCAAGGTATCATCAATTCCGCAAAAAACCGGCACGGCCCCGCACTCCAACACGGACTCCCAGGTAGCCACAAAAGTGAATCCACTGGTTATGACCTCATCTCCAAAACCTATTCCCAGGGCCGCCAGGGCCACTTTAAGGGCAGTGGAGCCGGAAGAAACCGCCAGGGCGTGTTTTCTGCCGGTAAATGCGGCAAACTTTTTTTCAAATTCTTCAACTTTGTAGCGCCCTTTTCGCTGGACCGGAAAACCATATCGAAACAGGACCCCTGTTTCCAGGACTTCCAGGATCTCTTTCTTTTCTTCTTCTCCCAAGACTTCGTAACCGGGCATGATGAAATTCTCCTTTTATTTAGCTCAAAGTTCAAAGCTGAAAGCTCAAAGCAACACCTTCGATGGACTCGTTAAAAGTCGTAAATAACCTATTTTTGTCATTCCGGTCCCGCATCAAGTGCGGGATTAACTCCAGCCGGAATCCAGGAAATTTAAATACCTCTGGACCCCCGGCTTTCGCCGGGGTGACTGATTGGAGAACATACTACGAAACCATCACCCTTGTTTTGAGCCTTGAGCTTAGTTATCAAAATATTTTTCTTCCCTCACCAAAATCAACTAAAACATTTTATTATATAAATGAGCAATATCCTCCACCGTAATCGGTCTCGGATTATTTTCTATGGGCCGGGCAACCTTGATGGCCCCTTCAGCCATGGATCGAATGGCTTCTTTGGGAATCCCCAATTCCTGCAAATTTTTTGGAATGCCGATGGACCGAGAAAGCGTGATGATTTTTTTTATGCATTTTTTCGCCCCTTGATCGGCGGAAGCCGTTTCTTCTGAGCCGCCCAGTAAAAAGGCCATACGGGCAAACCGTTCCGGACAAGCGACTCTATTGAATTCCAGGACATAAGGTAAAAGGACCGCATTGGCCAATCCGTGGGTGATGTTGAACAAGGCCCCAAGAGGATAGGCCATGGCATGGACCGCTCCCACCCCGGCATTGGCCAAAGCCATTCCGGCCAACAAACTCCCCAGGAGCATCCCTTCCCTGGCCTCAAGGTCTTTCCCGTTTTTAACGGCTTTTTTTAAGAATCGGCCGATCAGGGTAATGGCCTTTTCGGCCACCATATCACTCATTAGGTTGGCTTTATTGGAGGTGTAGGCTTCCATGGCATGAGTCAAGGCGTCCATACCGGTCTGGGCCGTAACCTGGGGAGGTAAACTCAAAGTCAATGCCGGATCCAGCAAGGCCACGGTAGGATAGAGAAAGCGGCTGTTGATCCCGCCCTTGGTTTTGTTGGCCCGATTGGTAAAAACGGCCGTAAAAGTCACTTCACTTCCGGTTCCGGCCGTGGTTGGAACCAGGATCGTGGGCAGGCCCGGATTGGGTACCAAATCCAATCCGACATAATCACCGACCTTCCCTTGGTTAAGGGTTAACATGGCAATAGCCTTGGCTGTATCCAACGAGCTTCCCCCGCCGATGCCGATGACCAGCGAACAGGCCTTTCTCCTGGCCAGCCGGGCACCTGCTTCGGCTGAGGCCGGTGAAGGTTCAGGTTCAATTTGATTGAATAGTATGGGTTTTAATCCCTTGGCTTTCAATTCATTAAAAATTCGAATCTTAAGAGACCCACGGGAAAGAAACGGATCCATGACCAGTAAAATCGGACCTGATGCATAGCGGGCAGACAAATCCGGCAACTGATGGATTGACCCGCAACCGAAATGAATTTCACCCGCGCCCTGTAATGAAAAACTTTTTTGCATTTTGTTAACCCTTTCGTTATACGAAAATAGGGCCCAACGATTCGATGATTCAGGGGTTTTAATTTCCAAGCCTTTCACTTGAATCCTCGATCCCTTTTTGTTAATTCACCTTAAACCGTCTCGGCTCAATGCCATAGCGGTCAATTTTATAATTGATGATCCGCTGGGTAATGCCCAGTTGTTCTGCCGCTTTGGTCCTGTTGCCGTTGGTTTTTTTTAGAGCTTCAATAATCAATTCCTTCTCCACGGCCTCAACCGCCTGGTCGAAAGAAAGTCTGCTCTGGGTATCGGAGCTTTCGGCGGTCTGCAACGTAGGCGGAAGGTGATGGGCCTTGATGGCCTCTCCTTCGCAGATCAGTATTGCCCGCTCCAGACAGTTTTGAAGCTCTCGAACATTGCCCGGCCAATGATACTGCATCAGCATGTCAATGGCCGGAGTGGAAATACGCCGGATATTTTTCTGATGCTCTTTGTTGAATTTTTCCAAGAAATAATCCGCCAACAAAAGGATATCCGTCCGCCGATCCCGTAATGGAGGAAGATAGATGGGGAAAACATTCAGCCGGTAATAAAGG
The DNA here is from genome assembly GCA_049520575.1 of Thermodesulfobacteriota bacterium. Taxonomy (GTDB): domain Bacteria; phylum Desulfobacterota; class RBG-13-43-22; order RBG-13-43-22; family RBG-13-43-22; genus RBG-13-43-22. The sequence goes on along the minus strand of JBEKPQ010000018.1, from coordinate 7,158 downwards.
TCTTCTCGAAACCTTTTTTCTTCCAGGGCCTTCTCCAGGTTCTGATTGGTGGCGGCGATGATCCGCACATCGGCTTGAATCGGCTGGCGGCCTCCCAGACGGTCAAATTCCTTTTCCTGTATGACCCGGAGCAGCTTGGTCTGAATACTGGGATTTAAATCTCCAATTTCATCCAAAAACAGGGTGCCTCCTTGGGCTCGTTCAAAACGGCCCGGCTTTAGGGAAGTGGCCCCGGTAAAGGCCCCTTTTTCATAACCAAACAATTCACTTTCCAAAAGAGTTTCCGGCAAGGCGGCGCAATTGACCTTGATAAAAGGTTTGCGGGACCGTAGGCTTTGATAATGGATGGCATTGGCCACCAACTCCTTGCCGGTGCCGCTCTCTCCGCGAAGCAGAACGGTGGCATTGCTTTTAGCCACCTTATGGATCATCCCATAGACTTCCCTCATCAGACGGCTGGTGCCGATGATATTTTCGACCTGATATTTTTCAGTCAATTCTTTTTTGAGCCGGATATTTTCATCTAAGAGCTGTTCCTTTTCCCGATTCAGATATTGGACCTTTTTGACCGTCTCGGCGATCAAGGCGGCAATGATGGTCAGGAAGCGCAGATCCTCTTTCAGGGCGATCTCGTTGGAAAACAACCGATCGACACTCAAGGCCCCGATGGTATTTTTCCCGATTTTAATCGGCACACAGATGAAAGAGATATTATGTTTGTCCAATTCCTTGCGCGTCCGGGTGCGGTTTAAAAACATGGGCTCTTCGCTGATCTTGGGGATAATAGCCGGTTCTCCGGTTTGAACCACCCGCCCGGTAACTCCCTCGCCCAAGCGGTATTTGCCCCGCCGTTTGGCCTCGGGAGAGAGATCGTGGGCCACTTCAATGGATATCTCCGAGGTGTCCGGATTCAGGATGGTCAGGGTGGCCCGCCGCATCCCAAGCAATTTAGAAATGATACCCAGAATCTCTTGCAAAGATTTGGTCAGGTCCAGGGAGGCATTCAGGGCCTTGGCAATCTCATAGAGGCAATACACCTCCCGCACATAGGGGGAATTTTCCATTCCCTTATTTTTGAAAAAAGATTCCTTCAAACGGTTCTCCTTTCAGCATAAAATTCACCATAACACAGGGAAAACAGTAAAACAACAATTTTGTAATAAAAATGGCCCGATCTTTTTAGATTCCATTAGACCCCGCGGGAAATATCTGTTATATATTTACATAGTAAAAAGGCTTCATTCGTTCCCAGTGTGAGAAGAAAAGGAAAGATATGAATTGAAAAAAGTGAAGGTTCAAAAAGCAGTCGGTATGGTCCTGGGCCATGATCTGACCCGCATCATCCCCGGTCAATCCAAGGGCCCTGCTTTCAAGAAGGGCCATATCATTCAACCGGAAGACATCCCGGCCCTGCTGGATATGGGAAAGGAAAATATTTTTGTTCTGGAGATTCCTCATGGGCACCTTCATGAAAATGATGCAGCAGGAAGGCTGGCGGAAGCCCTGAAGGGCAAACACCTTTCCTTTCAAGGGCCGTCGGAAGGAAAAATCAGTCTGATTGCCCAAATTTCCGGTTTGCTCAAAATCCGGGTTCCGGAACTCCATCGGATCAATTTAATTCCCGATATCATTGTATCTACCCTCCATAATAATACAACCTGTACGGCCGGGGATACGGTAGCCGCTACGCGGATTATCCCTCTGACCATAGATAAAAATAGCATCCTCCGGGCGGAAACGATCTGTTCCCGATCAGGGCCGGTGGTTTCCATCAAGCCTTTTATGAAAAAAAAGGTCGGAGTGGTCGTGACCGGATCGGAATTTGTTAAGGGCCGGACTCAAGACGGTTTTGAAAAATGCATCGGCAATAAATTGGAGGCTAACGGCTGTCAAATCATCAGGAAAGAGATTGTCCCGGACAAGGTTTCCATCATTGCCGGGGCCGTTAAAACCATGATGGATTCGGGTTGCACCCTGATCGTTGTCACCGGAGGATTGTCCATCGATCCGGACGACGTCACCCGAAAAGGCATTCGGCGAGCAGGGGCCAGAATTATTTTTTACGGTACACCGGTATTGCCTGGGGCCATGTTCCTCTATGCCCGACTAAAGGATATCCCCATACTGGGTCTTCCGGCCTGTGTCTTTTACCACCAGATCACCCTGTTCGATCTGATTCTGCCCTTGATCATGGCCGGGGAGGAACCCACAAAAAAAGAAATCGCCGCCATGGGCCACGGCGGCCTCTGCCGTAACTGCTCCGACTGCCGCTTCCCTGTTTGTCCTTTCGGGAAATAGGGGTAGGACCCCCCGAGAAATCCTGCCTATTGTGTCATACCATCTCTGTTAAGACCCGAGAAATTGCCGGTGGTGTTTTAGAAGGGATTCCCAAGGTATGCTGATCAAGGTTCAAAAAAAGAGGCACAAAAGCCATAAACGACCCCACCTGACGCCTTTGAACTTCAGATCAACTCATCGGGTTCCCAGGTTCCTATCTATAATCAGGATGTTGGGATTTCCTCGGATTACTCGACCTCCCCTGTTTTCCTCCCTCTTTTCTCCTTGCCCATGCTTTTTCTTTCCTTATATTTTTTCATCAAAAAAAATTTCTTATCAAACATAAAGGAATTTTAGGTTGTTACAGAACAATTGACGTTACCCTGTTTCCTGCATATAATATAATTAATCAGTAGGAGGGCATCTGACCACATGTTGTGCTTACTAAATAAGTAACGCTGGAGCAGGAAGTTTGTGATGAGTAAAATCATTGAAAGCGAGTCTGATCTTGATAAGATGTTGAGCGAGTACCCACGCCTATTAGTTCTTTTTTATACTTCATGGTGTCCTTACTCGCGAAGGTTTCTGCCGATTTTCGAAAAATATTCCGAGAATAATGAAAATAATTTGTGCCGTGTTTTAACAGATGAAATTGAAAGTTGTGCAAAAAACTATTCTATCAAGGTAGTACCAACGGTGATTTTTTTTAAAAATGGTAAGATTGCAAAACGATTGGATGGGATTGCTGGAAGAGGATTGGATGAAAAAGACTTGGTGGAAATGATAGATTCATGTAAGATTTCAGAAGATCTGGCCTAATATTCTTTTTAATACAAATGAAAGTGAGGAAGATTATGGAAAAAGATACTGAAAAGAAGTAAAAATACTAAAAGATGGCCCTTATCTTGTTTCAGGTGCAATACCTTTAGCCAAAGAAATCGTAGTGGCCGACAAAGATGGAATTCCTCAAAAATGAGAACGGGTTGGGGAGTATCCTATAGAGGAAACATATGCACTATGCCGATGCGGTTAGTCAAAAAATAAACCGTACTGTGATGGAACTCATACAAACATAGGTTTTGATGGAACTGAAGCTGCGGACCAAAAAAATTATATTGACCAAGCTGAAACAATAACAGGACCAAATCTCGTAATGATTGATGCTGAAAATTTTTGTGCAACTGCAAGGTGTTGTCACCGCTCGGGGGGTACCTGGAAGCTTACAAAAAAATCAGACGACCCAAAATTAAAAGAGATTGCAATCGAGGAAGCTTGTGATTGTCCGTCAAGGAGACTGGTTGCATGGGATAAAAATACTGGAAAACCGATTGAACCAAAATTTGAACCTTCTATCAGTTTGACAGAAGCACCGTATCGAAAAATCAGTGGGCCTCTCTGGGTAAAAGGTAATATTCCAATAGAATTAGCAAATGGAACTATATACGAGAAAAGAAATCGTGTAACATTATGCCGTTGCGGAAAATCAAATAATAAGCCATTTTGTAACGGGACACACTTTTCCATTGGATTTAAAGATGGAGATCCATCTTTAGAGTAATACCTGAGAAAACGGAGTCACGACTTTAATCTTGACCATTAAAGGTCTTATACTGAGGTGGTCCCCAAAAATTGGACAAGGTGATAAGCTCTGAGTTAGCCCAAATGAAGGAGACAGCAATGTCCCAAAAAGGAGCGATGACACTTGACACCTCAGGGTCAAGGTCTGGGCAGTCCGGCCTTTTCTTCCATATTTCTATTCGTAATCGTTAATTTTTGGAACGACCACTTCAGAACAGTTGTAGGTGTAACATTTGAATTCGGTGCAGTGAGGCAATTTTCGAGGAAACTTGGGAACTACTTCCTGAAATGTTGTTTTCCTTATTTTCCCAATTCACACAGCATTTCAATCGGAAATAATCAAAAAAAGGCTGAACTCTAACTTAATATGCTGTACAAATATCGGGGGCAGGTCAAGGGGGTAATGTGATTATATGGCATTATTAACAATTATTATGTCAACACCCTTTTTGATAAACCGTACCGGTGCAGAACCGATAGGCGTGATTTTGCCGTCCGGGGCAACCCGCAGTGCGCCATTGGCCGGGATGCCGTAACCGGCTGTACCTTGCGGGAAGAAACCAAGCAATCTTTTCAGTTCCACCCAGTTGTCTTCTTCCCCATGGACATCGCAAAGCAGCGGCGCAAATCCAAGACAATCAAAAAGTTCGACTGTGTCGTCATCATCCGGATCAGGCCAGTGTATCCAACTGCGGCCAAGCATAATTGCTCCGGCGGAAATGCCGCAGAAAATATTTCCTCGATCATAGATTTCCATAAAAAAGGAAACGAGTTTTCTACTGTGTAAATATTTCATTCCCACATACACATCGCCGCCGCTGATAAAGACAACATCACTCGAGAGCAGAATATCCCGGGCTTTATCCGGATCAAATCGCCGTACGATGGGGACAAGACTAACCTTTCCGGCGCCGGCAGCCCTAATGAGTTGACTTAACCTCAAAAAGAAATCTTTGTTGTCACCGCTGGCTGTGCCGATATAAGCAACGTTGGGAGTTTCTTTTTTAGTTAGGGCAAGTGCTCCGGCAAGTATTTTTTTATTGTTTTTCGACTGCATGCCTCCGGCAAGTAAAAAAATATCGGCAGGTTTTGATTTAATCATGCCGTTGCCTCCTTGACAAAAAGTCTATCATAGTCCGGTTCGATATCCGAGCGTGTCCGGCGGTATTTACCGGATAGTCCGGCGGCAATTTCCGGCACAAAATGAACTTTGATGACAGCTCTCTTTCCATATAACGGCAATAAGCTCCCGATTATTTCTTCGGCCAGTGTATGAGAAGCATCGGCAGTTTCCTCAAGAACTATATGGACATGATAAATGTCTTCCCGTTGAAAGACTTGATAGTCGGCAACAGATTCCAGTCTATTGATAATAGATTCAACCATGGCCGTGGTTATAGGATAATGATCCGTTGTATAGGTAAGGTCAGCCGTTCGTCCGGCAACTTCTTTACAGATATATCCGTCATTGCGGCCACATTGACAAATGCCTGAGCGATCGATCTGCACCAAATCGCCCACATCAAATCTGATTAATGATCGCCAGGGATTGGTAAGCGTTGTCAGCAGCAACCTTCCGATATTAGGATATCCGTATTCAGGCCGCATAAATTCCAGATCAATCCGGCAAAAGTCCGAAACCTGATGGAGTTTCCCCTGTTCACATTCCATTAACGCATATCCTACTTCAGTTGATCCGTAGGAACTGACAAGTGGGGAGCGGAAAACTCTGCGGATTTGTTTTCGGGCCAGGAGGCCCGGATTTTCATAGGTAAAAATAATCACCGGCGGCTGAAATACATTAAGATGATGCCTGTAGGCAAAACGGGCAACGTAAGCGAGATAGGAGGGGTTTGCTTCCAACACAACCGGTTGGAATATTTCCAACTCCCCAATAATGCGCTCTATTAGTTGATCGTTCCATAATGACGGATTGATTTTTTCATTAAGATAGAGAAAACGGCCGCGCGAGCGTTCCTCCAATGTCAGTAAACTAGTTTCAGCCAGGACGCCGGTATTCAATGGGCTGGTGAGAATGGCTTCCCGGTGTTTACCAAGATCTAATGCCGCCGTGCAGGAATTGTAGCGCCACGATGCCGCTTCCGCTGCGTCCCACCAGGGCTGATACCAGACATTTAAAACCTGTTCACTCATAGTACCACTGGTGGGGACAAGTTTCACTGTATCCGCTTTAAGCGCGGCATTGATATCCATATCTTCGGGAATAAAGTTACGCCAGGTGTGCTTTCGCAGATCCTGTTTGGAAATGGTCGGCATGGCGCGGAAACGTTGGTCAATAGGAGCCGATGAACCGGAATCCAATGCCTGCCAATTCTTATATGCCGCTACATGATGCAGTGCTGTTTCCAGCGCCGCTGCCGATAGTTTATTATAATCAGCGGAAAAGAGAGGGGATGTTTTCATTTTTATGCCTAATATTTAGCTGTATTCATTAAGTAATAAAGTTATCACAGTCCAAACCGGAAATGCAATCAATACATTTCTCAGTGCTTCGCAGTAAGATGTCGGAAAATAGGGTCAGAGTATATTAATCTTGAAGATGGCCTATCCGGCAAATCTTGCTTCCTGTTACCGATCCAATCTCTATGGCAAAAAAGACGGCACGCTCTTGCACAAAAGTGCTACAAAATAATTATTGGTTTAGGGATAGACACAAGAGAGTGTCTGCGGTATCATCAATACAGAGATAATAGCATGGTGTTTACGATTGAACGCCTTCATTCACGAGCCATTTGTACATCTGGTTGGAGAGGATAACTGCCAATGGAAAACTCAAACCCCAAGAAACCTGAGATCATTGCTTCGTTCAGGTCTCTGAAGCAGTGGGCAGAAGACGAGAAGGGTATAAGGGTCAACGCCGGTGTTGCTGACGTGATAAGGCAGTATCCGATGAAGGTCAATGAATACTATCGGAGCCTGATCGAGGCCGAAGGAGATCCCATATGGAAGCAGTCGATTCCTGATCCAAAAGAATTGAGAAGATATGCCAATCTTGAAGAGGACCCATTGAGCGAAGAGAGGTATTCTCCCATTGAACTGATTGTGCGCCGATATCCTGATCGAGTTCTGCTCCTCGTTTCGAATGAATGCGCGATGTACTGCAGATTCTGCACGCGAAAACGAAAGATCGGAGACCCAACGCGGAATCCCACTCTCAGCCAAATTGACAGGGCAATCGACTACATTGCCAAATTCAACACGGAGAATGCTGATTCGGATAAGCCGAAGATCAGGGATATTCTGATCTCAGGAGGAGATCCGCTGACTCTGTCGAACAGTAGG